>PLZO01000143.1 GCA_003152165.1 Chloroflexota bacterium
ATCAGCGAATCGCGACACTAGGTGCGGCGTCGGGCTCCGAGAGGACGACCGGGACACCGCCTCGTGGCGCGTCGGTCGCGGTGAAGAATGCCCGGGGCGTCCAGCCGAAGAGCCCGGCCAGGAGGACTGCAGGAACCTGCCGGATCCGGGTGTTGTAGCGGGCGACCGAGTCGTTGTACAGCTCGCGCCGGTCCGCGATCACATCCTCGAGGCGCTGGATCTCGGCCTGCAGGGCGAGCACGTTGGCGGCCGACTTCAGACTCGGGTAGTTCTCGACCGTGGCGAACAGCTGGCGCACGGCCTGGCTTGTCGCCTCCGAGGTTGCCGCCTGCTGGGCGACCGGCACCTCCGCAGAGTAGGCGTTGCGCAGGCGGGTCACCTCGGTCAGGACGTCCTGCTCGAAGCCCATCACCCCACGGACGGCAACGACCAGGTTGGGCAGCTCGTCGAAACGCTGCCGGAGTGCCACGTCGATGTTTGCCCAGGCCTTGTCGATGCGCTGGCGCAGGGCGACGATCTCGTTGTAGGTCACGAAGGTCAGGAACCCCACCAGCACGAGGACGATCAGGGCGGCGAAGGCCGCCGCGGCAGCGTACGGCATCAGGCGGCGAGCCCGCCGCTGACCAGCCAGGCGAGCATCAGTGCGCAGCCAATCGCGAGGACTGCCCCCAGCAGCCCCACGAAAAAACGGTCATCAGCGCGTTGGGCGGCGACCGCCGGCATCCCGGACGTGACCAGCAGGCGCATCTCGGGTCCGCAGGCGAGGATCAGGCTGTTCGGGGTGATGTCGAAGGTGCGCCGGGCATTAGCCGCCTCGGTCGCACTGGCCAGTGGTACCGGCCGGGCAGCCGGGTCGAGACTGGGGGCCAGGACGGGCCGGCCGATCCCGAAGCCCGGAATGGCCGCATTGGCCCACGCCTGCTCCGGGCTGGCTGCCAGGGTGCCACTCGCCTGGGCGGCCGCCAGGTCGGCGGCGATCGCCGGGTCGGCGCCGGCCGCGTCGAGGCCGCCGTCAGTCGCGTCCGAGCTGTCCGGGTCGGCCAGCTGATCGAAGGGGAGGACCATGCCCAGGATCGTGACCGGATCGCCCACAGCGAGACGCGCCTCGTGGTAACGGCGGCGGCCACCCGCACGCCCCAGCCCTGCTGCCGAGCCAGCCGAGCCATCGAGGACCGGCCCGGCCGGATGGACGGTGAGCAGGTCCGCGATCTGAGTCGCCCGGTCCCTCTCGGCTACATCGGTCGCCGGCCCGCTCCGCAGGCGCAGGCCAACGGGCTCCTCGCCGAGCAGGCCACTCCGGGCATTGAAGGTGTCCGGTACGTCGAAGGCCGCTCCGCGCGGGAAGACCCGGATCGAGCCGCTCGCATCCCGGACCCAGAAGCCCACCGCTCGCTCGTCGTGGAAGATCCGGGACTCCGAGCGGTCGCCTTCCTCCGTCACGGTCGTCCGGAAGTAGATACACGGCTCTGATTGGAGGGGCGAGGTCAGGGTCAGCTCGGCGGCCTCGATCGTCCCGCTCACCCGGTTCTCCCCGGCGGCGATCGCGGCGATCGTCGAACCGGCAATGTCCGCGATCAGGTTCGCCCGCCGGGAGCCGCCCATGCCCCGGCCGAGCAACAGGAGACCTGCGCCGATTCCCACGATCGCCAACAAGGCCGGTCCGCTCGGGCCGATGACGGCGAGCGCAATCAAGCTGGGCACCGAGTCATCCTAACCGGGCCGAATCCCGCCCTGCGAGCCGCCGAAGGTCAGGGGGCGATGTCGCCAGGGATCCCGCGCGTGGTAGCCTCGTCCCGTGCCCAGGGATCGGGCGGAGACGAGGCAGCGGAGGTTCCCGGGGATGCGTCTGAGCGGGTGGCGTGCCAAGGCTCCCGGTCGGGCTGGGATCAACCCGAAGATCCTGGACACGGTTGGATCCATTCTCGTGGCGCTCGGGGTGGATGCAGATCCGCACTGTTGGGTGACCTGGGGCGACGAGATCGGCAGTCGCTGGTCGGTCATGGCCCCCTGTCCGGCGGGTCTGGCCGTGGTCAACGTCCGGTCGGGAGGTCCCGAGGAGGGATCCCGCGCCGGCGGCCGGCTCGTCCGGTGGAGCAAGGTCCAGATCGGCGAGCTCTCGGCCGAAGCCGAGCATGGCCACCGTCTCGTGATGTTCCAGATCGAAGGCCAGCCACTTCGGGGCACCGACGAGAACGCCGACGACGTCGCCGCGTTCGCCGGCCTGATCCTGGCAGGGATCGAGGGCCGGCCGCTGCCCGACCTGGATCTGGGCGCCCGGCGCCGCGCAACAGCCTTCGCCAAGCCGCCAGTCAATCGGGCCTCGAAGCCCCCGACAGGCTCAGCTACCCGAGCGCGCGCGACGACCGGCCGCTCAGCCGTCGGCTGAGCAGCGTGCGGAGCCACCCGCAAGGGACGCCGGCAGCCGTCATCTTCGACCTCGATGGCGTCCTCGTCGACGCCGAGGTCTGGTGGGACGAGGTGCGCCAGACCTGGGCGGCCGAGCACGGCCGGGCCTGGAGTCAGGCCGATCAGGCAGCCGTGATGGGTGCCAACTCGCTGGGCTGGGCGGGGATCATCCGCGAGCGCCTGGAACTTGACCTGCCCGACCAGCAGATCGTTGAAGAGATCGTGGCGGCGATGGTCGAGCGCTACCGAACCCGGGGGGCGCCGCGGATCGCCGGTGCAGTCGACGCCGTTCAACGGCTGGCCGCCACCGGCCTGCCACTCGCCATCGCCTCGTCATCGCATCAGGCCGTCATCGATGCGGCGCTCAATTCGCTCGGGATCAGCAACCTGTTCCGAGTCGTGGTCGCTTCCGACGAGGTGGCCCACGGCAAGCCGGCTCCCGACGTCTACCTTTTAACGGCCCGGCGGCTGGGCGTCGATCCAACGGGCTGCCTCGTTGTCGAAGACTCGCTCAACGGTGTGCTTGCAGGCCGGGCAGCGGGGATGACCGTCGCTCTGGTCCCGAACGCTTCGGTTCCGCCTGCGGCGGGCGCTCGAGAGGCTGCCTCGATGATCCTGTCGAGCCTGGCCGAGCTCGACGGGCTGCCGACCCTACCCGCCGTCTAGCCGTTCCTGCGATACTCGGTGGGACATTCGTCGACGAGGGAGACCGGTGGGCGCAACGGGACTCGCTGCCAATCCGAAGGAATACCGGGAGCGGCTCCAGGAGCAGGAAGATGCTCAGCTCGATGCCTGGGCGGCCGAGCTGATGAGGGATATCGCCCGTCGCCGCGGCGTTCTTCGCGTGCTGGCTGATTTCAAGAAGGCCGCCAACGTCGACGACCGAGCGCTGGAGCGGATCTACGCTGCCGGCGGCGGAGCGCCGGCCACCTTCGGGCGCGATGCGAAGGGTGACTCGATCGTTCCGGCGGTGATGCTCTGGGCACTCGTCCCCGGCATCCGCCAGGAGGCTACCGACGGTCGCGATCGGATCGTCGAGTACCTCGTCGAGAACTTCGAGGACCTCGTCTACGTCTGACGGGCCGGGCCGCCTCGCCCGTGCCGCCGGTGCGATCCGTCTGGTTCATCCGTTTCCCTCGCTCCTGAACGCATTCGTCACGGCCGGCCTCGTCCGGCTGGCCGGCTCGGGCTGGGAACGAGCTGTGCTGCTCGGCCTCGCCATGTTCGGGCTGCAAGCCTCGATCGGAACCCTGAACGACCTCGTTGACGTCGAGCGAGATCGCGGTCACAAGCCGGGCAAGCCGCTCCCGCGCGGACTCGTCCCGATCGCTGTCGCCAGGGCGATCGCGGTCGGCAGCCTGGCGTTTGGGTTGGTCCTGTCGCTGGCCGTCCGACCGATCGTCATCGTTATCGCCCTGCTCGGCGTGGTAACGGGCTACGCCTATGACCTGCGGCTGAAGGCGAGCCGCTGGTCGTGGCTGCCATTCGCGGTCGGACTTCCGCTGCTGCCGCTGTATGCCTGGCTGGGGGCAACCGGGCGGATCCCGGGGGCCTTTCTCGTCCTTGTTCCGTTGGCCGTCATGGGCGGCGCCGCCCTCGCCCTGGCCAACGAGCTGGCCGACGACGAGCGTGATCGAGGAGCTGGCGTCGAGACCTCGGTTGGTGCTCTCGGCCGAAAGCGGTCGTGGCGGCTGGGGGCCGCGCTGCAGGCCTCCGTGGCACTGGTCGCGGGAGGCTCCCTCGTCCTGAGCGGCGCACCGATCGTGGCGCTGGGCGTGGCAGACGCGGCGATCGCCCTGACGACCGTGGGTTTGGCCCTCGGCCGGAGCCGGCTGCCGGGCGCCCGCGAGCGGGCGTGGGAAATCCAGGCGATCGGACTCGGCGGCCTGGCCCTGGCCTGGTTGGGCGGACTGGCGACCCGGGGCTTGCTCTAGACTTGGCCGGCGCCGCCGCTCCGAACGAGGGCGATCGCGTTCTCGAGCCGGAGCTTGGCGATCGTCAGGTACTTGGCCAGGTTCGCCCGATCGACGTCGCCGATCGACTCCAGGACATCCTTCTGGCGGAGGACACCGAACAGTTCCTCGAGTGAATCGGCCAGGCCCTGCTTCGCCTCAAGGAGCGAGTCCTCGCGAAGTGGAGCAACTGCGCGGACACCTGACCAGGCGCTGCCGGCGGCGTCGGCAAGATCCTCACTCGTATCAACGTTCTTCTCGACCCCCTTGGCAGGGACCTTGCCGCCGGCGATCTTTGAGTTACCCGGATTGCCCTCGGGATCGCCTTGGTCGCCCAGATCATCCGTCCGCCCACGACGACCCTCGATCTTCAACTTCAACTTCACCAGGGACAGCTCGCCACTGGCGACCTGGGCAGCGAGCCGACGGCGTTTCCTGGGATCCTCAACCTTCATCAACTCGTAGGCATGTGACAAGGTGTCCTTGCGCAAAGACACGAGTTGGCGGATCTCTTCCGGAGCATCGGCCAGGCGGAGTCGATTCTCGAGGTAGCCCTTGTCCTTGCCAAGCTTCTGGGCCAGCCGGCGAATGCTGTAGCCGTGCTCCTTGACCATCCTGTCGTACATCGTCGCTTCTTCGAGCGGCGAGAGATCTTCTCGCTGGAGGTTCTCGATAATGGCGATCTCGAGGGCTGTGTCGTCGTCGATCTCCTGGATCATCGCCGGAATCGAATCGAGCCCCGCCGCCTTGGCGGCGCGCCAGCGGCGCTCCCCCGCGATCAACTGATAGCGCCCCGTGGGTCCGAACGGCCGTAGCAGGACGGGCTGAAGGATGCCGTGCTCCTTGATCGAAGCCGTCAACTCGTCGAGGGCAGACTGCTCGAAGGTCATCCGGGGCTGGTCTGGGTTCGCCTCGATCCGGCTGACCGGAACGTGCCGGACGCCAAGGTTGCGGGTCGAGCCCTCGGGTGAGAGCAGGCTGATAACGGCGGGACTAAGTTCGCGTTCCTCGGACAGGCGGCGCGCTGCCGTCGCCCGGAAATCTGTCCTAGCCAAGTTCAATAACCTCCCGTGCCAGCTCCCGATAGGTTCGAGCCGCATCGGAGCTTGTGGCATACGACGTGATCGGCCGGCCGGTGAGCGGTGCTTCGCCCAGCTTCACGGTATTCCGGACGATCGTATTGAAGACGTGATGGTCGCCGAGCTCGCGCAACTCGTCGAGCATCTCCCGGCCCAGGATTGTCCGACCGTCGTAGAACGTCGGAAGCAGGCCGAGTACGCGCAGGTCGCGGTTCAGCTTGGCCCGGATCGTGTTGATCACTTTGACCAGGGCGGTCAGGCCCTTGAGTGCGTAGTACTGAGTCTGGACCGGGATGATCACGCTGCGCGCCGCGACAAGCGCGTTAATCGTCAACAGGCCCAGTGTTGGCGGGCAATCGATCAGGGCGAAGTCGTAGTGTTGATCCACCCAGCCGTCGAGGCCTTCACGCAGGGCGTGTTCGCGGCCGATTGCGCTGAACAACTCGACCTCCGTCGATGCGAGCTCGAGCGTCGCCGGTGCTACATCGATCCCGGTCGTCTGGGTGGGGATCACGATCTCGGCCATCGTCGCGCGCGAATCCGCCAAGACGTCGGCGACGGACCGCTCAACCGTGCCCAGGTTGATTCCAAGTCCGACGGTCAGGTTGGCCTGGGGGTCCATGTCGATGCACAGGACGCGATAGCCCTGTTCGGCGAGCGCTCCCCCAAGGTTGATGGCGGTCGTCGTCTTGCCGACGCCGCCTTTCTGATTCGCGATCGCGATCACATTCGCCACGGGCGCGTCACCTCGATGTTGTTGGTCGGAACGTTCGCGTATTGCGGAATCCGTCCGGAGATGGTACTCCACGATCGGACCCTGTGGGTCAGCCACTTATCCACAGTTCCCGGCAGTTGTTCACCGATTCTGTGGACAGCTCCGATGTCCTCGCCCGGGACCGACGCGGTCGATATCATGAGCTGGAACGCGACGGCGGCGAGTTGTCCGTACGCAAAGACAGGGAAGAAGGGTGCGCCCCGTGTCAACGAATGATGAGCGGTACCACCGTCTTCGGCAGATGGGTGAGGCGTCACGGCTGGGTGGTGGCCTTGAACGGATCGAACGCCAGCACGCCGCCGGCAAACTGACCGCGCGCGAGCGGCTGGATCTCCTGCTCGACCCGGACTCGTTCGTTGAGCTCGATGCGTTCGTGACGAGCCGCTCTGAGGGTCCCGCTGGAGATCGCGCAGAGTACCTCGGGGATGGCGTCGTGACGGGCCACGGCCAGGTCGACGGGCGGCTGGTCTTCGTGTTTTCCCAGGACTTCACTGTTCTCGGTGGATCGCTGTCGGAGGCCTGTGCCGGGAAGATTTGCAAGATCATGGACCTGGCCATGAACGTTGGCGCGCCGATCATCGGCCTCAACGATTCAGGCGGGGCCCGGATTCAGGACGGAGTCGCAGCGCTGGGCGGATATGCGGATATCTTCCGGCGCAACGTCCAGGCGTCGGGCGTAGTTCCACAGCTGTCGTTGATTCTCGGTCCATGCGCCGGCGGCGCGGTGTATTCGCCGGCGATTACCGACTTTACGGTGATGGTCCAGGGCAGCTATATGTTCGTGACCGGGCCCGGCGTCGTGAAGGCGGTCACCCACGAGGACGTTGATGCGGAGCGACTCGGTGGAGCCATCACCCACACGACCCGAAGTGGCGTCGCCCACCTGGCAGCCCGCGACGAGGCCGAGGCGCTCGACTTCGCGCGCAGGATCCTGGGCTACCTGCCTCAGAACAACCTGGGCGACGCAGCTCGGGTCCGAACCGAGGATTCGGCGGAGCGCGCCGATGCGGAACTGGATTCGCTCATACCCGACGACGCCACAAAACCGTACGACATGCACGAGGTCATCCGGCGGGTCACGGATGACGGCGCATTCCTGGAACTCCAACCGGGCTGGGCCGCAAACATCCTTGTCGGTTTCGCGCGCCTCAATGGCCGCAGCGTTGGAATCGTCGCCCAGCAACCAGCCGTCCTCGCCGGGGCCCTCGACATCAACTCGTCGATCAAGGCCGCTAGGTTTGTCCGAACATGTGACGCATTCAACCTCCCCATCGTCAGCTTTGTCGACGTTCCGGGATTCCTGCCAGGAGTCGGTCAGGAGGATGGCGGGATCATTCGCCACGGCGCGAAACTGCTCTACGCCTACTGCGAAGCCACGGTGCCGAAACTTACGGTGATCACCCGCAAGGCATACGGCGGGGCCTACGACGTGATGAGCAGCAAGCACGTCGGTGGCGACATGAACTTCGCATGGCCAACCGCGGAAATTGCGGTGATGGGTGCTGACGGTGCCGTGGGAGTCATCTACCGGGATCGTATCGACGCGGCGATGGATCCGGCGGGGGAGCGGTCGAATCTCATCACGGACTATGAGAGCCGGTTCAACAATCCATATCTTGCCGCCTCACGCGGCTACATCGATGGCGTCATTCAGCCCTCGGAGACTCGTCCGCGATTGATTGCCGCACTGGAGATGTTGGCCAACAAGCGAGCCGTCAACCCGCGCAAGAAGCATGGCAACATCCCGCTTTGAGCGTGCCGTCTTTGCGCAAAGACGGCACGCGCCACAGGCGGTGGTCCTGTGCAAGTAGTGGCTGAGCTGAACGACTCGCGGCCGTTCAGTCGCGTCCTGGTCGCCAATCGTGGCGAGATCGCAGTCCGGATCATCCGGGCCTGTCGCGAGTTGGGTATGGACAGCGTGGCGGTGTACAGCGATCCCGATCGACATGCCGGGCACGTGCGCGCGGCCGACGTTGCGGTTCGCCTCGGACCGGCGCCGGCGTCGCAAAGCTACCTCGCGGCGAATGCGATCGTGGAGGCGGCGTTGGCCACGGGTGCCCAGGCGATTCATCCTGGCTATGGCTTTCTCGCCGAGCGGGCATCCTTTGCCGCCGCGGTTGAGTCGGCCGGACTCACCTTCGTGGGCCCGGATAGCCGGACGATCGCGGCCATCGGCGACAAGCTGGCTGGCCGACGGATCGCCCGCTCGGTTGATGTGCCGGTGGTGCCGGGAACCCTGGAGCCAGCAGCGGTCTCACGCCCGGAGGCCCTCGCCGGGATCATCGCCGCCGCCGAAGAGATCGGCTATCCGCTCTTGGTCAAGGCCGCGGCCGGCGGCGGGGGTCGGGGGATGCGTCGGGTGGGCCGTTCGGAGGACCTGGCGGTCGCGCTCCTGGCCGCCTCGGAGGAGGCACAGTCGGCGTTCGGCGATGGGTCCGTCTACCTCGAGCGGGAAATCCGGCCGGCGCGCCACATCGAGGTCCAGCTCC
The DNA here is from genome assembly GCA_003152165.1 of Chloroflexota bacterium. Classification (GTDB taxonomy): domain Bacteria; phylum Chloroflexota; class Limnocylindria; order Limnocylindrales; family CSP1-4; genus Palsa-1033. Next base: position 8,702 of record PLZO01000143.1, read on the forward strand.
TCGGCGACGCGGCGGGCCGGGTGGTCGCCCTGGGGGAGCGCGACTGCTCGATCCAGCGCCGGCACCAGAAGCTCGTCGAGGAGGCGCCGGCGGTGGGCCTCTCGGAGGCCGGGCGGAAGGATCTCCATGCCATGGCCGTCCGGATCGCGTCGGCCGTTGGTCTGACGAATGCCGCAACGGCGGAGTTCCTGTATGGCCCCGACGGAAGCTTCTGGTTCCTCGAGGTCAACGCCCGTATCCAGGTTGAGCACGGCGTGACCGAGCTCGTCAGCGGCCTGGACATCGTTCACGAGCAATTCTGGCTGGCTGCCGGGGCGCCCTTGTCGGCTGGGGCGATCTCGGCTGCGGAGCGCGCAGCCTCGCCTGGCGGACACGCGATCGAGGTACGGATCTCTCTCGAGGACCCGGCTCGGGCATTCACGCCGCTGGCCGGCCGGGTCGGCCGGTTCAGGATGGCCGCTGGTCCGGGGGTACGCGTGGACACGGCGCTGGAGCCTGGGGAGCGCGTGCCGCCTGACTACGACCCGCTCGTCGCGAAGCTCATGGTCCACGCCGCGGATCGCCCAGCGGCGATTGACCGACTCCGCCGGGCGCTCGACGAGACGGAGATCGACGGGGTCCAGACCACCCTCCCGTTCCATCGTTTCGTCGCTGCCAGCGCGGCGTTTCGGGCTGGCGACCTGTCGACCGACTTCGTCGAGACGTATTGGGATGGGCCCATGGCGCGGCGGGCCGCCGTGCATCAGGCGCTCCTCGCAGCCGGCCTGGCCGCCTTCGAGTCAATCCCGACTCCGGCGCTTCTTGCCGACCAGCCTGCCGGCCTCGGCTGGCCGGCCGCCGCCCGGGCCGAGGCCATCGATCGGTGGCCCAGGTGACGAACCCGGACGAATCGTTGCGGGTGGTGCCGGCACCGGCCAGCCGGGCGCCCGGCGACCCGACCCTAATCGTCGGCAAGGGGAGTGCCACGACCGTCGGCGAGGAGCAGGCGGCCCCGGTCACCGCCCGGATCGAGTGGCTAGACGGCGAGCATGCGATCCTAGCCGAAGAGCCGTCTGCGGGCGCCGGGCCGGATCCTATCCGGACGCGAGTGATGCTCGGGCCGGTGCGCCGCCGTACGAGCGACGGGATCGTAATCCGGGAGGTCGTGGTCGATGGCTGGCACGTGGAGGTGGAGCTCGAGCTCGAGCTCCGGGCGAGCCTGCGCGACCGTGCCCGGCGTGGCGTCCCGGCGATCGGGCCAGGCGGGCCGATCGAGATCCTCGCGCAGCTGCCCGGCCGGATCGTCGGCCTGTCGGTTGGGCCGGGAGACGCAGTTGTCGCCGGCCAGCAGCTCCTGGTGATCGAGGCCATGAAGATGCACAACGAGCTCCGAGCCCCACGCGCGGCGACCGTCGAGCGGGTCGCCGTGGCCGTGGGTGACGGGGTCGAGCTCGGCGACCTCCTGGTGGTGCTCCGATGAGCACGAATGAGCGGTCGGACCCGGGCCGTGACCGCTGGCGGGCGACGACCCGGGTGGTCGCCAGCAAGGGCACCCCCGAGCGTCGCCAGAAGTTCGTGACGAGCTCCGGTACGGAGATTCGCGACCTGTACACGCCGGCCGACGTGGCTGGCCTGGACGAGGATCGCGACCTCGGCCGGCCAGGCGAGTTCCCGTTCACGCGAGGCGTCCAGCCGACGATGTACCGGGGCCGCTTCTGGACGATGCGCCAGTACGCCGGCTTCGCCACCGCGGCCGAGACGAACGAGCGCTTCCGCTATCTCCTGGAGCAGGGCCAGACGGGGCTGTCGGTCGCGTTCGACCTGCCCACCCAGATGGGCTACGACTCGGATGCCCCGGAGGCGGTCGGCGAGGTCGGCCGGGTCGGCGTCCCGATCAGCAGCCTGGCCGACATGGAGATCCTGTTCCAGGGGATCCCGCTCGACCGGGTGAGCACCTCGATGACGATCAACTCGACCGCGGCGATCCTCCTCGCCCTGTACGTCGCCGCCGCCGAGCGCCAGGGCGCAGCCCGCTCGACGCTGAGTGGTACGACCCAGAACGACATCCTGAAGGAGTACATCGCCCGGGGCACCTGGATCTACCCGCTCCGACCGTCGATGCGCCTGGTGACCGACATCTTCGAGTTCAGCTCGCGCGAGCTGCCCCGCTGGAACACGATCAGCATCTCCGGCTATCACATGCGTGAGGCCGGGGCCACCGCCGCTCAGGAGCTGGCCTTCACCCTGGCCGATGCCATCGCCTACGTCGAGGCGGCAGTCGAGCGCGGCCTCGACATCGACGACTTCGCCGGCCGCCTGAGCTTCTTCTTTGCGGCCTGGAGCGAGCTGTTCGAGGAGGTCGCCAAGTTCCGGGCTGCCCGCCGGATGTGGGCCCGGATCGTCCGGGACCGTTTCGGGAGTCACAACCCGCGCTCCCAGATGTGCCGCTTCCACGTCCAGACGGCCGGCAGCAGCCTGACCGCCCAGTCGATCGACAACAACGTCGTCCGGACGACCGTCCAGGCCCTTGCAGCGATCCTGGGTGGGGCCCAGAGCCTGCACACGAACGCCCGCGACGAGGCGCTCGCCCTGCCGACCGCAGAGGCCGCCCGGCTGGCCCTACGAACCCAGCAGATCCTGGCCAACGAAGCCGGTGTCACCGAAACGCCCGACCCACTGGGCGGGAGCTATTACGTCGAGGCGTTGACCGACGACCTCGAACGGGCAGCGCTCGACTACCTGGCCGAGATCGAAGCCCTCGGCGGAACGCTCGCAGCCCTGGAAGGCGGCTTTCAGCAGCACCAGATCCAGGAGGCCGCCTACCAGGTCCAGGCCGCCATCGAGCGTGGCGACCAGGTCGTGGTGGGGGTCAACAAGTTTCGCGACGAGGCGGGCCTGACGCCACCCACCCAGAAGATCGATCCGGAGGGCGAGCGTCGCCAGGTCGAGGGTCTCAGGCGGGTTCGCGCCGAGCGCGATTCGGCCGCCTGGGCGGCTGCCCTGGCCCGGCTCGAGGGTACCGCCCGTGGTACAGACAACGTTCTGCCGGCGATGATCGAGGCGGTCAAGGCGTATGCCACCGTCGGCGAGATCAGCGACTGCCTGCGGATGGTCTGGGGCGAGCACCGCGAACTGATCACGATCTGAACCCGAACGACAGGCTTGAACAGGAGGCCCCGATGACCCCGCCCCGGATGCTCCCCGAGCATCTCCACAGGATCGGCCGGATCCATCACATCGCGGTGGTCGTCCGCGACCTGTCCGCCTCGCTGGCCTTCTACCGGGACATCCTGGGTCTGGAGCTCGACCTCGTCCAGGAAATGGCCGACGACCGGGTCCGGATCGCCTTCCTGCCGATCGGTGAGTCGAAGCTGGAGCTGGTCGAGCCGACCGACACGACGACGGGCGTCGCCCGGTTCCTGGCCGCCAAGGGTGAGGGCTTCCACCACTTCTGCCTGGAGGTCGCCAACCTGTCCGAGAGCCTCACCCGGCTGGCGATCGACGGCATTGACTTGATCGACACCGCCCCCCGCAAGGGGGCCGAGGGGCCGGTTGCGTTCCTCCACCCGCGTTCCTGCGGCGGGGTGCTGGTCGAGCTGATCGAGGCGCCCGGCGGCCCCTCGTGGGCCGCGCTCGGCTACTGAGACCGCGTCCCGCCGATTCATGTCTTGATCGCCCGGCCCCCGGCCCCCGGCTCAGGGCTCCTTGACGGCCGCGTACCAGATCCGCTCGGCTACCTCCACCAGTGTCTCGCTCATCCGGGAAAAGCGCCGGTATAGTTCGCGCCGGCCGGTGATCTCTTGCAGGTCCTCGCCGGTGAGCAACTCGGCCATCGCTCCACGGTAGACCCAGGTCAGGGCCACGGCCGAGCCCACGATGATCGCCGGGCTGACCATGAACGAGCTGGTCAACCGCGCGGCCACGAGAAGTGCCGCGATCAGGCCGGCCGACTTGGCCGTGTCGTTGGCGCCATGGCTGGCGGCAAGCCAGGCCGAGGTGACGTACTGCCCAGCTCGGACGGGACCGGCGGCCCGGGACCGTCGTTCGGGCGAACAGGCGCAGGGCGGCCCGCTCGAGGAGGTAGCCGGCGACGGTGGCAGCCACCGGCGTCACTGCCAGCGCGACCAGGATTCCGATCACTCCGACCGGTTCGCCGGGGCGCAGGCCACCCCAGTTGACGGCGCCCGGCCCGGCATCGAGCAGGGCGGCCCCGAGCAGGCCGCCGACCAGGGCATGCGACGAGCTCGACGGGATCGCTAGCCGCCAGGTGATCACGGTCCAGGCAACAGCACCGAAGGCGCCCGCCCCGATCACCGGGATCACGGCCTGGCCCGACAGGACAACGACCGCGCCAAGGGTCCCGGCGACCGCCGTGCCGAACAGGAACGGTCCGACGAGATTGAACAGCGCGGCCAGGACGACGGCTGGGCCCGGATTGGCTGCCCGTGATGCGACCAGGGTAGCCGTGGCCGTGGCTGCCCCGGTCACGCCGTTGACGAACGCGAAGACCAGGACCATCGCGATTGCCGGGACCAGGACGGCGTTCACCCGCGACGGGTCCCGCTGCGCGCACTGAAGCGGCCGGCCCGGACGTCCACTTCCAGCGGCAGCCCGTAGGCCCCCGACAGGGTGGCGTCGGTAAGGACGGCGTCGATCGGCCCGCTCGCCCGGACAGAGCCCTCGGCCAGGACCAGCGCGCGGTCGAATCCCGCCGGGATCTCCTCGAGATGGTGGGTGACGAGGGCGATTGCGAGCACGCTCCCGGCTGTCATCGTGGTCAGCCGGCTCAAGAGGTCCTCGCGCGCCCCGAGATCGAGCCCGGCGGCGGGCTCATCGAGGAGCACGAGGTCCGGCTCGGTCATCAACGTCCGGGCGATGAGTACCCGGCTGCTCTCACCCGAGGACAGGCTGCCGAACGGGCGCGCCTCGAATCCGGCCAGTCCCAGCCGGGCCAGCCCGTCGACGGCTCGCGCTCGATCGGCAGCGCTGTAGCCGGCCCACCATGGTGCCAGCGCGGCGTGACGAGCGGTCATCACCACGTCGACCGCGGCGAGTGCCGGGTCGACCTCCGCGGACAGTGCCGCACTGACGTAGCCGATCCGTCGGCGGAGCTCGCGGGCATCGGTCCGCCCGATCGTCTCACCCAGGACTTCGACCCTGCCTCGGCTTGGCCACAGGTACGTGCTCGCCACCCGGAGGAGGGTCGTCTTGCCCGAGCCGTTCGGTCCAATAATCGCCCAGCGCTCGCCGGCGTGGATTGTCCAGTCGATCCCGTCGAGGATCCAGCGGCCCTCCCGGCGCACTCCGACGCCTGCCAGGCGGAGGATCGGGTCGGCGCTCAGAGGGACCAGGCGAAGAGGATGTCCGGTGCCCGTTGGGCGGAACGGCAGAAGGCCACGAGCTCTCCGGCGAGCTGTCGGATCCAGGGCTTCTCCTCGCGCGGCAGGTCGCCCAGCTCCTCGTCCAGGAGGTCGATCCAGCGGCCGGCCACTCGGTCGATCTGGGTGTCGTCCAGCCTGGCGATTGCCTCGACCCAGCGCGGGTCGACCCGCTCGATCGTCCGGTCGCCCTGGCCCTGCCCGCTGCCGGGCCCGCCCGCGCCCACCGAATCAAGCTCGCGCCTGGCGTCGAGAAAGTCCGGTGGCTCATCGGTCCCGGTGACCGAGCGGGCGGCTTCGCTGAAGAGGTCGAGCCAGGTTGGATCGAGTCCGGCGCCCAGGCTGAGATGGGCGGCGAAGCGGCGCCGGTCACTGAGCGTCGCCAGGTCGTCGGTCCCGATCGCGACGAGGATCTCCTGCTGGTCACCGGCCACGAGGTCCATCAGGCTGCCCATCAGCGCTGGGTCCCGGCCAGGTCGGCGACGTTCACGCCTGGTAGCCGGCTGCGCGCAGGATCGCCGGGATCTCGGTGGGCGAGCCGGCGACCCGGATCCCAGCGGCCTCGAGCGCCACGATCTTGTCGGCGGCTGTGCCTGAGCCGCCCGAGATGATCGCGCCGGCATGGCCCATCCGGCGCCCTTCGGGTGCCGTCCGGCCGGCGATGAAGGCGGCCATCGGCACGCCCCGCAGGTGCTTTCCGGCCCACGCCGCAGCCTCTTCTTCGGCCGAGCCGCCGATCTCGCCGATCAGCACGATTGCGTCCGTCTCCGGATCCGCCGCGAAGAGCTTGAGCACGTCGAGGAAGGTGGTCCCGATGATCGGGT
>PLZO01000013.1 GCA_003152165.1 Chloroflexota bacterium
GTGATCGACTGGTCGAACATCGCGTGGGCGGTCTCGGCCGAGGCGCCGTGCTTCATCATCAGGTCGGCGAAGACGGCGCCGCCCACGACGACCACGCCGAAGGACACGATGGCTACGGCCAGGGTCGTGGTCAGGACGGCGGCCAGGGCGATCCGGGCACCGACGCCGCGCGACCAGCCCGGCCGCCGGGCCCGCCGTCCGCTCACCGACGCGGCTCGCTCGCGGATCGGCCGCCGGTGTCGACCGGCTGAGGCCGGGCGGTGGAGCGGTAACCTACGCCGCGTACGGTGGCGACGAAGCGAGGCTCGGCCGCAGTGTCGTCGAGCTTGTCCCGCAACCGGCCGACGTGGACGTCGATCGTCCGCTCGAGGACTGCCTCGGCGTCCAGCCCGTAGACGGCGTCGAGCAGCTGGTTGCGGGTGAGCACCCGGCCATCCGCCTCGAGCAGGGCAACAAGAAGCCGGAATTCGATCGCCGTCAGTGCCACGGGCCGCCGGGCGAGCTCCGCGGAGTGGCGTTCGCGATCAACCACGAGCTGACCATGGACGAGCGGCGCGCTCGCCTCGGACCGCCGCTCGACGTCGCCCTCGCGACTGGACCGAGCGAGCACCCGCTGGACCCGGGCGACGAGCTCGGCCGGTGAGAATGGCTTCGGCAGGTAGTCATCGGCGCCGGTCGCCAGGCCCGCGATCCGGTCCGTGGGTGTGCCCCGGGCCGACAGGATAATGATCGGCGTGTCGGCCGTCTGGCGGATTGCCCGGACCACGGACAGACCATCGATCTCGGGCAGCATCAAGTCCAGGACGACAAGGTCCGGGCGGTCGCGTTTGACGGCCGCCAGCGCGGCCCGGCCGTCTGCGGCCTCAGTGACCCGGTAATCCTCGCGCTCGAGGTAGGCCCGCACGAGCCGCACGATCTTGGCATCGTCGTCGACGACGAGGATCGTCCTGGGGGAATCAGCAGGCATGGCAGGCCATCCTAATGACTGCGCCATGACGGCGTCATGACGGTCGAGCGGGCGCGACACGCGTTTGTCACATCTGAGGGTTAGGGTTTCGGCCATGACCCCCACGACCGAGCTGCCCGACAAGCCAGGCGCACGATCCAGCACCCCCGGCGGGCCTGGGATCGGATCCCGCTTGCTGCGACGCTGGCGCGAATCCTGGCCGCCGGCCGTCGCCGGCGTGCTGGCGGGTGCCGTTGCGATCGCGGTCGGCGAGCTCGTGGCCGGCGTGGTTCGCGGTGCTCCATCCCTGGTGACGGCCGTGGGATCGATGGTCGTCGCCCTGCAGCCGGCCGGGGCCAAGGACCTGATGGTCTCGTGGTTCGGCACGAACGACAAGCTGGTGCTCAACCTGGCCGTCCTGGCAGGCGCCCTGCTCATCGCCCTGATCACCGGCATCGTGGCAGGTCGCCGGTTCCAGACCGGCGCCTGGATCTTCGTTGCGTTCGGGGCAGTGGCCGGATTCGCTGCGTTCGAAGAGCCGCTGATCGCGCAACCATTTGCGATCATCGTGCCGATGCTCGCCGTCTCTGCCGGCTTGGCCACGCTGTGGGGCCTCCTCACCCTCGTGCCGGGATCGTCGGTGGCGGCTCGACGCCGGGCCGAGCCACCCGCGGACGGGCCCGTCGAACGACCCGTCTGGCGGCCACCGGGCAATACCGCCGCCCGCCGAGCGGCGCTGGTTCGGTCCGCTGCAGCCGGTTCCCGGCGGACGTCAGGTCGATCGCCGGAGTCAGGGTCGGCCCACGCGGCGGGGACCTCGACCAGCCTGGAGTGGACCCGTCGGCGGTTCCTGATCGCCAGCGCCGGTACGCTCGGCGGCGCGGTCATCGCCGGCGGCGTGGGGCGCTCGCTAATCAACGCACAGCACCCCACGGGGGTCGTCAGCACGTCCCGCCTGCCGGCGGTCCTGAACCCGGTCCCTCCGCTCACCTCGACTGAGTCGTTCAGCATCCCGGGGATCACCCCGATCGTCATGCCGAACGGCCCTTTCTACAAGATTGACACCACCCTGCTCACGCCCCAGGTGGACGCAAACGCGTGGCGGCTGGATGTCAAGGGGATGGTCAACCAGCCACTCTCGTTTACCTATGACGGGCTCCTGGCGATGCCCCTCTTCGAGCAGTACGTCACGATCGCCTGCGTCAGCAATGACGTCGCCCACGACAACCAGCCCGGCCTGAATCTCGTTGGCAACGCCTTGTGGACGGGAGTCCGACTCAAGGACGTCCTCAATACGGCCGGCATCCGGACCGGGGCAACCCAGGTGATCGGGCGCTCGGTCGACGATTTCACGGTCGGCTTCCCGACCGACTGGGCGATGGCCGATGGCCGCGAGCCGATGATCGCAATCGGCATGAACGGCGTGCCGCTGCCGGCCGATCATGGCTTCCCGGCTCGACTTATCGTGCCCGGCCTGTACGGCTACGTCTCGGCGACAAAGTGGCTGGCCTCGATCGAGCTGACGACCATCGAGGCGGTCGACGGCTACTGGATCCCGCTCGGCTGGGCCAAGGACGGCCCGATCCTGACTCAGTCGCGGATCGACGTGCCCCAGGGCGGGACAAACCTGGCCGCGGGCCGGATCAACCTGGCCGGGGTCGCCTGGGCGCCCGATCGCGGGGTCGAGGGCGTCGAGGTCCGGATCGACGACGGCGCATGGCAGCCCGCCCAGATCAGCCAGCCGATCTCCAAGGCGACCTGGGTGCAGTGGCTCTTGCCCTGGGCGGCTGCTCTAGGCCCGCACTCGATCGAGGTTCGGGCGACCGATGGGACGGGCGTCGTGCAGACCGACCAGGTCAGCGACCCGGCCCCCGACGGGGCGCGCGGCCACCACCGAATCACGGTGACCGTCGGCTGATCCGGCCACTGACCGGCGTGCCGGCAGCACGCGGTTAGGCGAATGCCTCCTCCGTCTCGATGAAACGGGCAGCGTCGAGCAGGCTGTGCGCGCGATGGTCGGGGCGAGTGGGGTTCTGGTCATCGTTGGCCGGCCCCACGCAGATGACTCGCAGACCAGGACACGCTCGCGCCGTGGCCAACGTAGCCTCGGCTGCGATCAGCCAACCCGCCTCGTGATTGGCTCGGATCTCCTCCAGCCGGGCGACTGCCGCCCGATCGAGGCCGCGCCCAGCGCCCGAACGGCGGCGGGTACGGTCAGATGGCCCGACTCGGGTGCCGGACCAGGCTGCAGCCGTTACCTTGAGCGTCCCATCAGCGGCGTACCTGTTGGCCGATCCGGTCCAGTCCTCGGGCACAAGGAGGACCACCGTGCCAAAGCCGCCGAGACGCTCGATCGCTGCCCGTGCATCGTCGTCGGGAGCAGCATCGAGGACCTCGAGTTCGATCATCGCCGCCGACATCACTCGGCCCTTGCTATCCCGGCAGGGGCGTTCGGGGTTGGGGCCTCCTCGGCTGGCCCGGCGTCATGGGGAGCGGTCCCGGCCGGATCGTCCGCGTTCAGGACGTAGCCGATCCCCTGGAACGTGGTGATTGGTCCCGGATCGCCGGGGGCCGCGCCGAGCTTGCGCCGAACCCGGCTGATCCAGACCCGCAGGTACTGCAGGTCGTCTCGGTATTCCGGGCCCCAGACCTTGGTCAGCAGCTCCGTGTGAAGGACGACCTTGCCGGCGTTAACCGCAAGGTGCTGGAGGAGCAGCCACTCGGTACGACTGAGCGATACGAGCTTGCCGTCCCGGGTCACGAGTCGCCGTTCCAGGTCGATGTCGATGGAGCCGATATGGACGATCCCGGAGCCGGGCGCGATCCCGGATGCACGCCGAAGCACCGCCCGAACGCGGGCGGCGAGCTCGTCCGGGTGGAATGGCTTGGCGATGTAATCGTCGGCCCCCAGATCCAGACCCTTGGCCTTGTCCGCTGTGGCGCCTTTAGCCGTGAGAAGGATGACCGGCACCGGGCGCCATTCCCGAAGCTGCTTCATCACCTCGATACCATCGAGGTCGGGCATGACGATGTCGAGGAGGACAATGTCCGGACGCATCTCCTCGGCCTTGCGCAGCGCCTCCTCGCCGCCCGACGCGGTCACCACACGAAAGCCTTCGTCGTGGAGGGTCAGGGCGACGAGCTTGGTAATCCGCGGCTCGTCATCGGCCACGAGCACGAGCGGCTGATTGGCCACCTGATCCTCCTCGGTCACGACCTGCGCTCGGGCAGCTCAACTCGGCTCCGCGATGAACCCCCCGGACCGCGCCGGCCTTCAGACGATAGTACGGTCTGACGACGTTTCCGTATCGGCCTCGTCTCGGACTTTGTCCCCGAATTTGCCCAGTCCATCACGGATCCGGTCGCCGGCGTTGCCGACATCATCCCTGAGCTGGTGGCCATCGACCCTTCGGGCCGCTTCCTTGGTATCGGTCTTGATGTCCCGGAGGCTGTCCTTTACGTCCATCTGGTTGGCCTCCTTTGGCCCGATGTCTTCATCTCGCTGGGTCGCCGGCGTAAAGCTCAGGTGGCCCAGGAAGGGTACCGATCGGCGGGTTGCGTCCGGCCGCGTTGCCCGCGTCAAGGGCTTTCAGTCTCATGGCAGCCCGCGAGTCAGCCCGCGGATCCCACCCTCGATCGGCATGGAAACGCAAGCCTTGTCCTAATGGGCTGAGGTTGGTCGCAACGGAATAGGGGCCATGATGGAGCGGCACACGATCCGGATCGGGCTGGCCCTGGGGGCCGCCATGTACCTGGGGTTTCACCATTGCGCGTTGATCGTGATCCAGTGCCCGTGATGGGCAGTTTCGGGCCGCGGGCCCTTCGAGCCGCGTTCGTCGGGACCTACCCGCCCCGCCAGTGCGGGATCGCCACGTTCACCAGTGACCTTGCTGAGGCCGTCGCCACGCCAGGGCCCGCGTCCGATGGCAGAGCGATTTGGGCCCGGACAGGCAGCGCTCGAAGCGCGGCAACCGTTGACATCGTCGCGATCGACGACGAACAGCGCGACTTCCCGGCCGAGGTCCGGCTGCGCCTTCGGGCGGACCGGCCGGCAGATTACCTCGGCGTGGCCGATCGGCTGAACCGGGTGTCCTACGACGTCGTGTCGGTGCAACATGAATTCGGCATCTACGGCGGGCCCGACGGTGAGCGCGTGCTTGACCTGCTCGACGAGCTCGAGATTCCCGTCGTGACCACCCTCCATACGGTGCTCGCCCATCCGTCCGACCATCAACGCCGGATCGTACGCGAGATCGGCCGTTCCTCGAGCCGGGTCGTCGTTCTGTCCCATGCCGCGGCCAACCGTCTGCCCTCGATCTACGATGTCGACCCGACAACTGTGAGAGTCATCCCGCACGGCGTTCCCGACCTGCCTTTTGTCGACCCCGAGACGATCAAGCCGCTGGTCGGCCTTTCCGGCCGGCCGACGGTCCTCAGCTTTGGCCTGCTGAGTCCGGGCAAGGGCTACGAGCTCGCGATCCGGGCGATGGCAGCCGTCGTGCGGGAGGTGAAGAACGCCTGCTACGTGATCCTTGGGGCGACCCATCCCGAGCTTCGGCGCCGGGAGGGCGAGGCGTACCGCGAGTCTCTCCAGGTGTTGGTGGCCGAGCTCGGCCTCGGCCGTCACATCCGGTTCGTCGACGCGTACGTCGACATGTCGACTCTCGGTCGCTGGCTTCGGGCGGCCGACGTTTTCGTCACCCCCTATCCCGGCGCCGAGCAGGTGGCCTCGGGCACGCTGGCTTATGCGCTGGGCACCGGCAAGGCCCTCGTCTCGACCCCCTACGCCTACGCGCAGGAGCTTCTCGCCGATGGCCGCGGTCGGCTCGTTCCGTTTGGCGACAGCGTCGTCATGGGCCGCGAGATCGCCCGGTTCCTGACTGATCACCGCGCACGAGACGAGGCGCGTCGGCTCGCCTACGAGCATGGCCGCAAGATGATCTGGCCGGTGGTCGGCGCTGCGTATCGGCGGCTGTTCGTGGAGGTCGTCGCCGAGGCTGCAGCACCTCCGGGCGGCCGCCCCCTGACCCTGCGCCCGCTCGCCGACGCCCGCGACCGCGAGGCGACTTCGCTTGGCTGAGTCGGAGTCGGTCGGTTGGCCGATCGCCGACCGGGTGCCAGCGGGTGACCGCCCGGCGCAGCCGGCCGGCAGCCCGCCACCCGGTGTGGTCCGGACCCACCTCGAAGAGCTGACCGGACCGCTCGGCATCTACCAGCATGCCCGTGGCCGGGCGCCCAACCCGGGCCAGGGCTATTGCACCGACGATGTCGCCCGCGCGGCGATCGTCGACGTGCTTCATGGACATGTGCTCGGCCGACCGGTCGTGGCCGACTCGCTGGCCCGCAGTCTGCAGTTCCTTGCCGACGCCGTCGTTGTGAAGACCGGCCGATTCCGCAACTTCCGTGATGCCGATGGCAACTGGCTCGAACGGGTCGGCTCGGCCGATGCCCATGCCCGGGCAGTGCAGTCGCTCGGGGTCGTCGCCGGTGACGCCGCCGACGACCGCTCGAGCATGGCTGCCGGCCTCCTCCTCGACCGCGTCCTGCCAATCTCGCTCGAACTCGACGGACTGCGACCGTGGGCCCACGTGATCCTCGGTTGTATCGCTGCACTCGCCGGAGGACGGCCGCCGGTCAGCGCCCGGATCGTGCTCGAAGAGCTGGCCCGCCGGTTGTTCGAGGCATTCGAGACGACGGACGAGACGTGGCCGTGGCCCGAATCGGTGGTGACCTACGAGAACGCCATCCTGGCCCACGCCCTGGTCGAGGCCGGCGCCTGGCTGCGCTACCCGAGGATGATCGAGCGCGGGATGGCGACCCTCGACTGGCTGCTCGCTACGCAGACAGCCGAGGCGGGCCATGTCGAATTGATCGGCAATCGGGGCTGGTGGCCGCGAGGCGAATCGCCGGCGCGGTTCGATCAACAGCCGATTGACGCCGCGACGATCGTCGAAGCCTGCGCCGCGGCCTGGCGGATCACGGCGGGGCCGGTATGGCTGACCGAGATGCTGCGCGCCTACGCCTGGTTCAGTGGCGCAAACGCGGTCGGGATCGCCGTCGCCGATCCGGCCATCGGTGGTTGCGGTGACGGCCTGAGCGCAATCGGGGTCAATGCAAACCAGGGGGCCGAGTCAACATTGGCTTGGCTGGCCGCTACCGAGTGTGTCCGGGCCACCCTGTCGGCCGACCGCGGCGTCGGGCTGAACCGCCTGGCGTCGGCCTAGCCGAGGTCGTCGCTCAGCTCGAGGGGCAGGTTGAAGCCGAATTCCGAGCCACCCGCCGGTCGGGGCCGGCACCAGATTCGGCCGCCCATCAACTCGACCAGCTGACGGCAGACGAACAGGCCGATCCCCGCGCCGCTCACGCGCGAAGCCGTCTCCCTGGAACGGTAGAAGAGCTCGAAAACGCGTTCCAGGTCCTCGTCCTGGATTCCTGGTCCGGCGTCGAGCACGCGGATCTCGACGTGGCCGTCGACGGCCGCGCCGGCAATCCGGATCGGGCCGCTTGCCGGGCCGTACTTCGCGGCGTTGCCGACGAGATTGCGGAGGATCTGTTCGACGTAGGTCAGCTCTCCCCGGACGGGCGGCAAATCGGCAGGCAGGGCGATGTCGATGACGAGCGATGGCTGGCGCCGCTGGATGTCCCGGGTCACCCGGTCAACGACCCGCTGGACGAGCACCGGCTCGTCGCTGATCTCAAGGCTGCCCCGTTCGGCCCGACTGAGGACCAGCAGGTCCTCGATCAGCCGGGTCATCCGCTCGGCTTCCTCGCGGACGTCATGGGCTACCTCGAGGACGCGCTCGGCCGGCAGATGGCCCCGCTCGAGCAGCTCGGCGCCGCCAATGATCGTGGTCATCGGGGTCCGCAACTCGTGCGACAGAACCTCGATGAACGCATCACGAATCCGCTGGACCTGGCGCTCGGCCGCGAGCAGGCGATCGCGATCTGCCTCGGCGTCGCGTCGGGCCGTGACGTCGCGGACCAGGCCGACCATTCGGGTCGGACGGCCATCGAGCCAGGCCGTCGTCCGCCCGGTGCTGTTCAGCCAGCGCAACGAGCCGTCGGTGTCCAGCACCCGGTATTCGACATCGTAGGGATTGCCGCTCTCCACGCTTCGCTGGACCGCCCCGGCAACCGCGGCCCGGTCATCCTCCACGATGGAGGCCAGGAGATCGATCATCCGGATCGACGTGGAGTTGCTGGCGCCGACATCGTGGATCTCGGCGAAGCGCGAGCTCCAGGTCAGCGAATCCAGCCGGACATCCCAATCCCAGACGCCCATCTGGGATGCCTCAAGGGTGAGCTCGAGGCGCTCCTCGTGTTCGCGCACGAGCCGGCCGCGCACGCCGGCTCGTTGCTGGGCCGCCTGGAGCCGGTCTGTGAGAACACTCGCGACGACGCAGGCCAGGGCGAACAGGAGGAGGCGGGTCAGGTGGAGGGCAACCGATCCGGATGGGGAGAGGAACCAGGTCGCTTCGGCGATGGTGCATATCGCGGTGGCGGCGAGGCTTGACCCGAGGCCGCCCCGCCAGCCCACGACCGCGACGGCGATGAAAAAGATCGCGAAGCCGGTATCGCCGTCGACGGCTCGGTCGACCCCGAAAGTCAGGCCGGTGGCGATAAGCGGAATGAGGATCGCGAGGCCATAGGAAACCGCCCGGGTCGGCCGCATTTCAGGAGAGCGGCGCGGTATCGAAGCGCTCAGCGTACTCACCCGACTCACAGCGGAATGAGAGCCGAGTATTGCACAGCGCGAGGGCCGGTCCCCCCGACTGATACGCCCATGCAAGACCGCCCGAGTTGCCTGAAATCATCCATGAGCCGGCCGTCGCTAACGTGATGGTTGGCTGGAACGCCCAACGATCGGTAGCCGGATTCCTCGGAACCGCGTCGACTCGGACGTCCCGGACCTTTTGGTCGGGGGGGCGGCTCATGGATATGACGGGCCGCCCCCTCCAACGTGCTCGACGGAATGGCCTTCAGTGGTCGACCCGGGGGCGGTAGCCGAGCTAGTTGACGAGCCGCGAAGGACGCACGCCGCGCTGGACGGCCGACCGCACGGTGATCGCCGTCGGGAGCAAAGCAAGGGCCAGGATGAGGCGGGGCGCACCCGCCAGGAACAGGCCCACGGTCACTCCAGCCGAGAATGCGACGGCGGCGATGACGCCTTGATCTGAAAGGTCATCAATCTGGCCTTGCGCTGCCTCGATCATTCCGCGGGCGCTGTCGACTGCCTCGGGTAGCTGGTCGGCGACTGCGCGGCCACGTTCCATCAAGGACGCTGCAGCGCTGTCCCCGGCGTCCTCCGTGCCGGGTTCTGCCTGGTCAGTTCCGTGACTTCCGTTCTTGGTCATCGAATGATCTCCTTCGGATTCTGACCGAACGAGCCGCTTGGCCAGGTCAGCCGCTCCAATCGACCCAGGTTGGTCCCGTGGGTTTCATGGAGCTCTCGGTCTTGTCGATGGCCACGCGGACCTTGTCGATGATCGTCTCATGGGCGGCAAGCAGGCGGTCGATCATGACCGGGACTTCCTCGGCGGCATTGGGTGGCCGCTCGATCGTCGTCAGCTCAGCGGCGTGACGGGCATCTCCGACCGCGATTCCACCGAGGCTCAGATCCGGTTGCTCGTCACGCCCCGACGGCCGGCGACGGCATGCCATACGACCAGGACAACGACAGCCCCGAAAATTGCCACCAGGATGCTCGAAACATTGAGACCGGTGATGTCTGCGACATGAAGCAGCGAACCGGCGATGTAGCCGCCGACGACTGCCCCGACGATGCCTAGCAGGACGGTTCCGATGACCCCCTCACCGCCCCCGGCGATCATGTTTGCGACGAAGCCGGCGATCGCCCCAAGGACGATCCACGCAATGATCCCCATGCAGTCATTCCTCCTCATGCCTCAGGCGATGGTCCGCCTGAGGACAGACTGGATCGAGCGGCGCTACGGCGGCAGGCGGCCCATCGGTCCGGCCCTTGCGTCCGCGTGACAGGTCGGCTGACTGGATCGCCATCGGAAGCACATGGCGTGGTGCGCCTTGCAAACCCATTAATTGCAGCTCGCGTCCGGTTGTTCAGTTTCCGGCGAGGCAGTCGTATCGTGACCCGATGGTGATCAGGATCCTGGCACCCGCGTTCGGGCCGACGCGGTCCGGGATTTCAGGCAGCGCGCGATGGTGAAACTGGCCGATGCGCGCAAGGTCGACGGCGTGATCGACGTGCATGTCGGCAACTAGGCCGATGGGTCTGGCCAGCAGTTCGTCTTCATCAGCTGCTGGCAGACGATCGACGCTCTATACGCCTGGGCCGGTCGCCGGGATCTGCTGGCCCGGGCCGATCTACTTCGACGGGCTCGAAGATGCCCTGCTGGATTTCGATATCCAACACTACGTCGACTTCGAGGCAACCGAGTAGCCGCGCACGGCTCGAGTTGCCCAGTCTTGCAATGCCGATGGGAGGTTGGGATGGGCTCCTGGACGGCGATCGCGAGATCGCAACGGTTACCGTCAGGCCATGCAGGATTTCGCTCGGCTGACCGCGCCTTTGCCCGTCGTGGCCGTTCCCTCGACCGACGACGACTTCGTTCGCTTTGTACAGGCCTGCCTCAGTCCCGACCTCGATATCCCCGCACTTGAACTCCGGCTCCAGCGGCGTTACCCCCGGGCGAGGGTCCATCCGAACGACCTCAGTGGGCGAGACGCGGTCTGGTACGCCTACCGCGACGGCCGCTGGCGGTTGAGGTAGGCGTAGCAGACTGAGCGGTCGCGCTGGGCGCCCCTCGGAGTTCTAAGCAATCGTGGGCTCGCGTTGGAAAATGCCTAGCGCCCACAGGATGATCGCCTCGAGAACGGTCCAACCGACGAGCGCAACCACGGCAGCGACGTCGAGCAACGATCCACCGGCGTGGAGAGCATTGGTCCGCAGGATCCCCTCGAACGGTGCGACGAAGACCTGGCTGATGTTGAGGATGGTCGAGACGATGTCGTTACCGGTTCGTGCATCAAGCAGCAGCAACACGATGCGCAGACCGATCACGAGTTGGATCAGGCCGAAGATGAGGACGATCAGACGGCGGGCGAGCTCCGAACCACTCGGCGTGGAGGTCACCCGGCGTGTCTCGATTGACTGAGTTGTCGCCGTTGGGCCTAAACCGGTCGGATCCGGTTGCACGGTGCTGACGACTGTGGGTTCATCCTGGAGAGTCATGATTCATCTCCTCTGCCTTGGCTCGGTTGGTTCTTGCCCCAACCGCCACGGGTTACCCGATCCCGCGTTAGGACGTCGGTCTGGCGGACCGATGCAGCCTCATGTTGATCACCGAACACTCCTGCCGACGTCAACGGATGCCCAAGGGACGCTGCAATCGCATTGCGTTCGCTTCTTGGCTCATGACTGGCCCTCAACCTGCTGCGGGCTGACAGATGCGGCCCTGCTACCTGTCGAGGATCCGATCGGCCTTGCGGTCAATGGTCTCCTTCTGGGCCCCGCTGAGCTTGCCCTTCTTCTCCTGGGCGGACGCCCGCGCCTTCGCGTCCCGCGCGTGCGCCTCGTCGGGCATCGGATATTTGCGCTGGGCCGGCAGTCCGAAGTCGGACTTGGCCAGGGAATCACGTTTGGCTGACGTAAGCTTGGCCATGTTCGATACCTCCAGGACTTGGGCTCGCCAACCTAGCCGGCCAGACCTCGGACGACCGTTACTCGACGCCGTTACCTGACCGAAGCTCGTCGGCCGCGCCCGACAGCGTGTCATCGGGGATTCCGTGAACCGTGGCCGATTGACTGTCGGACGGGCTCCCCGCGCCCGTCGCCCGATTGCTGGCTGGTCCGCGGCGAAGCATCGGGGTCAGGAAGATCAGGCCGAGGATTGCGGCCCCGATCACCAGCACGGCACCAACGATGGGCCAGCGCCGCCGCTGCTTCGGTCGGGACCACGCGTCGGGCAGGACCGATCGCGCTATTGACATGGCCGATTCCTGAATCCCATCGATGTCGATGCGGGCGAGTCTGCGCCGCCCGGACTCGAGAGCGCCGGCCATCTCATCAACAGGAACGAGCTGATCGAGTTGCATGGAAACCTCCTGGGATGGCGTATCGCTCAATCTTCGGGGCGCCGAGGCCTCCGTGAGGCAACAGTTCGGCCGGGTCGCCTTGCATCCACGGTGCAACCGCTCCACCAGCCCGGACGAGCCGGGCAGCTCACGCGCGGACTCGGCGCCGACGTGGGTGCCCGGCTCAGCCCCGCTACCCGAGGGATCAGCTGGCTAGGGCCTTGACGAACTGGCTGTTGAGCCCCACGGCGGGCCGCCGAGGTACGATCGTGCCCCGCAGAGCTCCTTGCACACGGAGTGTCGTCGATGACCCGGATCCTCCTCTATACCGGCAAGGGTGGCGTCGGCAAGACGAGCATCGCGGCCGCGACGGCGCTCTTGAGCGCAGATCGGGGCAATCGGACGATCGTCCTGTCGACCGACATCGCCCACAGCCTGGGCGATGCTTTCGACACCCGTCTCGGACCGGAGCCGGTCGAGATTGCCCCGAATCTGTGGGCGCAGGAGCCGGACGTCTATTTCAACATCGGGCACTACTGGGGGACGATCCAGACGTATATGACCGAGCTGTTCAGTTGGCGTGGACTGGATTCGGTGATGGCCGAGGAGATGACGGTATTGCCGGGGATGGACGAGCTCGGCAACCTGCTCTGGATCGCGGACCACGTGGAGTCCGGCCGCTACGACCTGATCGTGGTCGACGCGGCGCCGACGGGCGAGACGCTGCGCCTGCTGTCGCTGCCTGAGGCCAGCCGCTGGTGGGTCGACCGGATCGCGCCGATCGGCCGGCGGGTGAGCCGGCTGGGTCGGCCCGTCATTGAGCGGCTTGTCGGCGTGCCGGTCCCCCGTGACGAGGTCTTTGCTGCCGCTGAGCGCCTGCTGGCCCGGCTCGATCTCGTCCATCGGCTACTGGCCGACCCGGACCAATCGTCTGTCCGCCTGGTCCTGGCGCTCGAGAAGCTGGCCATCGTCGAAGCCCGCCGGTCGTTCACCTACTTCCACCTGTTCGGCTATCCGAGCGACCTCGTCATCTGCAACCGGGTCATGCCGGCGACCGTCGGTGGCTATTTCGCGGGCCTGCGTGACACCCAACAGAAGTACCTGCCGGACGTCATCGAGGATTTCGCGCCGGTTCCCGTCCGAACCGTGCCGTTCTTCGATCGGGAGGTGATCGGCACCGCCGGGCTTCGCGAGATCGGGGTCGCCCTCTTCGGCAACGAAGATCCCGCCGGGTTCTTCTACCGCGGGCGTCCGTACCGGGTGCGAACCGACGCGGGGGTGCAGATCCTGGAGGTGGCTCTACCATTCACGAGCCGTGAGGAGGTGGGCCTGTCGCGCGACGGCGACGAACTCGTCATCCAGGTCGGCGCCTGGCGGCGAACGCTGGTCCTGCCGCGGGCCCTGGTCAATCGCCCAACGACCGGAGCAAAGATGGACGACGGGATCCTCCAGATCGAATTCTCGCGCCCGGCGAGGGCTGTAGACAAGGAGGTCGATCATGACTGATGAGCGAAGGGCCGCCCGAGGTCCGCAGGGTGCCAGAGCGCGACGACGGACCACAGCCGCGCCGTCGGCCGGGCTGCCAATCGGCGACTCTGGCTCGGCCGATGAACGGCTGGTCGAGCTGGAGGCACGCCTGGCCCGCCTCGAGAATACCTCGGGCCTCCGCGAGCGCGGCCGCGACATCATCGGCAGAGTCGCGCCGCCCGAAGCCGCCCGGCATTTCCGAAACGCCGGCCGCGAGCAGCTCCTCGGAATCCGCTCGATCGTCGACTTCTGGATCCGTCGGATCGAGCTCGCCGAGGAGCGGGCGGAGGCGCCCGCCGGCGGCCGCGAGACGATCGAGATCGCCTAGCGGCTCAGCCGCCTCGGTCATGTCAGTGCAGGCGCTCCTGCCAGTCGTAAGGTACGCGGCCGGCCGGACCGGGCAGCGGCTGGTCGAGCGGGTGATGCTCCGGGAACGCCAGGGTCGGCCCGTCTAGGTATTGCTCGGTGACGTAGTTCCAGAACCAGTCGTCGCCCTTCTCAAAGCTCCGGATCACGGGATGACTGGCGTCAGCGGCATGATGAATGGCGTGCTGCGACGGCGATGAATCGCAGCATCCAATATGCCCGCATCGCGCGCGCCGACGCAGGTGGAACCACCAGCCATCGGCCGCCAGGCATTCGACACAGCCGGGACCGCTGGGGGCCGTCTCGGGGTCGATCTCGTTGTCAGCGGCCATCGATCCTCCTCTACCTTGCCTGCCCTGGATGGAGCCCGGCGTGCCCGGCTAACACGCAAAGATCGGATCGCCCAGGAGTGGGCTTGCAGACCATCGCCATCTGCCTCGAGGATATGGTGGTGGCCCGGCTTGATTCGCCTAGGGTCGGCGCCTTCGAACTGGTCCAAAGGTCAGCCAGTCGAGCATCGTCCCGACGACCTAGATCACTAACCGTAGGAGCCAATAGATGATCGCCAGAGGCCACGCCACGATCAGGAGAAGGATCGTAATCAGGCAGCCGTGATCGCCGCCCTGGCGGATAACGACGATCTGGGGCCGCTCCCTATCCCTCACGTTTGTCGATCGATCTGCCCTCGGCTACCGAGTCGTCGGACGGGACATCGATCGGTGGCAGTTCTGCGATTTCGGCGCCGGTCGGGCCCACTGAGGCTGGGTCCTTGAGCCATGCACTGCCTACCGGCCCGTCGACGACGTCGCTCGCGTCTGGCGCTTGATCCTTGGTTGACTTGTCCTGGGACACGAGGTTGCCTCCTTCACGTCATGCCGGGCTGATAACTCGGCATTGGAGATGATGACCTCGGGGGCAATTCCAAATGGCCGAGGCCGCGCCTTTCGCGGGCTGCAGATATCTTGCAGAGTCCGAACCATCGCGGGCTCACCCGAAGGGCTAGGGCGTAGGCCGCGTGCTTCCGGCCCCGAGTTGCTGCGTCCTGGCGCCGATTGCAATGCGTTTGTTGCTTCGGCGGACCCAATCCACACGATCCATAGGTGCGCCGGGATCAAGGCTGCGAATCGGCGGGGGCGGCACGGCCGATCCGGACCGGCCGCCGGCCGGCGCCGATTGACGACTGGCGGCTACGCCCAGGGCCTAGACCTGGAAAGGGAGGATTGAAATGAACTCGCGAAACGGTGGTGTTGGCATCGTTGGAGTGATCGTTATCGTCGTGATCATCCTCGTGATCGTAGGTGTCATCAGGCTCTGACACTTGGCATCGCGCCAGGTCCGGGCCTAGGTCCCGCCGCCCGGGTTGTGCAAGCGGGCCATGTAGGCAGCGGCCTGGGCGCGCCGTTCGAGATTGAGCTTGGCCAGGATCGAGCTGACGTAGTTCTTGACCGTCTTGTCCGACAGGAACACCTCGGCCGCGATCTCCTTGTTCGTCTTGCCCTCGGCCACGAGGAGCAGGATCTTCTGCTCCTGAGCCGTCAGCTGGGAGAGTTCGTCGGGCTGGTCCGCCATCGCAAGTCGGCGAATCCGCTCGAGCACGCGCCCGGTGACCGCGGGATCGAGGAGCGACTCGCCGCGTCCCACTGCTTCCAGGGCAGCCACGAGGTCTCGCGCGCGAACCTGCTTGAGGAGGTAGCCACTCGCGCCGGCGACGATCGCCGACAGGACGGCGTCTTCATCGGGATAGCTGGTCAGGATCAGGACTCGCGTGGCCGGTCTCCCGGCGCGGATCTCCCGACACGCCTCGATCCCCGATCCGTCCGGCAGCCGGACGTCCATGATGACCAGGTCGGGCTGGAAGCGGCGAGCCGCCTCGACGGCATCGGCGACGGTCCCGGCCTCGGCCACGACCCGGAACCCGGGACGCCGCCCGAGGAGCGCAACCAGGCCCTGTCGGACGACCTCGTGGTCGTCGACGATCAGCAGGCCCAGTGGGCGAGTCGCTGTGGACTCCGTATCGGGCACTCTGGCTCCTCTAGTTTGCTTGCTCGGGGAGATGCACGACCACGCGGCTCCCCGCGCCGGGTGGGCTGTCAATCGTGACCGTGCCGCCGACCTGGGCGGCCCGCCCGCGGATGTTGGCGAGGCCCTGGTGACCGATCTTGCCGACACGAGCTGGATCGAAGCCAATCCCGTCGTCCTCGATTCGCAGCTCGCAGCCGCGCCCCTCGTCGGAGGTCAGCCCCACGACGGCCCGACTCGCTCGCGAGTGGCGGACGACGTTGCTGAGGGCCTCGCTGACGATCGCCAGGAGCTGGCCGGTGAACTCCGCCGACGGCTCGGCGATGGAATCCGGGATGCGCAGTTCGAGGTCGATGATGGTGTTGTGCCGGTATTCCTCAACGAGGGCCACTAGGCCGCCGATCAGTGACGCGCCCTCCAGGAGCTCAGGCCGCAAGCCGAAGATGAAGTTGCGGATGTCCTGGATTGCCAGGTGGATCGACTCGATCGCTCGCTCCACGCGTGCCGCCGCCTCGACGCGATCGTCGCCCATGAGCTCGGGCACATCCTCGAGCGAGAGGCCCACGGCGTACATGTTCTGGATGATCCCGTCGTGCAGGTCCTTGGAGATCCGTTCACGCTCGTCGACCACCGCCAGTCGCTGCAGCTGCTCATGCAGACGCGCATTCTCGATCGCGATTCCGGCGTGCAGCGCGAACGTCTCGACGACTGATTGATCGGCCTCGCTGAACTCGTCGGCGCCGATCTTGTTGGTCAGGTAGAGCCGGCCCAGAGAGATGCCCTTGATCGTGATCGGCACGCCGAGGAAACTGGTCATCGGCGGATGATTGGGCGGGAAGCCGTAACGGCGAGCATCTGTGTTCAAGTCGCGGATCCGGAACGTGAGGTTCTCGCGGATGATCAGGCCCAGCAGGCCGTGGCCCTCTGGCAAGGGCCCGAGTTGCCGGCGCGTGGCTTCGTCTATCCCGCTGGTGATGAAGCGTTCGACGCGCCCCTCTGAATCGACGATTCCAAGCGCGGCGTATTGGGCCCCGACAAGAGGGCGGACCCGGTCGACAATGACCTGCAGGGCCTCATCGACCGAGGCGAGACCGGCGATTCC
This sequence comes from Chloroflexota bacterium, assembly GCA_003152165.1. Classification (GTDB taxonomy): domain Bacteria; phylum Chloroflexota; class Limnocylindria; order Limnocylindrales; family CSP1-4; genus Palsa-1033. The sequence goes on from PLZO01000013.1 coordinate 17,013, forward strand.
ACGGACGGCGGCATCGAGCGCGGCGTGAATCTGGCCTGCACCGCGCTGCACGACCACGTTCGAGTCGAGTCCCACCTAACGATAGTAAGACGGGCTGAGGTCGAGCGTCGGCCGTCCGGATGGGCTCACGCCGGTTCACTCGCTGACGCCGCGACGGGTGCGTTCTTGCGCCCGAGCAGGAAGTACGCCTGCATCGAGCCCTTCCCCTTCAGCTCGATGGCCCCGCGCGGCTCGAGCTCGAACGCATCGCCCAGGGCGTCGGCTACCGTAGCCGAGACCTGGATGCGGCCGGGCAATGCCGCCGTCTCGAGCCGACTCGCTACGTTGACTGCGTCGCCCCACAGGTCATACACGAACTTGCTGGTCCCGATCACCCCGGCCACCACCGGTCCGGCGTGGAGGCCGATCCGAACCTGCCAGGGCGCTCCGGCAGCCTGGACCGCCGCCCGCATTGCGAGGGTCAGATCGGCCGCTGCGTGAACGTGATCGGCGCGGGTTCCGGGTAGTCCCGCCGCCGCCATGTACGCGTCGCCGATCGTCTTGATCTTCTCCACGCCCAGGGCGGCGCACGACGCGTCGAACGCCGAGAACAGCCCATTCAACGCTGCAACGAGCGTGGCGACTGGTAGTCGTGCGGAGATCTCGGTGAACCCCACGAAATCGCTGAACACGACGGCGACGTCCTCGTAGCGATCGGCGATCAGCTGCTCGCCGGCGTTGAGCCGATCGATGATCGGCTGCGGCAACACGTTGCGCAGGAGGCTGTGCGACCGCGCTTGCTCGACCTCGAGCTCGCCCATGAGTCGGTCCAGGAGCCTGGCGTTCGTGTCGCGGATCTGCTCGACCTGCTGCAGCGTCGCCTCGAGCTGGCTCACCCGTCGGGTGAGCCGCGCGTGCTCCTTACCCGAACGCTCGGACGACGGTTGCTCGCCCGGGCCGGGTTCGTCGCTCACGTCCCGAGCAGCAGGGTCACAAACGTCTCAGTGAGGAATCGGCTCGTGGAGCCACCGCGGACCGGACCGATTTCGCCGTAACAGTACAGGCCGGCCAACGGTATCGACGATCCGTACACCGAGCGCGCAAGCTCCGCCGCGACCTGTGTCCTCGAACCGAGCACGACCTTGCGCACCGCGCAGGAGAAGATCAGGGCCGCTTCCGGGCGCGAACCGACCGCGAACTCCGCGCTGGCACGGTCCAGGGCGGCCTTGGTGCCGGCAAGGATGTCGTCGGTGTCGGCGGTCGTCAGCTGGACCATCGCCCCAACCGGAATCGAGCCGGCCAGGATCACCGACCCGATCCAGGATCGGATCCCTGGATGGGCACCGGCCTCGGCGAGGACGCGACGCCGTCGTGACAGCCATCGTGAGCATGGGCACCTCCTCGACGGACTGTACATCCGACCCCCAGGAAGGTCGGGGTCAGGGCAACGGACGCCAGGCTCTTCCGAGCATGAACGCCAGCGCTGCGCACAGGGCGCTGAAGGCGACGAAGCCGACGCCGATCTCCACGACCTCGTGCTTCGTGGTGAGGTTCGTGGGCAGGCCCGCGAATACGCCCTGGAGCTGGTCGGCGCTCTCGGCCGGGTAGTACGTGCCGCCCGTGGCGGCGGCGACCTGCTCAAGGATAGTTTCGTCGATCCCTCGCTGGTTCCCATTTGGCCCGCCGCCGAACCCGCCGCCGCCACCGGGCGGCTCGCGACCGACGAGGTTCGGGGCGCAAGTCGGACTCAGCGCACCACCGTTGGCAGTGCCGTAGCCGATCGTGTAGATGCGAATGCCGCGATCGGCCGCCTGCTGGGCCGCGTCGAGCGGCAGCGGACCCGCATTGTTCGAGCCATCTGTGAGCAGGACGATGATCTCCGGGGCGTAGTCGCCCCTGGGCACCGGCGCAGGGGCCACCCCGGGCGTGCCCGGTGTCTGGCTCTTCGCGATGTTCGGATCAACCGAGGCAATCGCGTCGATCGCCGACAGGATGCCGCTGCCGATGGCCGTTCGCCGTCCGGTCGTCAGGCTGGCCAGGGCGGCGAAGAGCTGTTGCCGGTCGGTCGTCGGCGCCTGGACGATCTCCCCAAATCCTGAGAACGCGACGATGCCGATCTGGGTGCCCGGTCCCTGGCTCTGAATGAACTGGGCTGCCGCCGCCTCGGCGGCCTGGATCCGGCTGGGCAAGATGTCGGTCGAGCACATGCTGCCCGAGACATCGATGGTCAGGATGATCGTCGTCTGGTTGGTCGGTACGCTGGCGACGACGACCGGGCGAGCGACCGCGATCGCCAGGCCGGCCAGGGCGACGGCGAACAGGGCGAAGGGCAGATGGCGACGTACGAACGAAGAGCGCGGCAGTGCGTCGTGGATGAGACTGAGGCTCGAGTAACGGACGCCCGCCGGACGGCGCCGGCGCTGGCCCAGGACATAGACCAAGACGAGCAAGGGCACGAGCCCGAGCAGCAACAGGAAGCCCGGCCAGAGGAACTCCATCAGGCCCGCCCGCCTGACCAGGATCGCCGGGTCACGTCGTTCATGGCAGCCGGCCGAACCAGGCCATGGAAGTGATGCCGCCAGCGGCCAGGAGCAAGACGGCCGCGCCGGCGAACAACGCCGTGACCTCGATCATCTGTGGCTGCACGACGAGGCGGCTGCCCAGGTCGCGGTAGATCCTGGTCAGGTCCTGCCCGTCACCGGCGGCGTAGTACGTGCCCCCGGTGGTCTGTGAGATCTGCTGCAGCGCAGCAGCATCGAGCTGGGTATGGACCTTGAAGCCGTTGACCGTGAGCGTCGTCCCGGCGGCGCTGCCGATCCCGACTGTGTCGATCCGGACGCCACGATTGGCAGCTGCCTGGATCGCGGCCGTCGGGTCCGGTGGCTGGGTGTTCTCGCCGTCGGTCAGCAGGACGATGACCGCCGAGCTGTCCGATCCTGGCGGGACAGGCGCTGGGGACGCGGTTGGGGCAGGCGATCGATTGCTGTAGTAGTTGGTCGCCGGCGGGTTCTCCGCGAGCGCGATCGAGCTCAGCGCCGCGAGGATGCCCTGAGCAAGCGACGTGCCCTGCTCGGGCACGAGGCGCTTGATGGCCGCAAGCACACTAGCCTGATCATCTGTTGGTGCCTGGATCGACAGTCCGGTATTGCTGAAGGCCACCACGCCGATCACCACGCCGGGTGGCAGCTGCTCCACGAAGCCCTGGGTGGCGGCCTTGGCCGCTTCCATGCGGGTAGGCTTGAGGTCGTCGGCGGCCATGCTGCCGGAGACGTCGAAGGCGAGGACCACCGTGCCCTCCTCCCGCGGCAGGCTGACGGTAGCTTGCGGCCGGGCCAGGGCGACCATCAGCACGCTGAGTCCGGCCACGAACAGGAGGCCGGGGATCCGGGCACGCATGCCCACGGACCGGCGGACCGTTGCCTGACCCAGGCCCAGGCCGACCTGGGTCAGGGCCCTTCTTCGCCGTCCCTCCAGGGCCCGGTACAGCAGGACGCCGAGGGGCACGAGCAGGACGGACAGGAGCAGGGGTGGCCAGATGAACGACATGGCTACCCGCGTCGCTTTCGGCGGAGTGTCGCCATCCGGACAATGGCCCGCACGAGGTCTTCGTCCGTCGACAGCGAGACCGCTTCAACCCCGGACCGGCGGAACGCGTCATTCACGGCCATCTCACGTGATCGCGCCGCCTCCTGGAAGCGGCGCCGGAACCCCTGGTCGCCGGTGTCCACGTAGAGCTGCTCACCAGTCTCGGCGTCTTCCATGATGATCGGGCCCACGTTCGGCAGGTCTGTCTCCAGCGGGTCGATCAGGCGGACCGCGAGGACCTCGTGCCGTCGACGGAGCAGGTCGAGCTGTCGCTCCCAGCCGGGCGTGCTGATGAAGTCGGAGATGATGATGACCAGCGAGCGTCGCTTGATCGCGTGGTTGGCGGCCGCGAGGAGCGGGCTCAGGTCCGTGAATGGGGCGCCGGCCAAGCGCGGCTGGGCGAGCATGTCCTGGATCAGGCGCAGGACCTGGACCCGGCCTCCCCGAGCAGGGATCGTGTGCTCAACCTCGCTGCCATAGAGGATGGCACCGACCCGGTTGCCCCGCCGGGTGAGCAGCCGGGCGAGCGTCGTGACGAAGTCGATCAGGACGGTCCGCTTCAGGCGATCCGCGTCCACGCTGCCGAAATCCACCGAGGGGCTCAGGTCCAGCAGGAACCACGCGCTGATCTCGCGATCCTCGTTGTACTCGCGAACGTACGGCGCGTCCATCCGCGCGGTGAGGTTCCAGTCGATGTACCGGACGTCGTCGCCGGGCTGGTACTCGCGCAGCGCAGCGAGGTCCACCCCGTTGCCGTGGAACAGGCTCCGGTAGTCGCCCTGGAGCAGGCCATCGAGCCGGCGGATGACCTGCCAGTCGAGGCGCTGGAGGATGCGTTCAGGCGCTGACGCGTGCGCTTGCATGTTCCCGGAGCGGTACGACGGGCACCGGGACGCGACCCAGGACCGTCGAGAGGATAGCGTCGCTCGTGACGTTGTCGGAGAGCGCCTCGAACGACAGCACGAGGCGGTGGCGGATGACATCGCGGGCGATGTCGATCACGTCCTGTGGCAGCGCATAGTCGCGGCCGCGGACGAAGGCCAGGGCGCGGCCAGCCAGGATCAGGTTGATCGACGCACGTGGGCTGGCGCCGTAGGTGATGTAGTGCTCGAGCTCCGGCATCCCGTGCGCGCGGGGCACCCGGGTGGCCGTTGCCAGGCGCACGGCGTACTCGTGCAGCGCAGGGTCGACGTAGACGCGGTCGACCTCGCGCTGCAATCCGAGCAAGTCCGAAGTTGAGAGGACCTCGTGGACAGGCTCGGCTGGATTCGTCTGCCGTTCGACGATGACGAACTCCTCGGTGGGGCTCGGATAGCTGACCAGCACCTTGAGCATGAACCGGTCGACCTGCGCCTCGGGCAACGCGTAAGTGCCCTCGGTCTCGATCGGGTTCTGAGTGGCCATCACGAGGAATGGCTCGGGTACCCGGTGCGTCTCGCGACCGATCGTGACCTGGCGTTCCTGCATTACTTCGAGCAGCGCGCTCTGCACCTTCGCCGGAGCGCGGTTGATCTCGTCCGCCAGGAGCAGGTTGGTGAAGACCGGACCGAGGGACGTGTTGAACTCGCCCGTCTTCTGGTTGTAGATGCGGGTCCCGACGAGGTCGGCAGGCACGAGGTCCGGCGTGAACTGGATCCGCTTGAAGTCGCCCCCGATCGCCTCAGCGAGCGTCTTTATGGCCATCGTCTTGGCCAGGCCCGGCACGCCTTCGACGAGGACATGTCCCCGGGCGAGGAGGGCGACGATCATCATCTCGAGCAGATGATCCTGGCCGACGATCACTTTCTTGACCTCGTACAGCAGGCGTTCCATCGCCACGTTGGGCTTGGAACCCGCGTCGCGATCCATCGTCATTCCGTCTCCTTCTCCTCGTCAGTACTGGGGCAAGCCGGCGGCCCCGCCGGCGACGTCGATGGGCACTGCCAGACCGATCCCGATGAACACGTCGTTATTCGTGGGGTTGACCAGCCCGGTGACGATGCCGATGACCTGACCGTCGCGGTTGAGCAGCGGTCCGCCCGAGTTGCCCGGATTGATCGCTGCATCGACCTGGATCAGGCCGTGCAGCACCAGGCCCCCGTTGGGCAACTGGAAGGAGCGGCCAATGCCGGATACGACGCCCGCGCTGAGCGAGTCGATCAGGCCGAATGGATGACCGACGACATAGGCCTCGCTGCCGACCTGGACCGAGTTCGGGTTGCCGAGTGTGGCCGGAATAGCGGTCGCCGGGAGCTGGCTCGCCTGGAGCACCGCGATGTCGGTGGCTGGTTGGCGCACCGTGACGTCGGCGGTCGAAGTGCTCCCGTCGGCGAAGGTGAGCTTGATGGAGGTCGCACCCGTGACGACATGGAGGGCGGTGAGGATGTCTCCGGCGGCGTCGACGACGACCCCGGCGCCCAGACTCTGCTCGGCCTTGCCCTGGGCGTCGACGCCATCGCTCTGGATGGCAACGAGCGACGGTTCCACGTCGGCATAGACGCGCTGGGAGAAGGCTGGTCCGGGCGTCTGCGACGCGAGCGCCTGGGCGACGCTGTCCTGCACGTCGGCCTGGGTGAGCTGGGGCGGACCAGGGAAGAAGGCGCCGTGCAGCAGGATCGCGATGAATGCGGCGAGGATTCCGGCGATGAACGGCGTCCCGCGCCGAACGCGTGTCCGGACTCGGGCGAGACGTCGCGACATCGGCCCGGGCTGCGGACGGGGTAGGTCGTCCATCTGGTCAGTATCGGGGTAGCGGCTGATAAGACGCTGAACGACGCCTGTCTTCGCCTGAGGGCCGGCTCGCCGCCGCTCCTCGCTGGAGCATTTGACGGAATCGGGCGCTGGCCTGATGGTGGCTCTCGCGTCGCAGGCGCCGGGCTGCCATTCGGTTTGTCCGAAGCGCGCGACGGATCGGACTCAGCCCATGGCTCGAACACCCTTCTCTCCCCCTGAGGCGAACATCGTCGTGAGCAGCGACGGCTACTTCGATGTCTATCCGTCGTCGGACCGGACAAACGGGGACAAGCCCGCCTATCGCGGACGGCTTGCGGAACTCGGCGCAGGAATCCGCGGCGCCAACGACCGTCTCGCGGTCCGTCCCGGATCGGTGGCGCTCGCCACTGCCGTCAGGGCGTGGTCCACAGCCAACGGCGCGGCGGCGGTCCGCGGCGAACTCGGCCGGGGCCGGGACGGCAACGAGACCGGGGCATGACGCGACGCGGCGGTCGCTGACCGATTGCGGCCTGTCCGACGCCGAGGGGGCCAATCTCATATTCGGACTCGTGGTCGGGGATGGCGGGGCGCCGCTGTTGCGACGGGCCGATGGAGCCCTCGACCGGGCGAAACAGGCCGGCCGCAATCGCGTCGTGTGCACCGGCGCCATTCGACAGGCCATGACCGGCCGTATCCAGCGGCCGCCTACGGATCCTTAGGGGCGTTGTTGACAAGTGAGAGCCTCCGGGCACGGTACGGGGTGTTGAAGCTCCGAACCGCAAGGAGGCTCTCGTGGCGCATCGTACGGCGCGACTCAATCGGTTTGGCCGCCAGCTCCTGATCGATCGCGTGGTCGGCGATGGATGGACGGTGCCAGTGCGGCCTGGACCCAGGGCATCAGTCGGGCAACGGGCCACAAGTGGGTCCGCCGGTACCGCCTCGAAGGACGGGCTGGCCTGGCCGACCGCAGCTCGCGGCCGCATCGCTCGCCGAGCGCAACGCCGGCCGCAGAAGTCCAGCGGACGTGATCCCATGACTGGCATAGAAGCGCCACGCCCGCTCCAGGAATGCGGCGTCAGGACGCCGGCCTGGGCGCGACACCACCACTTCGACCCGGTCTGACGGCTGATGCCAGCCGCTCCGGCGGCGGCCGTGATCGTCCAGCCGGACAGGATCCGATCGGCCAGGAGGCGTCGGCCGTGCGGCGTCAGGCGGGCATTAGGATGAGCCATGAGGGTCCCTTCTTCGACTGTGGCTTGCAACACCAACAGCCGAACGATCGGGGACCTCAGCCCGTCAACAACCTGATTGGGAACTAGAGCTAGGACGCCCGCCGACGGTGCTCACGGGCCGAGCATGGCGGCACTACGTTGCGCCCGTCTGCTGACCCTCTAGACCGATCACATTCAGCTCTTCGCCCGAATCGCGGTCACGCCAGCCATGGTCCCGACGACCACGAGGCCGCCCCAGAGCGTCGGCGAGGCAAAGTGCGGCACCGCGCCGAGGCCGATGCGCGCGAGGACCGCCCCGGTCGAGGGCGACAGCGCCACGAGTTCAGCGGCTCCAATCGCGAGGCTCCAGACGGCCCCCCCGCCGATGACTGGCGGCCCCGTGGCGCCCGAGCTCGTGTGCCACCCGAGCCGGATCAAGCCGGCCGACCCGATCTGCACCATGCGGAGCCCGTCCGAGCACGGCACGTAGATGGTCGAACCGGTCTGGGCCGCACCCCCGAACGCGGCACACACCCCGCGCGAGGAGACCTGACCACCGATGCCGCCCAAGGCTCCCGCACGCAAGACGTAGCCCGTGCCGCTCTTGCCGACGATGAAGACCCAGCCGCCCGGCATGAGCACCGGGCTCAGCGAGCCGAGGTCGGCGTCGGCCGCGTTGTCCTGCGCCCACTGGGTCGGGGCGAACCGCGATCGGAGGTGCAGGGTGGCCGAGAGCTCGAGGACGGAGTCACTGCCGTCGTAACTAGTCGTCGAGCTGCCGTTGCCGACCGAGACGTAGACGTTGCCGTGGGTGTCGAGGACGGGGCCGCCGGTCGCCCAGACGGCACCCTCCCGCGCGACCGGCACCCGGTAGGCGATCGTCACGCCATGGCCGCTCAGCGGCACCCCGACGACCTCGCCGCGATAGGCTCCACAGTCGCCGTCCAGGCCGCCCAAGCCGACGTACACGTAGCCGTTGCCGAGTGCGAGGGCCGCCCGCTGCTGGTAGGCGAGCGGGTCGTCGCCCGGGAGGTCGACAATGCGTGACCAGCGCACCGCGCCCGTGGACGCAGCCAGGGCGAAGAGGATGTGGTGCGGTCCGGAGACCTCCGCCACGACGAAGAGCGACCCGCTCGTCCGGTCGTAGACCGGGGTGCTCGTGATCCCGAGCGGGTCAATGTCGCCGCATGGGAGCGAGGAGAGCGGCACCGGCGTGCCCAGGTGGCGTCGCCAGACGATGTGGCCATTCGCGGGGTCGAGGGCGTAGACACTGTCGCCCTCCGTGGCCACGATGACCCGGCCGCGCACCCCGAGCGGCTCACCATAGACCGCTCCATCGAGCGTCGCCGCCCACGCCTTCAGCAGCCCGCCGCGGAGGGTCGGGAAGCCGATCGCCACGCCAGTTCGCGCGCTGTTGCCGTGGTAGGTCGGCCAGTCGGCCGGCGTGGGGGACGCTGTCGAGGTGAGGGGCCGCGCCGCGGTCGGGCTAACGCCATCTCCGATCGAGGCGGCCCCCGCGGATCCCGCTGAAGCCGCCGGCGAGGTCGGAGACGGGATCGCGCCGCACCCGACGACGAGGAAGCACAGCCCGACGACGAGACAGACGAACAGACGAGCCTTAGCCACAGCCGCATGGTCGCACGACACGTTCAGTTGGGCCAGCGGAACCAATGGAGCGCGGCTAACCCCGGGGATTGAGTTCACCCAGTCTCTTTGGGCGCACGATCAGAGGATCGTGGCGCGACTCGTCCATGCTGTGGAGGCCCGCGAGCTCGGCGACCCCGCATGCAACCGGCCAAGGCTCCGGGAACCAGGCAGGTCAGCCGACCGTCTCACTGCCGTCGACACTTGATAGGAGGCACCTCATGTCCGCCACCCGATCCGCCATCCTCCGCGCATCCGCCCTCGGTGCGGTCGCGATTCTGGGCATCGTCGTTCTCAGCCCGGTATTCACCGGTGCCCCCCGCGTGGCTGCCCAGGTTCTGACGACGAGCCCATCCGGCAGCAGCCCAGGCCCGCAGGGCATCACGGTCGCGGGGTCCGGCATCATCATCATGACTCCCGACGAAGCGACCCTCAGCGTGGGCGTGCAGACGCAGGCCGCCACTGCGTCAAGGGCGCAGCAGGACGCCAGTGCCGCCATGAACAAGGTCGTTGCCGCGGTCAAGGCCGCTGGCGTTGCGGACGCCGATCTCGCCACGCAGTGGATCTCCCTGCAGCCGCAGTACGGCAACGGCGCCACCGGCAACGGCCCATTGAAGCTCACCGGGTACCAGGCAAGCCAGTCGCTGCAGGTTACGGTCCGCCAGCTCGATCAGACCGGGGCCATCATCGACGCGGCCGTGGGCGCGGGGGCGAACCAGGTGGGCAGCGTGAGCTTCTCGCTCGCCGACCCGAGCGCCGCGACTGCTAAGGCGCGGGCGGCCGCGATGACCGACGCACAACAGCGCGCCCGGACGCTCGCGCAGGCCGCCTCTGTCACGCTCGGAGCACCGATCTCGATCAGCGAGGTCACCTCGCCGAGCCCGATCCCCTTCGCCGCGGCTCCACCGGTCGCGGGGTCTCAGATCTCCACGCCGGTTCAGGCGGGCACGACTCAGATCGAGGTCGACGTGCAGGTCACGTTCGCCATCGGGAGCTAGCACGAAGGAACTCCACCGCGCCACCGTCCACCCTCCATGGACAACGAAATCGACCACTAACTGCTCATGGTGGCGGGCCTGGCAGCCCCTGGAGTTGGGGGGTACTGGTCCGCCCACGGACAACTGCGGCGCACATGCTCGGGAACTTGCCTACGAACGGGTTGGCTGCCGCGGCCTAGTGAAACTCGTCGCGTTCGATCGGTGGACCGAGTCTGGCCGCAACGAGGCCATGCACCTCTCCCGGGCGGGGATGTCGGTTGAGGGCCGCCTTCGAGAAGAGCAGCTCGCCATCGAGCGTCACTTCGAACCGGCCGCCGCTGCTCGGCAACAACGTCGCGCGGGCGATCCGTGGCGCCCACGCGTTGAGGAGCTCAGCCGCCAGACCGGTGGCTCGATCGGTGTAGTTTCAGACGACGCAGAACTCGACCTCGAGATTGTGCGGTCGGTCTGTCGGCTCAGCCTTCATGGCCGTACCTTACGCCGCGAGGCCTGCGGGCGCCACGGACCACCATGATCCCGCGGATCGTGTGCGATCGCCGGCCTCGTCTGGCATTAGCAGCAGCAGTCGCACGGGCAGTCAGGCCCGCACGGGCAGTCGCATCGAAGCAGCATCCCCATCCCTCCTCTCCAGGCATAGCGTGGCAGTGGGAGCGCCTCGGTCGATCGCCCCTTCCAGCCGGACGAGCTCTGCGTCGAGGTGCTCAAGTTCGACGCGAGCAGCAGCGATCTCGGCCCGTCGAGACGCCAGCCGAGGGAGGAGGTCGGAGCACATGTCGTCGCACTGGCCGGCGGCGCACTGGCTGGCCAACTGGCCGCTCTCGATCACGCTCAAGCCGAGACCTCGGAGCGAGACCAGGACACGCAGACGGCAGAGGTCGACGTCGTCGTATCGGGCGGTACCCATTGCCCTCTCGGCGGGCGGCCGGGAGAACGCCTTGGCGTTCATAGAAGCGCACGGTGCCCGGCGAAGTGCCGGCCTCTCGCGCCAGTTCGGATACGTTCATGGAGCGCAGGCTAGACGTTGGAGTAGGTGCAATGTCAAGAGTCTACGAATCCGAGCCACTCGCCGGGCGACGATGCGGACATCGTGTCCGCCCGCGCGGCCAGTCGCGTCGAGATCGCGACCAGCGCAGTTCGTGACAGGATCGTCGATGTGAGGTCGTGCGACCCTGACCGAGGTCGATCGCGACGTCCGCTAGTCCGCAGCGGGCCCGAGGCGTCTGCCGCGCCCGGCGGCGGTGACGGCGGCCATCATCAGCTCCACCGCCTCCTTCTGCGACAGCCCTTCATCCCGGACGAGCGACCGCCACGTCTCGAAGGCAATCGCGTGGCCCACCGCAGCCTCGATCAGCTTCCGCCGGCGACCACGCGCTGACCACCCCGTGACCAGTGCCTGTCGGCATGTCGCGGCAAACCGCTCGAAGCCGGCCCCGACGGCCCGGACCGGGTCCGCCCTGTGGTCGCGCAGGACGCTCGTCGCCATCGGCTCGACATCGGCCCAGTGGTCGTAGATCGCCGGTAGCGCGACCCGGATCCTCGCCAGGCGATCGGCGATCTCGGCCCAGGCGGCCGGATCGGGGCCCGGGTGAAGCGCCCGGTAGTGGGCGGTGCAGGCCGCAAGGAGTGCGTGGTCATCGGGGAAGTGGGCGTAGACGGTCGGGCGGCTCACGCCCGCGCGCGCCGCGACCGCGGCGACCGTCGTCCCCAGCGGCCCGAGCTCCTGATGGAGGGCCACGGTCGCCTTCGTGATGGCCAGGCGCGTCTCGGTCTCGCGCTCCGCGCGCCGGCGCAGGGTGTAGGGCCCGCGCGTTCGGCCTGCTGTTGCCACGTCGCCTCGATCTTGTGTCGTCAACGTCTTGACACGCCTCCGCGGCACAGGATACCGTTCGTAATCATCTTACAGTAGTGTAGATGATTAGAGACACAGTAAGGGAATGGAGGGCGCGGCGATGGCGACCATGGTCGATCGGTACGTGGTCCGGGCGGGAGACGGGACTCAGACGCATCTCGGTGGGATGGGCGTGACCTTCAAGGTGCCGGCGGCCATGACCGGCGGCGCCCTCGCAATCGTCGAGCACCCGGTGCAGCCGCGAGCGCTCGTCCCGCCCCACACTCACCACCGCGAGGACGAGCTGTCGTTCGTCGTCGAGGGCACCTTCGGCGTCCGCATCGGCGACGACGAGTTCGAGGTCGGGCCGGGCGACTACGTGTACAAGCCCCGCGGTATCCCGCACGCCTTCTGGAATCCGACCGACGGCATGAGCCGGCTCGTGGAGCTGCTGTTCCCACCCGACTTCGAACGCTTCTTCGCCCAGCTCGGCCAGGCGTACGTGGACGGCGGCGGTGCGCCGGACCCGGAGCGCCTCATGGCGCTGGCCCGCGACTACGAGCTCGACTTCCTGATGGACTGGGTACCGGACCTGGCGGCCCGTCACGGGTTGACCCTGATCGGCCAGCGCTAGCCTTGCGAGCCCGCCATAGGGCCGCGTGGTTCGCGAGCGCCGCGAGCGGGGGTGCCTTCGGCAACCAGGTGGCCGTGGCACCCGGACCGGCTTGTCGCTGGTCGGATGATGCCAATCGAAAGGATGGCGGAGGAGGCCGCGAATGCCGCAATCTCGTCGAGCGCGCGACTTTGGCCAGGTTCGTCTCGCCAAGGTACTGATCCGTCAAGAGGCCCTGGGCGAGCGGCGAGACGATCCGGTCCCAGCAGGCTCCAACCCAGCTCCCGCCGAATGCGAGGGGGTTGCAACGACTTTCGGCTCGCATCGTGTGCCCGGCCGCCCGTGCCGGGTGGACGCTTTCGGGGCCGCTCAACCCAGCGGTCTCGCCGCTACGGAGGCCGGACATGACCGAAGAACGAATGAGACTTCCCGCTGAGATCGAAGAGGACCGGGAGTGGATCGATCAGCCCGCAGACCGCGGGCAGCGGCCCTCTTCCCAACCCGACGGGTCGGGCGGGCACGACCGTCCCGGCGAGACGGTTCCGCGCACCGAGATTGACCCCAGGCCCGGACCGACCGACGAGGACCCCAATGCCCACACCGATACCGGCGTCGGAGCGCCGGAGGCCTGAAGGCTGCCTGCGGCGCCCAGCGAGCTTGCAGCCCCACCCCAGTCCGCGAGCCTTGCGAGATCGGAGAGGATCGGGTCGTGACCGAGTCGAGCCCACCCACGAACGCAATCGAACCGCGAGTGGATCCCAACCGTCCGGTCGATCCCAAGGCGGCTGAACTGCGGGCCGAGAAGAACCCGCTGAAGCGCCTCGGCAAGGTCCTCGGTCCGGGCCTGATCACCGGGGCGTCCGACGACGATCCTTCCGGCATCGGCACGTACGCTCAGGCCGGAGCGCAATACGGCTTCACGACGCTCTGGACAGTTGTGGCGATGTTGCCCCTGATGATCGCCGTCCAGTACATCTGCGCCAAGATCGGCTTGGTCACCGGCAAGGGCCTGGCTGGCGTCCTGCGCGAGCATCACCCCCGGCTGCTCTATCCGGCCGTCCTGGCCCTCGTCCTCGCCAACACCCTCAATGCGGGTGCCGACATCGGGGCGATCGCTGCAGCGATCAACCTGCTCGTGCCGATCCCCGCGGTAGTGTTCATCGTGCCCGTCAGTCTGGGGATCATCGGGCTCCAGGTGTTCGGCGGCTACCACCTGATCGACAAGGTCTTCAAATGGTTGGCGCTCGCGCTCCTCGCCTACATCGGGGCGGCCCTGTTCGCTCGGCCCGATGTGGCGCGGGTCCTGGCCGGCACCCTGATCCCCACGATCAGCTTGGATCCCAAATTCATCGGGATCCTCGTCGCGATCCTGGGCACGACGATCTCGCCGTATCTCTTCTTCTGGCAGGCGAGTCAGGAAGTCGAGGAGCAGATCAGCATCGGCCGGCGCCGCCTGCGTCAACGCCAGGGAGCCTCGCGCTTTGAGCTCAAATACGCCCTCTGGGACACAGTCGCAGGGATGGTCTTCTCGGAGATCGTCGCCTACTTCATCATCCTCGCGACCGGCGCCACATTGTTCGTCGCCGGCAAGACCAATATCGCCTCGGCGACGGATGCCGCCCAGGCCCTTCGGCCACTGGCCGGTGACGCCGCCGCGATCCTCCTGGCGATTGGGCTGATCGGAGCGGGTGTGTTGGCTGTGCCAGTCCTCACTGGCTCAGCGGCCTACGGCGTCGCTGAAGCGTTCGGCTGGCGCTCGGGCCTCGATCGAAAGCCCGGCCGCGCCCCGCAGTTCTACGCGGTCATCATCGCGGCCACGCTCGTCGGGATGACGATCAACTTCTTGGGCATCAACCCGATTACCGCGCTCGTCCTGAGCGCGGTCCTCAATGGCTTGATCGCTGGACCACTGCTCGTGCTGGTCATGCTCGTCTCAAATAATCGGGCGGCAATGGGTGAACGGACGAACGGTAGGCTCCTGAACGTGGTCGGCTGGGTGACGACGGCCGTGATGAGTCTAGCGGCGCTCGGCCTGATCGTGACGACGATCTTTGGGTGACAGGAGCATCTCGAAGACAGGGCCGACATCCCGACGACCGCGTGGCCTGGTCGGTTCCCTCCCGTTTGATGGGCCGACGCGAACGCCGCCGAGGCAACAGAACCTTGAATCAGCCACCAATGATGAGCGAAGCGCGCCGCCGGCCGGACGACCGGCCAACAGCCCCTAGGGAGATCGAGCATGTCCTTGGCCTTCGAGCGCAAGCCGCACCCGCACATCGCAGAACGCAAGATGGCCGACGAGCCCGTCGGCATCAACGGCAAGATCGCCGTCCGCGTCACCGGCGCCGTCGGGACGATGTGGTGTGCCTATGCGTTCGCCATCCTCGCCCTGGTCGCCCTGCCCTCGGCGCTCAAGTCGGGCGACCCGTTCCAGCTCGTCCAGTGGATCAGCCAGACGTTCCTCCAGCTGGTCCTGCTCTCGGTGATCATCGTCGGCCAAAATATCGCGTCACGATCCTCGGACAAGCGGGCCGACATGACCTACAAGGATGCCGAGGCGACCTTCCACGAGGCCCAGCAAATTCAGGATCACCTCCAGTCACAGGACGACGCGATCAGCACCATCCTCGACAAGCTCCTGAAGCTTGAGGCGGCCCGCGCTCAGTCTTGACCTAACCGCGCCGCCCACCCGGCCTGGTCAGCACCGGCCCCGAAAGCGAGCGGCGCTCTTAGGCGACCGGGCCGTGCCGGTCGGAGCGGCAACTTTGAGCGGCTCTAACTCCGTTAATCGCTCTGGTTATTCTGGGCCGCGGTGGATGGCTTCGCCGCGGACTGGTCTCCAGGCGGCGCACCCTCGACAGCCTTCTTGGCGGCAGTACCTCCAAGGGCAGCACCTGCGATGCCGCCGACGATCGCCCCTGGCGGACCACCGACGATCGCGCCTGTCACTTCGCCCGCGATGGCGCCCGCAATGGCGCCACCAAACGCAGCTTCGCCGTGAGGCGGCGGAGTATCCGATTTCGCGCGCTTCGGGCGTGTCATTGCCGGGAATCGTAGCAGGCTCTGGGCTGCCAAGGAAATCGGCAGGCGCCGAGCGCTCAGGGCGCAAGACGTCCAGGATCCGGAGGCGGGCGGAGACGATCTCGCGGAGCTTCAGCAGCACGAACTTGCGGGCCCCCATGTTGCGCGACTCCTCCCGCGCCCAGAGAACGGAGTCGAGGTTCGGGTAACGACCGATCAGGTCGCGGATCTGGCGGCCGGGGAACGGGTAGAGCCGCTCCACGTGGGCAACCGCCAGGTCGGCCGCCTCGGCCCGGCGCGGGGAGCGCACGAGGTCGGGGTAGATGCGGCCGCTGCAGAGGACGATCCGGCGGACCGTCTCGGGGTCGGCCGATCGCTCGGGGTAGTCGAGCACCAAGACGGAACCCTCCCTTGGCCAGCTCCTCCAGCGTGGGCTCCGGCTCGGCTTTCTCGCGCTGGGTACTTCTTGGAGCCGTGAGGGCTTCGCCGGTTACCGCTAGGCTGGCCACCCTCCCCAGCGAGCTCAGGTTGCCGCGCCTCGGCGACGTCGGGGTTGGCGAGGCGGACATCCCGGCGCTCGTCACCGAGTCGCGCGCGGGGCGAGCATGCGCGCGAACCCGATCGCCTTGGCCGACGCGGAGATCGCGGCGATCCTAGCCGCCTTCCGCTGATCCGGGCCGGGGCGGTCGCGCCGACGCCGCTCGGCTTCGATACACACGCGCCGCCCACGGTGGCAAACGCGAGCCCTCGCTTCTCCCGCATGACACCCGGATCGGGCGCTCTCACAACAGGGTCGGAGGTATCGCCCTGCTCTCGACAACCAGTAGAGAAAACCCTAGCGAGATGGTCGACTGGGCGTGAGGGTCAGAGGCGGATACCGAGGAGCGCGTTGATCGCGGTGAGATCCCCTTCGGCCGGAGCGGACCCGCCTGCCGCCCGTGCGTCGACAGCGGCGACGGCGGCCGGCGTGTCGAGGTCGTGGATAAGTGCGGCGCGCAGTCCATCGAGCATGCCGCTCGTCCCCGCTGACCGTCCGCGGGCGGCCCAGGCGCTCCAGCTCGCCAGACGTTGCTCCGCCTCGGCGAGGAGCTCGTCCGTCCACTCCCAGTCGTCGCGGTAGCGCTGCGAGAGCACCGCGAGCCGGATCGCCCGCGCCTCAACGCCGGAGTCGGTGAGCGAGGAGACGAGCACGAGGTTGCCGCGGGACTTGCTCATCTTCTCGCCGCGATAGGCCACGAGCCCGGTGTGCGAGTACAGGTTCGCGAGGGGGGCCCCGGTCAGCGCAGCCGTGTGGCCCGCGCTGAACTCGTGGTGCGGAAACACAAGGTCTGAACCACCGCCGTTCACCGTGAGCGGCAGGTCGAGGAACTCCTGCGCGATGACCGAGCACTCGATGTGCCAGCCCGGCCGGCCCGCGCCGAGCACGGTTTCCCAGCTCGGCTCACCGTCGCGCGCGCCGCGCCACAGGAGCGGGTCGAGGGCGTCGCGCTTGCCTGGCCGCTCCGGGTCGCCGCCGCGCTCTGCGACGAGCTCGAGCATCGTCGGGCGGTCGAGGTTGCTCACCTGGCCGAGGTGCCACGGCGAGGAGGCGGCGGCCGCCGCACTGTCGAAGTAGATGTCGTCATCGACCCGGTAGGCGCTGCCGCGCTCGAGGAGGCGGCGCACGGCATCCGCAACCTGCCCGATCATCTCGGTCGCCGCGACGTAGTGGTCGGGCGGGATGACGCCGAGGCTCTCCATGTCGCGCCGGAACAGTTCGGTCTGCTCCGCGGCGAGGGTACGCCAGTCGATGCCGGTCGCCGCTGCCCGCTCGAGGAGGGGATCGTCGACATCCGTCGTGTTCTGCACGTAGCGCACCTCGTAACCGGCGTCGAGCCAGAGCCGGATGAGGGTGTCGTAGGCGAGGTAGGTTGCGGCGTGGCCGATGTGGGTGGCGTCGTACGGCGTGATGCCGCACACATATAGGTCGGCGACCGCGATCGGGCGCGCCTCAACGAGCTGTCTCGTCGCCGTGTCGCAGATGCGAGGAACGGCGCCATGCCCGGGCAGCCGTGGAACCACAGGACGGCGCCAGGATCTCACCGAACAAGACTAGCGTGAACAAGGTCGGGTAGATCATCGGTGAACGTCCGAGCTGCCGGGATCGGGGGCTCTCCATAGGAGTCCCGTCGTCGTGGCGGATCGCGGGCGTATGCTCGCGACGATGAGCGAACAATCGACTGCGTCGGTGAACGAATACGCGAACGTCCCGCCACCCGATGCGAGCCTCACCGGCGAGGTCCTTGGCATCGACGTTGGCGGCACCGGCATTAAGGCCGCGGTGGTCGACGTTGCCAACGGTCAGCTCGTGACCGAGCGGATCCGCGAGCTGACGCCGGGGCCGGCCACGCCCGAGGCAGTGCTGGCTGTTGTGGTCGACCTGGTCCATCGGCTCGAGATCACGGGGAAGCTAACGGCAGGCATGCCGGGCGGAGCTGGCTTCCCGTCAGTGATCAGGGCCGGCAAGGCGATGACGGCGACCCAGCTCGATCCCTCGTGGATCGGAGCGCCGGTGCAGCAGATGCTTGAGCAGCGATTGGGCCGGCCGATGTGCGTGCTCAGCGACGCCGACGCGGCGGGTGTGGCCGAGATCGCCTACGGGGCCGGCCAGGGGCAGGGCGGCGTGGTCCTGCTGCTGGCCCTCGGAACCGGTATCGGCTCAGCGCTCTTCGTCAACGGCCGACTCGTGCCAAATATGCAGCTGGGACACATCGAGTTCCACGGCCGGGACGCGGAGACCCGCCTCTCATCCGCGGCGCGCACGCGACGGAAGATTGGCTGGAGGAAGTGGGGCCGCGAGTTCAACGAGCTCTTGGCATGTTACGAGGCGTACCTCTGGCCCGACTTGATCATCCTGGGCGGTGGCCTGGCCAAGAGGTTCTCGAAGTACGAGATGTTCCTGAAGACGAAGGCCCCGCTCTTACCGGCAGCATTGGGTAACGCAGCCGGCATCGTGGGCGCCGCCCGGGTTGGTGCGAACGTAGCCCGGCCTTCCTGAGCCAGCCGCAGTCCTGGACGGCCGACTCATCACCGGTAGATAGCCGGGCGCACCGGGCGCCGTTCAGCGAGAGGCGATGGTCGCCAGACTAACAGGCCGAGACGATCGCGGCCACTGATGACCGACCGACGTCAGGCTCTGCCCATCATGCGGATGTCCCATCCGATCCTGGAGGTGGTACAACCCTCCAAATGGCTAAGCTTCTTCTCGGACCCCTGCTGCGACACGTCGGTGAGCGCGACGCCACCGTCTGGGTCGAGACCGACACCCCGTGCGAGGCGGAGGTACAGGCCGGGGCCGTGAGCGGACACCAGCGGACGTTCACGGTTGCCGGCCACTACTACGCCCTCGTGGCCCTGACTGGGCTCGAACCGGGCTCATCCACCCCGTACGTGGTGCGGCTCGACGGCGACACCGTCTGGCCTACTTCGGACTCGACTTTTCCGCCGAGCCGGATCCGGACGGTCGACCCGAGCCGACCGATCCGCCTCCTCTTCGGCTCCTGCCGCGAGCCCCCGCGGGTCCAGCGCAGGGGCGGCCCGGAGCTCGCCCCGGATGTGCTCGACGCCTACGCCACCCGGATGATCGGCCAGGACCACGAGCGGTGGCCGGACCTGCTCCTGCTGGTCGGCGACCAGATCTATGCGGACGACACGTCGCCCGCGATCCAGGAGTTCATCAGGACGCGGCGGGATATCCGGCGGGCGCCCCACGCGGAGGTGGCCGACTTCGAGGAATACACCAGGCTCTATTACGAGTCGTGGGGCGAGCCGACCGTCCGCTGGCTCCTGTCGACATTGCCGAGCTCGATGATCTTCGACGATCACGACGTGCGCGACGACTGGAATACCTCCCATGCCTGGCGTCTCGACATGCAGAAGACCGATTGGTGGGAGGAGCGGATCACCGGCGCGCTAATGTCGTACTGGATCTACCAGCATCTTGGCAACCTATCGCCCGCGGGCTTGGCAGCCGACGAGTTGTATGCGGTCGTCCGTGGTCTGCCCGATGCCGAAGCGGTGCTGCGAGCCTTCGCCCAGGCGGCCGACCGGGAGGCGGACGGCGCCAAGGGAGCGATGTGGTCATATCGGCGGGATTTCGGGCCAGTGCGGCTGCTCGTCATCGATTCGCGCTGCGGCCGGGTCCTCGCCGAAGGTCGTCGCTCCATGATCAGCGATCGCGAGTTCGACTGGGTCGAGCGCCAGGTGGCAGACGGAGGCTTTGAGCACCTCGTCGTCGCGACATCAATGCCCTGGCTCCTTCCACGGGCGCTCCATGACATCGAGTCGTGGAACGAAGCCTTGTGTGCAGGATCGCGCGGGCGGGTCCTCGCCAGGAGCGCGGAGTGGCTCCGACGGGCGGTCGACCTCGAGCATTGGGCGGCCTTCCGGCAGTCGTTCGACCGACTCGCGGGTCTGTTCGCGCAGGTCGGTCGAGGCGAGCACGGCGTATCCGCCCCCGCGACTATCTGCGTCCTGTCCGGCGACGTCCACCACACCTATGTCTCGGAGGCTGACTACGAGATGCCGCTCGAGTCGCGGGTATACCAGATCACGTGCTCGCCCATCAATAACACGATCCCACTCCTCATGCGATTGGTATTCCACATCGGCTGGAGCAATACCGTCGAGCGGGTCACTCGGTTCCTCGATCGCTGGACCCGCGTCCCGCCGCCGCCCATCCATTGGCACCATCCGTCCGGGCCTCATTTCGGCAATACGCTCGCGCTGCTCATCCTCGACGGCCGCTCCGCCCGGGTTCGACTGGAGCGGGCTGTCCGGACCGAGGCGTCGGACGAGCGCGAAGCGAGCGTGGACCTGGCGCTCACCGAGGACCTGTCGCTGACCGAGGCGCCTCGGGTCGTTGCCTAGGCTCCGCTGCGGGCGGGGCGGACTCGCCTGAGTCGGGCACTCAGAGGCGACCGTCGACGTCGCAGATCTTCGCGGCCGCAGGAGTGGCCCAACCGGAGCAGCTGAATGACACTGGGTCCTCGCCCCCAACCCCGGCGTGATCCCGGGGGCAGATCTGCCACATAGCTGAAATGGTCCAGACGCTCCGAAGTGATGCGCGGCAACCTGCCCGGAGGCACCGTGAGCATGGGCGCCGACCGGCGTGGATTGCAACATGGAGATAACCATGACGAAGCATCCGATCAAGCGCGATGACCTCGTTGGCGGACGCTCAGGTTTCCACTTTCCGGACGTCGACATTCCGAGCGCGATCTCGAAGGTCGAATGGCCCAAAGTCGATCTCTCGTCCGTGGATGTCGGCAGCGCCGTGCGGGGTGCAGCCGCGGCCGCTCACATCGGACGTCGTCGGGATCGGCCGCGCTGGCCGCTGGCGATCGGCGGCCTGATCGTCGCAGCCTTGGCTAGCTGGGTCATCCTGCGGAACGACGGTTTACGCGCCCGGCTGGCAGGTGGGGCCAGCGCGATCCGCGAGCGGATCGCGGCGATGAAACGGTCCGGGTACGAGCAGGATGGGATCGACGATCCGATCGCATTCGACGCGGCCCCGACCGCCCCGATCGAGGTCTCCGCGTTCACGGTTAGCGGCACGACCCAGGCGACCGGCTATCCAGCCGGCCTCGGATCGAACGACGGCGACACGAATCCCGCCTTCGAAGATCCGGGAGCCGAGCCTGACCAAGCCAGCGAAGGCGTGAAGCCTCGCTCGAAATCGCATGGATAGTCGCGTGCACGGCTCGCACATGATTCTCCGAGGACTTCCGCAGCGGCGAGCCGGCCGGGGACGACCCGTGGGAAGGCAACACCCTCGAATGGGCCACCTCGTCGCCGCCGCCACCCTATAACTTCGACCACCTGCCCGAGATCCGCTCTGAGCGGCCGGTATTCGACGCCCGCCACGGAGCCACCCACGCGTGAGCGCTAACCCTATCAACGGACGGTTGTCATGCGCCTGGATCACCTGCCGGTGACAACATACCCGACGCTCTGGGGTCAGGGCTTCGCAGGCTCGCGAGCGTCGACCTCGTCCGGATCCAGGAATTGCCTCTCGCCCCGGCCCGAGCCGCCCTGCTCGATACATGGTCGCGACCGAAACCGCGTTCGCGCTCGCTGATCGTCCGTGCAGTTTGTTTACTGGGCCCACCTCATCGCATTGGTTTTCCTGCTTCCGACGATCCGCCTCGCGCCGATGCCCACTTGACGAGTGCGAGCAGGAGTTTTCTGATCTCGGACTCTCGACTCAACGCTTTGACAGTTCGGGAGGACGTCGCCGGGACACCCGAGCGGCCGACACCTGCGGGCGTCGCTTGGCCGAGAGGGGGCATCCGGCGAGCGATGACTGCAAGGGCTTCGCAACGCCGCCTTCGATAAGGACGACACTCCTGACAGCGCGAATGGCCGAGGGTTTAGCGATAACCGGCGGTCGTGCTAACGAGGGCGCAATGGGCGGTAATCAGGGCGGTCAGCTGATGACCGAGCGCGAGTCGAACGGCCAGACCAATGGTGGCCGTGGCACCCAGGCAAGTAGCAACAGCGATTGGAACCCGGACCAGGCCGGACAGGTCAAGGATGTCAAGGAGCAAGGTCCGTCGATCGGCAACCGTCACCGCACCAGCACGCCCGACGGGCGCCCGTTGCAGGACGATGAAGACGGTGTCGGCTCGACGGAGCCCGCGGGTTCTCAGGGAACGACTCGATACTGAAAGCCTGCGACGTGGTTCGCCGGTTTGTCCGAACCGGGGCGGCGCTGTGACTGCGCCCGACCCGCCGCCAGATCCGCCCCGCGTATGAATGGAGACAATCAAGATGTGCCTTACCTGCGGCTGCAACGATGCCCACAAGCGGATGGGCAACAACCTCACCTATGAAGACCTGCGCGATATGGCGGCCGAGAATGGCCAGACGGTCGACGAGGCCCTGCTCACGATCAGTTCGACCGCGGCGACTGATCGCCAGCAGCACACCGAGGAATATGCGGAACCCTGGGCCGGCGAGGTTATCGAAATGCCCAGCCTGGTGGACGGTCCCCGCGAGAACAAAGGCCTCGGCAATATCGCACCTGGCCAATCGACCGGACCCGAACCCGATGACGAAGGTCTCGTCAACATCCGACCTGGCGAAGCAACCCCTCTCGAGCTTGACGACGAGGGCTTGAGCAATCTCGAGATCGGCGAGACAACGGGGCTCGGACCCGATGCAGGCCTGGGTAATGCCCGCGGGGAGCACGGCCCAACCCACCGCTGACCTCGTGCTCGCGCCGCGGCTGAAGCGCCTGGGGCGTTGCCTAAGACCTCCAGGAGCACCCACGATTCGTCGAGTGGTGCTTCAACAAGCTCATGAACGAGATCTAGGTCGAGTCCAGCCTACGCATCTTCGACCGGGAGACCCTTATGTCGCTGAGATCCATCATCAAACGAGTGTTAGCGAGAACGCAGGACGACTCCGAGGCAGAGCCGGCCCCGCGCCACGAGCGTCGCGATGCCGGACGGGAACGGCATCACGAGACCGGCGTGCCGGCCTTGGAAGAGAGAGCGACCGGCTCGACGAGCCACCGGGCGTCGGGAAGCCAATCCAGATGCGGCGCCCGAAGTCCTGGGCGGGGACTGATTCGCCGCTGACTTCGCAAGCGCTCCGTTTCGACTCCAGCTCGACCTCTGGTGCCACGACCACCGCGACGTTCATGGTCTAGCCCGCTGCCAAGAACGTCCAACCTCGACACCTCATCTCAGCCTGCTGCCACAAGACCCTAAGCAGGGCAATCCCGAGCTTGGCAGGCCCGCGGACGCGCGCGGAAACCCCAGATGCGCCCGGGCCGTCCGACTTGATCGACCCGTCTTGTCGTGGAGCGCACCTCAGCACGTGGCGGGGAACCGATCGCCTTGCTCGCGAAGGCGGACTATTTCTTGGGCACGATCGCCCGCATTGCGCGTGGCCTGATCGAGGCGGTAATTGGCGTCCTGCCGAGCGCGTTTCCGTCTGCCACGACGACCCGTCTCGGCTGCGTCTCAATTCGCACTTCGCGCGCCTGCGCCCGAAAGACATGGCCACCCGAACTTTCGCCTAGGTCGGTCGCGACATCGCTTCCCAAGTAGCCAGGAGCCGAGGGAGCGGCCCCGAAGCGCGGACGATGATGCCCGCGAGGAGATTGCCGGTTACATCGAGTAGGCCGTCGTTAGCCTTGATCGCCCGGCGAGGCTGTTGGAGTTGGCTGCGAACCTCTCTTACGACTTGGCCGATGTGGCGACTCTTTCTTCGTCGGCCAATGACCAACGCAGACGTCACGGCTTCACGACTCCGCGAGGAGCGGTGGCCGAATGGCCGAGGCGGCCGACGATCCTGACGCGCCGCGGTCGCCACGTCGGCCGTGCCCGGAACGCGGCTCCGACCACGATCAGCCAGGCAATCCCCGCCAGGATGCCGCCGACGACATCGGTCAGGTAGTGATAGCCAAGATAGATCCGGCTGACTCCCACGCCGAAGGCGAGCAGGGCGGCTGTGCCCAGCGCGACCAAGCCCACGCGGCGCCCCCAGATCGACCACAGGATCAACGCAAGCGCGCCGTAAAAGATGACCGCATTCATCGTATGACCGCTCGGAAAGCTGCCGTCAGGTAGTACCTGCGCCCACGCCAACTGCGGGCGTGGACGCGCGAAGAAGACCTTCATCGTCGCCTGAAGGACCACGCTGCCCCCAATCGCCACGCCCAGCAACAGACCCAAGCCGTAGTGACGCTTCCTCAGGAGCGCCGCCTCGGCCACCACGAGGATCGGAATGATGACGAGGCTCGTCCCGACGTCGGTCAAGCCGTTCATCAGCGCGTCTAAGCCCGGCGAGGCGATGCTGTGGAGGAAGGGCGTCGCCCAGGCATCAAGCGCGAAGACCTCCTGGCTGCGGACGCCTTCGGCCACCGAGCCTAACACCACGAGGCTAGCGACCAACCCGCCGAACCCGACCACGACGGTGACGGTCGCGAGACCGCTCGGAGGACGAGGGGCCGCTCCTGGCACGAGCGGATTGACCGGATCGACCGTGCCGAGCGGACCGCCTTCATCGTTGGGCACGGCTTCGGTCGTCGGGCCGGAGTCGCGAGCCGGCTCGACCTTACGCGGCACCGTTTCTCGTTGAAGGGTCATGCGGCGTCGCGCCCCGCGGGACCCTCCGCGGACCGACTGCCCGGAGGGTGACTTGCGGTTCGTGGCCCGAGCCCCGGACGTCCTCCGAGTCAGCCCCGGTCTGGCTCGCCCAACCGCCTGGGCGTGTCAGCCAGGCATATACGCCGAGGATGCCGACCGCGCCGATCAGCCGCCCGAAGCCAGTGACCAGCCCACTGAAGATGACCATGACTAATCTCGCCTCTTACCGGGCCCCGTCCGCGGAGCGTGGCGCGCGGAGCCGAGCTCCCGGGCAAACAACCCAGCGGACGATCTCAGCTATTGCGATTTTTCTGATTTCGGATCGTCGTCTTCGCCTCGCCGATCTTGCCTTGGAGTTTGCCCTTGGCCTGATCGACCTTGCCTGCCGCCTCCGTCGAATGATCTCCTGTCACCTTGCCAACGTTCTCCTTGATGACGCCCTTCGTCTGGTTCAACGCGCCTTTCGTGCGATCCTCAGCCATTGCAGTCACCTCTCGTTGCAGCGATTAGTTGAGCCCCTGGATGCTGGACCAACCCGAGGCGTGTGGCACCCTCGGACAGGATGCTCACCACTTTGCCAGTTCATCGCTTGCAGAACTTCCGGGGTTGGCGCCGCCATGCGTTACGACTTCATATCGCCCCGACGATCGATGACGGAGACCTGCCGCCCGAAAAGGCGATCGTCGGCCCGAAGCCGGTCGGCGGTGGCCGGGCCGATCGACGAGCACTCGCTCCCACGCTGCCCGGACCTGCTCCATCGGCCCGGATCTGCAATCGAAAGGTTCGCGAGCTGAGGCCCGACGAGGTCAGCGGTCCAGCATCACGAGGTCACCAACGATCAGGAAGAGGACTTCAGCAACCCCGGCGCCAGCCTTAAGATTAGATCACGCGGGGGGAAAGGCCCTGGGCGACTAGGTTGAGGAAGTCGAGGAACTCGATGGCTCGACCAGACAGGCCTCGCGCATGCGAGACCCATCCGATCCACGATCAATCGAGCAAGGCCGGCTTGCCTCGCAGCTTGACCAGTCGCGACGGGCCGACGCCTCGCTGCATGGCCGCGCGAATGATGATCGCGACTGGGATCAGCGCGAGGGCCAGGATCAGGCGAGGAGCACCAGCAAGAAACAGCCCGATCGTCACGCCCGCCGACAGTCCGAGCGCCGCGATGACGCCCTGATCCGAGAGATCATCGAGCTGGCCAGAAGCCGCTTCGATCATGCCCCGAGCGCCGTCGACGGCCCCGGGTATCTGATCGGCGACCGAGCGCCCTCGCTCGTGAAGCGACTGCGTGGCTTCGTCGACTCGCTCGCTGAAGGGATCTGTCTGACCGGTGTCAAATGTCTTGGTCTTCGCCATCCGGATTCTCCTTCCTATCATCGCCGCTCACCTGGTCCGCCGGGGTCCCTGGATGAAGAGCCCGGCTTGCGCCGCTACGGGGGTCCGCCGCGGTCTTAGGTGATGCGTCGCTGTCCATCGACTTGGCCCGGAACGCCGGCACGAGGAAGAGCCAGCCGGCGAGGACCGCTCCGATGACTAACAGCCCGCCGACCATGGGCCAAGCGTCAAGGGCTGCCGCCCGGGCCGACGCTCGAAATCCGCCCAAGTCAACGCTCGCCAGCCTGCGACGCCCTGCGTCGAGGGTCTGGGCGATGTCACCCGCCAGCTCATCGACGTTCATCGGTCCTCCTACGAAGCGACGATCAAACAAGATGATCGTGCGGTGCAGCCATGATCCCTACACTGCACCCTTGATGGTCACGGCCCGTGGTCACTCGCGGCGGACGACTCCTACCGCAGCCTGCCACGCCCGAGCACGAATAGCACAATTAGGACGATCACGACGACAATGACGATGGTCTCGATCGACATGGGGTTACTCCCGCAGGACGGCGATTAGAGGACTACCCGCTTCGCAGGCGCGCAGCCGATAGTCCTTGGGTTGCCTGGCGAGGGGTTACCAGGTCTTCTCTTCTTTCGTCACGACGACTTCTTCGTCCTTGCGCTTGCTGTCGACGGCGCCCGCGGTCGCACCCGTTGCGGCGCCGATCGCCCCGCCGATGACCGCCCCGACCGGGCCGCCCACGACGGCCCCGACGACGGCGCCCCCGACCGCTCCACCGGCTGCGCCCCCGACCTCCTCGTCGCCATGAGCGACGCCCTTCTCCAGCGTCTGCGTTGTCTGGGTCGGCGCCCCTGTCGTCTCGATCGTTTCGTGATGCTGGATGCCGTCATCGGTGACCGTCTTACGCTCGATCATCCGGTCGTCGGTCATGGGTCATCTCCTTCTCGGGATCGGTAAGCGCGAGGTAGCGCCCTGGCCCAGATTGACGTCCCGGGTCTTTCCCGATCGCCTCTCATTCCCCTCCTAGCATTGCAACGGCGCGGCAGACTCGCCGCTGACGCCCCTCACTCCGTTCGGGCCCCTCACGGCACCGAGCGTACGCTGCCTGGATGGATTCTCGAACGTGGGCGACATCGTCTTGCTGAGCAGCGTCGACCCCACCACCGGCGAGGTCGTCTCATTCGAGGACCTCGTGGGCTGTCACGGCGGCCTCGGGGGAGCTCAATCGGAATCGTTCATCCTCCGCCCAAGCTCGTCGACTTCTACGGCATCCTTCAGGTCGATCCCCGAGCGGACCCCGAGGTCATCCGAGCGTCGTTCCGGAGCCTGGCGCGCAAGTACCACCCGGACGTGGCTGGCCGTTCAGCTGAACCCATGGTGGCGCCCAACCAGGCCTGGTCGGTCCTCAGCGCTGGGGATGCCCGCGCGGCCTACGACCGCGGCTGACGTGTACTCTCGTCGCCAGCCCTTCCGCCGGTCGCTCGGGCAACCGAGCCCCGTCTGGTCGCAGACCGCCGGACGGCCCCCCGGGCCCACCCTCAGCACGGTGCTCGACTTCGGCCGGTATGCCGGCTGGTCGTTCGGTCAGATCGCTCGACACGATCCGGACTTCCTCGAATGGCTTGCCCGCATGGACGCTTTTTCGGATGGATCCCATCTCCGAACCTCCAAACGCACGAGAAGGTCTTCGCGTAGGCGATCGACGCCAAGCGCGTCGCAGAGTGGAACGCCTCGGTGATCGAGACCAAGGACGTGACCGGCTCGCTCGACCAGGTCGGCGCGAGCTATACCGCGGTCCTCAAGCTCGGTGGTGGGCACCTGGAGAGCCGCTGGCAGGTCAGGCGGGTCGAGCAGCCGGGGCTCCTCGAGATCACCGGCACGGCACCGGGCGGAGGTCGGGTCACGGCGCTCAACCGCTTCGAGTCGGCGGGCACCGGGACCGACTCCAGCCTCGAGCCTGACTACGATCTGCCTGGCGGTTTCGTGGGCGGGATCGCTGACAAGCTGTTCGTCGAGCGTGCGATCGAACGTGATGCCAAGCACTCGGCGGAGCACTTCAAGGCGATCTGCGGAGCGGACGGGCACGTCCCAGCCTGAGGGTCTCAGGCAATCGTCCAACCGGGACGGCTGGCGATTGAGGGTCGCATCATCCACCGGAGGGGTGCGAGGTCCGGAGCGTGTCGCATGCGCCTATCCCCACACGACGTGGTCATCGTGTCGGGCCGCTCGTGCTCATGGTGGTGAATCCGGCGTTGGCGCGACGAGGTTGGGCCCTGTGAAGGCTCGATCCCCGGCAAGCCAGACACGGCTCGGCCCACCAGACGCGGCGACGCGGCTGAACGCCACGATCGGGCTGCCGTCCGGGGCGAGCGCGAGGCCGGTCAAATCCCCGACGGTCGTGACCGTCGACCACGCCATTGAGCCCGCAGGTGATCGAACTCCCAGGGTGACGGCGGAGCCATACGTTTGCTGCGCCGCGACGACGAGCCGGCCCAGCGGGTCGAAGGCGGCGAACGGTACCGCACTGCCGGCAATGGCCCGGGGGCGAGTCGTCGCCCAAGATCCCGAAGCGTTCGTCGTTTCGTCGAGCTCGGGATACCCGTTACGGCGCTCAAGGAGGTGGATCGATCCGAGTCGGTCGATCGCGATCGAGGGATTAAGGAATGATCCATTCGTCGTCGGGACGTGCGCGTCGCTCCAGCCGATCGCGGTCAGGCGGGCGAGAGCAATCCCCTGGTGGGCGCCCGCGAGGATGGCGTACGCGATGACCGGCTGGCCGGCGCCATCGATCGCAATCGTCGCCGTCGACGCTGGAGCCGCCAGCTTGGCAACCGTCACGGGGCTCGACCAGACCCCGGCACTCGTCCGATGCTGGTACATGACGTCACTGCCAGAGGTCGTCATGGACAGATAAACGAGCTCGACACCACCACTCGGGTCGAGGGCGATCGATGGCCGGGAGACGAACGTGACGCCGGTGGTCGGTGCGATCGTTGCGGATCGCCATGATCCCGACGTGTCATCGCCATAGTCGATCCCCGTCGGGGTCTCATAGGCGATGTGAAGATGGCCGGCTGGATCGACGGCTGGACTGGCGTTCCAGCTCGGTTGCTGGTCGGTCGGCGCGATCTCGTTCACGGCCCAGGTATCCGGGTTCGGCGGTGGTGTCCAGCTGGCCGGCGGGGCAGGCAGACCGAGGAGCTCGGGGATCGTAACGAACGAGAAGCCCCGCGATCGGTATCGGGCAATGATCGCCGGCAAAGCCATTGGCGTGAGCCGCGACCCGCAATGCATCAGGACGATCGAGCCGTTGATGCCGGTCGTCGCGTTCGCGACTTCGGCTGCGACCGAGGCGACGCCGTTCTGGTCCCGCGAGTCAACGTCCCAGCCGACGAGTACGGGGTAGCCCGCGAGAGCCGCGACCTGCTGGACGGCCAGGTTGTAGTCGCCATAGGGCGGACGGTAGGCGTTGATCGAAGGGACTCCGAGCGCTTCGTCGACGATCCGGCGGTCGGAGTCGAGGCTGAGCCCGAGGGCCGCAGCGGCGAGGGTTCGGGGGTCGTTGTGGGTCGTGGTGTGGTTGCCGACCGGGAACCCGTTCGCCGCGACCCAGTGCCAGAAGCTTGGGTTCTCCCGGACATACTGGCCGTTGGGAAAGAACGTCGCCGTCACCCCCGCGGCGAGCAGGGTATCGACGATCGAGATGCAGGCCGGGACGTTGAAGCCGTCGTCGAAGGTGAGCGCCACGACCTTGCTGGCCCGCGATCCGTGGCGCACGACCGTGGCTGGCGTGAGGCAGCCGGGTTGGCAGGACGGTGCAGGCGATGGCACGAACGCGAGGGTTGGCGCCGGCGAGCTCGTCGGAGCGCTTGTCGCAGTCGCCGCCGGCGATTGACTCGCGGCGGCAGAAGGCGACGGTACCGGGAGTGGCGCTGTGCACCCCACCACGAGGATCGACGCGAGCAGGATCAGCCCTCCGGGCCAGATTGGGGTCCTCCGACCCGGGCCGAGCGAGCGTAGTCGACCGCCGACCCGACGATCGAGACCTGGGAACGACATCGACTCATCTTAGATACGGACCAGAGACGTGGATGCTTCGTCGTCGCCACCGGCGTCCGGCGACCCGTTCTGCCCACGATCCAGCTCTATGAAGAGGGGCGCCCGAGTCAAGCAAGGATTGTCAAGGGCGTGGGCGCGGATATCACGGACCCGCGGTCTGTTGAGCGGATCGAGCAGTGCTCATCTCTCTATGACCTTCTCGGTCGGACCGTCGGCATGGCGAGCATCCCGTAGGCGACCGTCGCGCCCTCGATCGGTCGCGGAGCGTACCGGCCCTCGTCCAAGCCCGATGGGACGAGGCCGTCCTTCGCGGGACTCCCGCGCTCATCGCCGCATGGACGCGCGCCCGATCCTCGAGCGTCTCGGGTTCCGGGGCGGACCGCCGATCCATGTCCTCGTGGGCCACTCGGGGATCGCTCAGCCGCCTGACGCCTCGAGGTAGAAGGGCGGCGGTCTCAATCGAACCCCTCGACAGCCTCCCGAGCGATCTGAACGCTCAGACCGAGCCGAACGGACCACCCGGCCGCTGATACGCGACGGGGCTCGGTCAGCCTCCGCCACGTGACGCCATTGGGTCAACGTGTCGGGCCGGCAGACCTCGCCCGGCTGCCGTCACCTGAGGCCGTCGCGACGATAATGCCGACGTGTACCTGCGTATTCGAGCCCGTCCCTGGACGTCCGCCCTCGCGCTCATCGTGATCGGCGCGGTCCTGGGTGTGATCGTCGCGACGTCGTCGCCTGGCTCGGCACCGTCCGCGACAGCGAGTGCGCCCCTCGGCGCGTCGCCGAGCATCGGGGTCGGAGGCCTGGGTGGGACGGCTTCGCCGACATCGTCGACCGGAGCGGCTCGGTCACCCCGTCCGACGGTCGGACCCACCCGTTCAACCGCAACGCCGATCCCGCGGCCCACGTCGACGCCAGGGGCGCTCAGTCACGTCTGGTGGATCATCCTGGAGAACCACGAGTACGGCGCGATCATCGGGAGCGGCCAGGCTCCCTATCTCAATGCCCTCGCGGCCCAGTACGGTCTGGCCACGAACTACTACGCGACGAGCCACCCATCGGAACCGAACTATGTCGCGCTCGTTGCAGGTTCGACCCTCGGCGTCTCCTCCGACGGCGTCTACGACCTCACTGGACCGAGCCTCTTCAGCCAGCTTGCGGCGGCCGGACGGACCTGGCGGGTGTACGCCCAGGATGACCAGGCCGGCTGCTTTACCGGGACCTCCGCGGACGGCGGTCCAGATGGCCCGGGTGCCCCCGGCACGTATGCCCGCAAGCACAACCCCGCGATCAGCTTCACGAGCGTGGCCGGCAACCCCGCCCAATGTCGGAACATCGGGCCGTTAGGTGCCTTCGATCCGGGTGCCGCCAGCTTCGAGCTGATCATTCCCAACCTCACGAACGACATGCACGATGGCTCGATCGGGCAGGGCGACGCCTTTCTGGCCGCGTTCGTGCCGCAGATCATCGCGAGTCCGGCCTTCCGCGCCGGTGGCGTCCTGTTTATCACGTTCGACGAAGGTGGATCGAATGGCGGCTCGCTCGGTGATGGCGGCGGGCACGTGGCGACGTTGATCATCTCGCCTGACGTCACTGCCGGGTACCGCTACCGGGCCTATGCCGACCATGCGAGTCTGCTCCGCACGACCGAAGGCACCCTCGGTCTGCCCTGTCTCGCCAACGCCTGCGGGCGCTCGCCGATCATCTACTGATGGCCCGCCAGACCGATTGACAGCCACTGGGACGGCATCGCCGCGGAGCCCGCTTCGAGGGTCACGATCAAGCCATCGTGGCGACCAACGACGTAGGCCGGACCGACCACGGGGGTCTCTCGGGACGGCTCTGGCGATGCCCCCGGGGCAGCCGCGAGGTGCTCAGGCGTGGCTCGAGGTCACCGCGGGAGCAGACAGGCGAGCGGCACGACGGCTTGTTGGGGCCGGAGGCGGAGGTCAGTCAAATCCGCGTGAGCAGGGCGAGCCAGGCCTCGGCTCCGTCGCCCAGTAATTGGGCGGCGAACCGGTCCGCGACGAAGGAGTCGACCGTCCACGCGGTCCCGAACGTCGCCCGGATCTCCGCTTGAGTCACCCGGCGGGGCCCCAGGTCGCCCGGCTGGTGCTCGCTGAAACAGAGCAGCACATACCGGGCGCCCGCCCGCAGGGTCCGATGGAGGCTGCGCTCAAAGCGGGTGCGATCGGCGTCCGAGAACGTGTGAAAGAGACCGCAGTCGATCGCGACGTCGAATGTGCGCCCGAGCGTCTGGAGCTCGAGCGCGTCGGCGACGAGGAAGGTCGCGCCGCTGCCCTGGAGGCGGGCCTTCTCCTGCGCCCGGGCAACCGCTGTTGGTGCGGCATCGACCCCGACGACCTCAAGGCCCCGTGATGCGAGGTAGAGGGCGTTCTCGCCGGTGCCGCAGCCCACGTCGATCACGTCGCCCGCGATCAGCCCCTGCTCGGCCAGCCGGAGGATCGCCGGCTGGGGCCGCCTGATGTCCCAGGGAGGAACCCCGTTCTGGTAGGCCCACTCAAACCCCATGACTCGCACAATACTGCGGAGCCACCCGGCGCTGGTTGGTACTGCGGAGGACGCGGATCATGCTGACCGCCCTTCGTCGCGAACCTCGACAATCAGCCCATCGTGTCGATGAACGAGAGGTGCGATCAGGTACCAGCCGGATCGGCGGCCCCGAACCAGTACGACTGGGCAGGCTTCGCCGGGTCGTAGCGGACGTGCCCGGTGGCGCCGACCTTCCACGTATGGGCAAGGCCAATCGGCAGCCAATCACTGACGCCGGTCCATGCCTGCCCCGATTGGTCCGCATAGCCATAGCCCAAACGCTGATACGGCCGCTGGGAGAAGAACGCAACGGCCACCTTGGGATTGACCACGGTCCCGACGGCGCTGACCCCGACTCGGAGCAACCGCGCCCGCAGGCGAGCCTCGGCCCGAGCGAAGAGGAAGAGGCGGCCGCCAACGAAGCTGAGCAGGAGGCCGACCGAGATCGGCAGCGCAAACACGAGGTCCCCCAGGGGCGCGGGCGTACCGCTGCCGATCTCGTTGATGCCCGGATCCGATGAGACGTAGCGGATCGTGATCGGAGCGCCAACGGTGAGACTCGTCCAGTCATCCCGACCGACGATGTCGTCACCGGCAACGGGCCGACCGCCTGGCGGCGTGAACCTGTACTCGATGTGGTAGGCCGTCGTGTCGGCGGTCGTTGGCGCATTGGGGTCGGACGTGTCCTGGGTCGTCTTGCCGGTGACCGTGGCCGTGATCTCGGCGCCGTTGGTGGCGAGTGCGAACGCCCGGTCAGCGAGATATGGGACGGCGATCAGGAGGATCCCCAGGCCGACCAAAGCGACCAGGGCTCCGAGGAGCTGACGGTTCCGAACGCGGATGATCATCGGCCACCTCGAAGGGCGTCCGCGGCGCCGCCTGCGGCTAGGTTTCGACGGACGGGACGCTCACCCCGGCATCGTAGGGACGGCCGGGATCGGGGTCAACGGACGCCGGACCGCGCCCATCCCCAAGCCGGTCGCTCAGGGCATCTATTGCGGAGCATCGAGCACGACGTTCTCACCGTGTTGGGTCAGGTTGGCACCGGTCCGATCCGTCGATCCTTGCCCTGACCTCAGAATCGTCCGCTTCGGGCGCGGGCCCGTCGGCCTGCTACCCCGGCATGGGCTAGCTTGTCGGAGGCGTGGCCCTCAGCTCCGCCTGACGCCGGCGATCTCGCGCTCGAGTACTCGGAGCGCCCAGAGGAGGGGCTCCGAGTCGAGCGCCGGCTGATCCGCGTCGAACTCGTCGAGGCGATGGCCGAGGACCGACGCTGCCTCGCGGACCGTCACCGGGAGCGGCTGCTGCCCGAAGGCAATGAGGGCACCGCGAGCCCGGTGCTTCGCCTTGGCGACCGTCTCCACCCGCGCGAAGGGACGGCGACCGATCTCTTCGATCGCCGCGTGAAGCTCGCTGAGTCGCGCGGGATCCATCAAGGGATCACGGTGCGCCAACGAGGCCGAACCGTCAAAACGCGCCAGTCATGGACGGCGGGCGCTCCCGTGACCGTATGGCACGGACGCAAACGGGTTGGCTTCGCCTGCGAAGATGGAGCCCAACCTGCCTGATTCTGCTGTCTGGTCTAGCCTGCCGTGATGGAGAATCGAGAGCGCCCGCTGGGGGTCGATCGGCGGGGCTTTCTCCGGCTCACGGCGGCGGCCTCGGTAGCCGCGTTCCTGGCGGCCTGCCGAGGGAACGCTGCATCGGGGAGCCCGAGGGTCTCTGCCAGCGGCCCAGATCCGGACGCCTCCCCCCCGGGGCCTTCTGGGGTCGGCTTCCCCGCACAGGGCACGGCGGCGCCGGCTCCGAGCGCTGCGGCCCAGGTACCGAGCGGTCGACGAACCCTGTACCGGGGCGCCAACCTCGCAACTGGGCGGTCTGCGCGTCTCGAAACCGATATCAGCGTCCTCGTCGCCGATGGCCGGATCGCCTGGATCCGGCCGACCGACGCCGAAGAGGACCCAGGCCCCGCCGCAGGCTTGGTGATCGTCGACGCTCGGGGAACCACGATCGTGCCAGGCCTCGTCGACGCGCACAGTCATGTCATGCTGCCGGGCGGGGTCGACTATCGCGCGCGGATCGGTGATCGGCCAGCGGTGTTGGCCGCGGTCGCGGAGCGGAATGGCCTGCTGGCGTGGCAGGCCGGCGTCCGCTGGCTGCGCGACGTCGGTAGCCCGATCGGGGTTGACCCCGTCGACGGTCGGCGTCGTGCCCTGGCCCTCGGGATTCGGGACCGCTGGCGCGGTGAGGCGAACCGACCCCGCATTCGGGCGGCGGGCACCTGGATCGCATCGCCCGGCGGCCGGCCTGCGGGCAGCGGCCTCTCGATCGCCCATCCGGCCGCGCTGCCCTCGGCCGCGCTCGGCCAGCTGCGCGACGGCGCCGACCTCATCAAGCTCTACGTCCAGGCGCCGGGCGGGGGCTCGCCGTGGACAGCCGCCGAGATCGGCCGGGTCGTCAAGGTCGTCCACGCTGCAGGGGCGCGCGTGGCTGCACACGTGATGGACCTCGGCGCCGCGCAGGCCGCAGTGGGCGGCGGCGTCGACGCCCTCGACCATGGCTTCCGGATCGACACTGATCTCGCGCGGGCGATGGCCGCTCAGGGTACGTTTCTCGTCACGACGATCACCGTCCCGAAGACTTGGCTTGGGTTTGCGCGGACCGCGCCCTGGAGCTCGTTCGCGACGGCGGCCGGGCGGGCGAACTCGAACCAGCTCCTGCGCGACGCGCTGGCGAGTGCCCGCATCGCGCACCAGGCCGGGGTCAAGATCGTGGCCGGCACCGACTTTGGGGGCGGGGGCGCCCACGCCGGCGTGCTCGCAGGCGAAGTTGAGTCGCTCGTCGAGGCGGGCCTGCAACCCTGGGAGGCTCTGGGGGCCGCCACGTGGCGGGGCGGCGAGCTACTCGGTGAGCCCGACGCCGGAGCTGTCAGGGAGGGCGCCCTTGCCGACTTCGTCCTGGTTAAGGGCGACCCGCTCAGCGATCCGAGCGTGTTGTGGAGGATCTGGCGGGCGGCCTGAGGGGTCGACGCGCCGACGGGCTGAGGCCCGAGGCCGAGTGCCCGGACTCGGTCCAGAACGTGTTGGACCTGCACTCTGCGCCCTCTGCGAGGCGGTCCTTGATCAAGGGATCGACCACGACGGCGACCCGGGCCTCAGTGAGCAGGGCTTCATTCGTCCGTGCGAGCGAAACCATCCGCTGCGATCTCGCCATCGGGGGGATCACGGTGGGCCGAAGACGAGCCTGACGTCATGGATCCAGTCGATCCCGCGCGCGAGATCCCGGTGCGCATCCTCTGCGAACGTGTGCGGGGTGGTCGTGCCGCGCGGGAACTCCGCCGTCGCTCGTTCTCTTCCGATGCCGGCCCGTGCTCTGTCCGAGCCTCCACCCGGACGGTCGTCGCGGGAGCCGCGCTTGCGCAGGGTCATCGGTCACGTCAATGGCTGCGTGATGGCCGACCCGACATCACGGTTGGGGCCGATCGGCCCTGCAGCCGGCACGCCCGGTAGGCGCGGCAAGGTTCGGATCGGGCCATAGGTCA
>PLZO01000065.1 GCA_003152165.1 Chloroflexota bacterium
ACTCGTCGCAGATATACACGCCCTGACCGGCGATCAGCTTGCGGACCTGTTCCTGGCTCTTGCCGCAGAAGCTGCACCGATAGGGGACCTTTGGCCCCTTCGAAGTCGTTGTCGTGGTCACCCGGGTCTCCCGGCCCATCGTCCGAGCACGTTCAGTCCTTGAGCTTCTTCGGTGCTGGTGCCTCGTCGACAGCAACGATCTCGCCGCCGGCGGCGCCGGCATCGTGAGCCTGTGCGATCAACGAGTCCCCCGTTGCCGTGTACACCTCGTCGATGATGCCATAGTCGCGGGCCTCGGCACCGGACATGAAGAAGTCCCGGTCCGTGTCCTTGACGATCCTGTCGATCGGCTGCCCAGTGTGGCGGGCCAGGATCGCATTGTTGACCTCGACCAGCCGCTCCCACTCGCGCATCTGGATCATCGCGTCGGGCGCGTTGCCGCGGAATCCGCCCGAGCCCTGGTGGATCATGATCCGGCTGTTGGGCAGGGCGTAGCGCTTGCCCTTGGCCCCGGCTGCCAGCAGGACTGCCGCCATGCTGGCGGCCATCCCGATGCAGAGGGTGCTGACCGGCGCCCGCAGGAACTGCATCGTGTCGTAGATCGCCAGACCGGAGGTCACTACTCCGCCGGGCGAGTTGATGTACAGGCTGATGTCACGCTCCGGGTCCTCCGACTCGAGGAAGAGCAGCTGGGCGATCACCAGATTGGCCATATGGTCGTCGATCTGGTCGCCCAGGANNAGCAGCCGCGAGTAGATGTCGTAGGCGCGCTCTCCGCGGCTCGACGATTCGATGACCATCGGTATGAGCATTCGGGTTCTCCTCGAGTCGCTCAGGCGTGTCAGTGTCTAGGCGCCAGGTCAGGCTGGATTGCCGGCCGGCTCGGCGAGGTCGAGGACGGTCGCCGGGTCCGTCGCCCCGATCGCGGCGTTGGAGCCGGCTGTTTCAGCCTCGATCGCGGACTTGCCATCGTCCTCGAGGTGGGGCAGAGCCGGATGCTCGGAATGGGCGGCCAGCCAGGCGTCGACTAGGCCCTCGACCGTGCGGGTCCGCCGAAGCGTGCTCCGGATGAAGTTACGGCCACGTTCCGATTCGAAGTACGTGATCGTCTTCCCGTCGCCCGCGTAGCGCCGTCGGGCCGCGGCCACCTCGGCTTCAACGGCCGCGTCGTCGACCGTGACGCCGTCCGTATCGGCGATCCGGGAGATGACCAGGAGCGTCTTGACGCGATCCTCGGCGCGTGGTCGGAATTCGGTATGGAGGTCCGCTTCGGTCTGCTCGGTCGCCTTCAGATAGGCTGCCTCACCGATCCCCTGCCGGGCGATCGTCGCCCGGAACTCGTCGTGCATCACCTCGACCTCCTGGTCGACCAGGATCGGGGGCACCGCGAGGGTGGCATTGGCGACGGCATATTGGATGATCCGGTCGCTGAAGGAATGGCGGGCTCGATCAAGAGCACTCCGCTCGAGCCGTTCGCGAATCGCCAGGCGCAGCCCGGCGACGTCCTTGAAATCGCCCATCTGGGTCGCCAACTCGTCGTCCAGCGGGGGCAGGATCTTTTCGCGCAGCTCCTTCACCTCGACAGCGAAATGAGCCGTGTGGCCGGCCAGGCTCGTCTCGCCGTAGTCGTCGGGAAAGGTGAGGTCGAACTCCACCTGGTCGCCCACCCGCGTCCCGAGGAGGTGCGCCTCGAACCCCGGAATCAGGCGTTCCTCACCCAGGACGATCGGCATCCGGTCCGATGAGCCACCCTCGAACGGCTGGCCATCGCGGGTGCCAACGAAACCGATGACGGCATAGTCGCCGTTCTGGGCAGGCCGATCCTCGACCGGGCGGAGCGTGGCGTTCTGATCGCGCAACTCGCTGACGACCTGATCGATCCGGGCGTCATCGGTTGCCTCGATCTCGGGTGCAAAGTTGAAGTTCGCGTAGTCGCCCAGGATCACCTCGGGGGGCACCTGGACGGTGGCCTTGAAGATGACCGGCTGGCCCTCGACGGCCTGCACAACTTCCACGCTGGCTTCGGTCAGGGGCACGATCCCCTGCTCAACCAGCGCGTCACGGTAGGCGGCCTGGATCAGCAGCTCGACCGCTTCGTCGAGGACGGCCGACTGGCCGAGCACTCGCTCGA
The DNA here is from genome assembly GCA_003152165.1 of Chloroflexota bacterium. Classification (GTDB taxonomy): domain Bacteria; phylum Chloroflexota; class Limnocylindria; order Limnocylindrales; family CSP1-4; genus Palsa-1033. The sequence goes on from PLZO01000065.1 coordinate 2,132, forward strand.
GCATGAACCGCGGCGCCTTGCCCGGCCGGAAGCCGGCAACCCTGGTGCGCCGGGCCAAACGTCGGGTTGCCTCGTCCATCGAGCGCTCGAGGCGCTCGGGCGGCAGCTCGATCTCAAGCAGGATTGTGGAATTCGGAGAGGGTGTGGCGGTGACGTTCATCGTCCGGGAGTATAGGCGGCGGCTCCCGGCGCCGCCGGGATGGTGGGCGAGCAGAGACTCGAACTCTGACGCCGCTCACGCGGCACCGGCTCCTAAGGCCGGCGCGTCTGCCATTTCGCCACTCGCCCCGGGCGAGTCTAGCGGACGGTTGGCCGTTTCGGGCCAGCCGGCGGCAGCGCCGGACCGGCCGGACTTGGGGGGCTTCCCGGCTGGGCGGCCGTGGCGGTCCGACCGCGCACCCCGGCGAGGGCCCGCTGGAAATCCGCCTCGTCGACGTTCGCCAGCTGCGAGGCCAGCCGCTTGGCCAGGGTTCGACTGGCCGGCACCAC
>PLZO01000077.1 GCA_003152165.1 Chloroflexota bacterium
AATAGAAGATGTAGAACGGGATCATGGCCAGGCCGTTCGTGGCATAGGACGTCCCGGCTGCCTGGAAGCTGGCCATCGAGCCCGACTCGGTGATCCCTTCCTCGAGGACCTGGCCGTTGGTTGCCTCGCGGTAGGACAGGAGCAGCTCGGAGTCAACCGGCTCATAGCGTTGGCCGAGCGCTGCGTAGATCCCGACCTCCTTGAATAGCGGGTCGAGCCCGAAGGTCCGTGCCTCGTCGGGGATGATCGGCACGATCCGCGGCCCGAGCTCGGCATCGCGGATCAGGTTCCGGAGCAACCGGGCGAAGACCATCGTGGTGCTCACCGGGGTTGGGCTACCGGCCGCGAACTCGGCATCGACGGTAGGGGCCACGGCACTGAACAACTTCGCCCGGACGACCCGCTTGGGCAGGGAGCCTCCGAGCTGGCGGCGGCGCTCCCGAAGGTACTCAACCTCCTCGGACTTGGGACCCGGGTGGTAGTACGGCGCTTCCTTCAACTTCGCGTCCGGGATCGGCAACTCCAGCCGATCACGGAAGATGCGGAGCTCCTGCTCCGAGAGCTTTTTTGCCTGATGGGTGATGTTGCGTGCCTCGACTCCCGGACCCAGCGTCCAACCCTTGATCGTGTGGACGAGGATCACGGTCGGCCCAGCGCTGAACTCGGTCGCAGCCTTGTACGCGGCGTAGACCTTGCGGTAGTCGTGGCCGCCGCGGCGCAGCTTGGCGAGCTCGTCGTCGGTCAGGTGCTCGACGAGCTTGGCCAGGCGCGGGTCTGGACCAAAGAAGTGCTCGCGGATATAGGCACCGCCGGAGACCGAGAACTTCTGGAACTCACCGTCGAGCGTCTCGTTCATCCGGTTGACCAGCACGCCGTCCGTGTCCCGGGCAAGCAAGTCGTCCCATTCCCGGGCCCAGATCACCTTGATCACGTTCCAACCGGCACCCCGGAAGATCGACTCGAGCTCCTGGATGATCTTGCCGTTGCCCCGGACCGGCCCGTCGAGGCGCTGCAGGTTGCAGTTCACGACGAAGGTCAGGTTGTCGAGGCCCTCCCGTGAGGCGATCGACAGGGCCCCCAGCGACTCCGGCTCATCGGTCTCGCCGTCGCCGAGGAAGGCCCATACCCGCGACTGCGAAGTGTCGGCCAGGCCTCGATTGGCGAGGTAGCGATTGAACCGGGCCTGGTACACCGCGCTGATCGGGCCGAGCCCCATCGAGACCGTGGGAAACTCCCAGAAGTCGGGCATCAGCCGGGGATGGGGATATGACGACAGCCCCTCGCCGGGCACCGACTCGCGCCGGAAGTGGTCAAGCTGGTCCTCGCTCAGGCGACCTTCCAGGAAAGCCCGGGCGTACATCCCGGGAGCGGCATGACCCTGGTAGAAGACCTGGTCACCGGCTCCGCCGTCGTCGCCGTCCTTGCCCCGGAAGAAGTGGTTGAAGCCGACCTCATACAGGCTGGCCGCCGAAGCGTAGGTCGAGAGATGCCCGCCGATCCCCGGGAAGCGATTGTTCGCCCGGAGGACCATCGCCACAGCGTTCCAGCGGACGATCCGCCGGATCCGATGCTCAAGCACCTCATCCCCTGGGAAGAACGGCTCCTGCTCCGGGCTGATCGTGTTGATGTAGCGGGTCTGCGTGAGCGGCGGCAGGCCGACATGGAGCTGGCGCGCCCGCTTGAGCAGCTTGAAGATCAGGAAGCGGGCGCGGTTCTGCCCCTCCTCGCCGACGACCTGGTCGAGCGACTCGAGCCACTCGGCGGTCTCCCGCTCATCGATGTCAGGGAGCTGGTGCTTGAACTCGTCAAAGTACATCTCCCCGGAGCGTACCGGATCGAGCCGAAACACGTGGTTGCGGATCGGTCGCGATCGCCCGACTGGGGTAGCCTCTCGGGATGACGACGCATTTGCTCGATCCTGGCTACGACCGGGCCACGGCGCTCCTGCTCATCGACGTCCAGAACGACTTCGCGGACCCAGGCGGGGCGCTGGCGGTGACTGGCGGCGACGCGATTATCCCGTTGCTCAACAGCCAGGTCGCCGCGGCCCACGCCTCGGGCGCCCTGGTCGCCTACACCCAGGATTGGCACCCCGCCTCGACGCCTCATTTCGCCCGGGACGGCGGGATCTGGCCGGTCCATTGCGTGATGGCAACGTGGGGGGCGGAACTCCACCCGAATCTCCTGGTCGACGGCCCTACGATCCGCAAGGGCACGGCCGGTGAGGACGGCTATTCCGGCTTCTCGATGCGCGATCCCGTCACGGCCCGGGAGTCCCCGACGGAGCTTGATGGGCTGCTCCGGGCAGCCCGCATCGAGCGGGTGGTGATCGCCGGCCTGGCCACCGACTACTGCGTCAGGGCAACAGCTCTCGACGCTGTCCGGCTGGGCTACCGAACCAGCGTCCTGGCGGACGGGATTCGGCCGGTTGACCTGGCTCCTGGCGACGGCGAACGAGCGCTGGCCGAGATGGCGACGGCCGGCATCGAGGTCGTCGGCCAGCCGGAGGCGCCCCAATGATTCGATGGATCTTGCGGGTGGTCGCGTTTAGCGCGGCCGGCGTGGGCCTGGCCTGGGCGGTCGAGCGCTGGCTGGGCGCCCGGCAGCGCGTCGGCGACGGCGATCCGGTTCCCGATCCAATCCGGAGCACGATCGAGATCGGAGCGCCGATCGAGCAGGTCTGGGTCCGCCTGGCCGACGTCGAACGCCAGCCCGAATGGATGCACGACCTGAAATGGGTCCACCTGACGACCCGCGGCCCGGTCCGGGTCGGCATCCGGGCCGTGGGTCTCGTCCGGATCCTGGGGATGAGCGTCGAAGATCCGGTCGAGGTGACCGAGTTCCTGCCGCCGCACGACTACGCAATCCGCCACGACGGCCATTTCCGAGGTACCGGAGTGTTCCGCCTGGAGGCCCTGGACAACGACCGAACTCGGCTGACCTGGGACGAGACGCTGATCCCGCCGATCCTGCCCAACCTGCTCGGGCTGATCCAGGCACCACTCCTCGGCCGGGTTTTTCAGGCGGACCTCGAGCGCCTGCGCGAACAGCTCGAGATCGAATCCGTCACGCTCCCGGCCTGAGTCTCGAGTGACCGTGGAGCTCCACTTCGTGGACGCGACGTACGAGCTGTTCCGGGCCCACTTTGCGCCGCGCCCGGTTATCCTGGGCCGTGGCGGAATCGTCCTGTCGGGCGTCGCCGGACTCGTGGAGCAGCTCCTGTTCCTGCTCCGGGAAGAGAGCGCGACCCACGTCGGCTGCGCCACCGACCGGGTGATCGCCTCGTTTCGAAACGACCTCTTCGCCGGCTACAAGACCGACGCGGGCATGCCCCCCGAGCTGCTCAGCCAGTTCCCCATCGCCGAGCGAGCGATCGAGGCGCTCGGCCTGGTCCTCTGGCCGATGGTCGAGTTCGAGGCCGACGACGCGATCGCGGCGGCCGTCGACCGTTTCGCCGACAGCCGGCAGGTCGAGCGGATCCTCGTGTGCACCCCGGACAAGGACCTGGCCCAGTGCGTCCGCGGCGAACGCGTCGTGCTCTGGGACCGTCGCCGCCGGATCATCTACGACGAGGCCGGCGTTCGAGCGAAGTGGGGCGTGGCGCCCGCCTCGATTCCGGACTGGCTGGCGCTCGTCGGCGATGCCGCGGATGGCTACCCCGGGCTGCCCGGCTGGGGCGCGAAATCGGCCGCGCGGGTCCTCGCCCGCTTCGGCTCGATCGAGGCGATTCCGGCCGATTCAGCGGCCTGGAACCTGCCCGTCCGGGGGGCGGAGGTGCTTGGCGCAACCCTGCGCGATCGGCTGGCCGAGGTGCTCCTCTACCGGACCCTGGCTCGACTCCGCAGCGACGCCCCGATCCCGCAGACGGACCCGGCGCAGTTGCGCTGGTCGGGGACGCCCCGGGTTGCCTGGAATGAGTTCTGCGACGAGTTTGGACTGGATCGCCTGCGTTCCCGGCCGCACCGCTGGTCCGAGGCCTGACGGCGAGTCAGCCGTCAAGGTGACTCACGGGTTGCTGCAGGACACCGCCAGCGGCCTGACCACAGTCCCCAATGAACTCACCTGCTGGGAGAAGGAAACGGTCTTGCCAGGCTGGACCTGGGGGCTGTCGGCGTAGGTGGATTCCGGGCCGATTCCCTGGATCGTCGGATCGTAGATCCGGCAGGTCGTGCTGCCGGCTGCCGTGCCCCGGTTCGTTACCGTGACGGTCACCGCCAGGCCGGGCGGGGCCGAGATCACGCCCGCGACGACGCCCTGAAACGGGCCGACCCCCTGAATCGAGAGCTTGGCCAGGATAAACAGGACGACTACGGCGACGATGATCCCAAGGAAGACCGTACCGTGGGCCTGGGATGCGGCTGGTTGCTTGAGGCCGAGCGGATTGCAACGCTCGCACATCCCATCGGTGATCGGGATCGGGGCACCACAGCGGACACAGCCGTGGGTCTGCTCGCTCACGCTGGCCTGTAACGGGTTCATCGTGGGGCGATTGTCCTACGAACGGGTCGATCGAGAATGCGCGGTCAGTCGAGACCGGCTTGAGCCCGCAGCTCGGTCTCAAAGATCCGGATGTCTTCGGGCGAGGCGGCATGACCGTCGCCCCGGGTGAACGCCAGGCTAGCTCCCGCGCCGAGGCTGGCAAGGTCTGCCGGGAAGCGCCTGATCATCTCGAGGACGACCTGCTGGATCCGGGCGGCATTCGTGTTGAAGACTTCCAGGACGTCGTGGGCGGTGACCGCCTCGGTGCCCAGCAGCACGCCGGCGTCATAGTCCGTGATCAGGCTGATGTTTACGACCGCCATGCCCAGCTCGCGGCAGAGGTAGGCCTCCGGGTACTGGGTCATGTTGATCACTTCCCAGCCGGCGTCGGAGAACCACGTCGACTCTGCCTTCGTCGAGAAGCGGGGGCCCTGGATGACCACGACCGTGCCCCGCTCGTGGACTGTGATTCCGTGTTCCCGGATCACCTCGATCGCGATCCGGCGCAGCTCCGGGTCGTAGACCTCGGCCGAGCTGACATGGCTCACGATCGGGCCGTCGAAGAACGTGTCTGCCCGGCCGCTCGTCCGGTCGACGAACTGATCGCATACGACGAAATGGCCCGGCTCCACCGCGCGCTGGAGCGATCCAGCCGCGCACGGGCTGATCACCGCCTTGACCCCCAGGGCCTTCATCGCCCACACGTTGGCCCGGTAGTTAACTCGATGGGGCGGCAGGGTATGGCGTCGACCGTGGCGCGGCAAGAAGGCCACCGACCGACCGGCGACGTCGGCCAGGAAATAGCTGTCGGATGGCGCTCCGTAGGGGGTGTCCACCTTGACTTCGCGCACGTCATCGAGGAGCGAATAGAAGCCCGAGCCTCCGAATACGCCGATCTCCGCTCTGTCAGCCACGCCACTCCCTCACGTCATCCTGGTCCAGCGTCCGCTTGCGGCGCCCAGCCCAAGGCCGGACCGGCGCCGATTCTAGTCCGCCGGGTCCGGGGCGTCGGACGTGGCGGCCCCGCACGTGCCGGCCACGCACCCCGGCCAATCCCCGGCGCGATCCCGGGCGGACGCGCCCCGGGGATTGGCCCGATACTCGGGCGGTGAGCGGGGAACCCGGGACCGAGCTTCAGCTGGCCGATTGGCGCCGGCAGATCAGCGACCTCTACGCCGAGGTCCGGCGGCTGGCCGTGGGTGATCCCCCAGCTGCCCTGACCGTCTGGCGCGAGGAACGAGAACGGCTCTACCGGGAGCATCCGATGAGCCCGGTACCAATGGCCCAGCGGTCCAATTTCAGCGCGAAGCACTTCACCTACGACCCAGGTATGCGCTTCGAGGTGGTCGTCCAGCTGGGTCCAGCGGCGATCGCCCCGGCCGGCGATGCGCCCCGGAACCCGCCGGCGCGAGAAGGTTCGCTCGCGCTCGCGCCGAGCTCCCCGTTCGTCACCCCGCTCGGGGCGCCACTCAGCCTGCCCAATAGCGGCGCCGATGCCCTCTCGTTCCGAAGGATCGGATTCGTCGAGATTCCATTCCCCAGCCATGGTCCAGGCGTCCTCTCGCTGTTCTGGATGGACGGCTATGCCGGCGGGCTGTTCCTGCCGTTTCGCGACGCCACGAGCGGGGCCCAGACATACGCGGCGGGTCGCTACCTGCTCGACACGGCCAAGAGCGCCGATCTGGGCGGGAACCCGGCCCGGGGCAGCCTGATTCTCGACTTCAACTTCGCCTATCAACCGTCGTGCGCCTTCGACCCTCGTTGGTCGTGCCCGCTCGCCCCCCCGGACAACCGGCTCAACCTGCCGGTCCGGGCCGGGGAACGAATCGCCTGAGGTCGGGGTCCTCGCGGATCCGGCTGATCTGGCGCGGCCGTACGATCAGCTAGCGGGCGGCTGGTACCGCTGGAGCCTCCGCATGGCGGCTGCCGCAGGCGCATCATTGGTGCTGCCCGCGGAATCGCGGGGGGGGGGCGGCCGGCAAACGGTCGATTCCAGTGAATCATCTCCGGGGCGGACCGTGCGCTTCTTCGGTAATCAGCGGCGTGGTGACGAGCGGCTGATCTGGTCGCGGGATGGCCGATTTCTGCACCGCCTCCACGAACGGGTCCCGGACGGCCGCGTCCTTTGAACTGGTCGGGCGCCTGTCTCATCGCCCCGGTCGAGTCGCTTACCCAGACCATTGCTGCCGAAGTCGCAGGCCCGAGCGGCAGCCCCGATTACGCCTTGTGCAGGTGGACGCGAGCCTGCCCGAGTCGGAGAAGTATCTTCACGCGCTGACCGCCGCAGTCCAGCTGTCGGGCATTGCGGACCGGATCGGGATGAGCCAGACGGTCCAGGCGGTCCAGTCGAAGATGCTCGACCTGTTCTTCGCGATCCGGACTCACGACGTCCACTTCCGCCGATTGTTGACCTGGCCACGGGCGAGCTGCATGAGTACGAGTGCCTGTTCCGGCCGAACATCCCTCGCCACCCAGCATCGATAAGTGCCGTTGTCGATGCGGCGATCGCCATCGGCCGAGCAGTCGAGCTCGACACGTTCATCGTCCGGCTGACCCTCGACCGGATCGCGGCTCTCGTCGCGGCGGACGCCATTCCCGAAGGGATCCGCTTCGCGGTTGCGATCAATACCACTCCGGCCAGCCTCCTGGATCCACATTTCGAAGCAAAGGCCGTTGCCAGAATGGTCCGCCTGGCCGGAATTCACCCGCGTCAGGTCACCCTGGAGTGCACTGAGCAGCAGGCCGTCCGCGACATCGTCTTCCTCCAGCGCCAGGTCAAGGCGTTGCGCAAGCTGGGCTTCGGATTCGCAATCGACGATGCCGGGGCAGGCTACGCCAGCTTCACCCTGATCGCGGCCCTGCGGCCGACGATCATCAAGATCGACCGCGAGATCGTCCACGGCTGTGCCGCCAACGACGCCAAGAAAGCACTCGTCGAAGCCTTCGTCTCGTTCGGCCGGCGAATCAACGCCCGGCTGATCGCAGAGGGGATCGAGACCCACTGGGAGCTCCAGACGCTGCGCTCGCTGGGTGTCGAGTTCGGCCAGGGCTATCTGCTTGGCCGGCCCGCCGCCGAACCGAGCCGGCCGCGCTCGGTTGAGCCCCCGCCACCATCGCGCCCGCGCCGACCGCGCCCGATCGCCTTCCCGCCAGCCTGAGCCGGCGCTGCCCCACTATCCGGCCACGCTGATCGCGCCGGTTGATGGGTCAATTCGGATCGGCAGCGACTGCAGCGGCTGGTCGGTCGGCCCATCCACGACCCGCGCGCCGTGAGCCGGATCGAAGATCGCCCCATGGCACGGACACAGGAGGTTGCCGGACAGCCGATCGAAGGCGACCGTGCAGGCCGCATGGGTGCACACCGCGTCAAATGCCACGATCGTGCCATCCGCCAGGGCCACCAGCACCGCCGGATCCCCCGAGGTCGGATCAGTGAACACCGTGGAACGCTGCGCCCGGACGCTGGCGAGCATGGCGATCACGCCTGGCGCGAGGCTCGCCCCGGACTCGCTTGGCGGAGCCGACGACGATGCGTCCGCTCCTGGGATTGCCGAGGTGGCCGGCCCCGAGGCGAAAGCTGGCCCGATGGCACTAAGCATCCCGGCAAGTCCGGCCACGCTCAATGACCCGGCGGCCAGAACGACCAGCTGGAGCAGGCCCCGGCGGGTTCGATCCGCCGGGGGGCTGCCCGGCAGAGCAGGCGACGGGGCGAGGCTGAAGGCTCGCTCGATGGAGTCGCCCACCACGTAGAGGCCGCCGTGCCCGGCCAGGGCCAGGGTGATCCAGCCGAACAGGTAGGGCAGGTCCGGGCCCAGGTAATACGGGCGGATGGCCCACGACGCCGTCAGGAAGAGGGTTCCCGCGAGGAGCGCTCCAAACAATGCGCACAAGCGGTAGGCCAGACCGGTCAGGGCGCCCAGTCCAACCGCGATCTCCAGACCCGCGATCAGCACCCCGATCACGAGTGGTGCGGGCAAGGCGACGGCCTCAACGAGGGGCGCCAGCGGCGAGATCCGGCTGTATGTGGTCAGCTGCTCGCCGATCGAGCCTGGGCCGGCCACCCGCAGGAAGGCCGGATCGAGGAGCTTGTCGATTCCGGCGAACAGGAACGTCCCGCCCACGAAGAACCGGAGCGGCAAGAGGGCATGCTGAAGCGACAGTTGGCGATCCCGCGGCATTTCATGGCAGTTTGACATCGCTCCCGCGAATCGGCCCGGCAGAGGCCGGCCGTGCGGGGCGTGCCACGGGCCGTCGATTGTTGCTTCGACTACCATCGGCTCGTGGTCCCACCCAACGCTCCAGCGCTTGCTCCTGACGTCCTCGAGCGCGCCCGGCGGTTCCTCGACTCGGCCGATCTTCGGTTCGCCACGATCGCGACCCTGGGCGCCGACGGCAGCCCCCACCAGGCGGTCGTCTGGTATCTGGTCGAGGGTGACACCCTGCTGGTCAATAGCGCCGACGGCCGGGTCTGGCCGGCGAACCTGCGCCGGGACCCCCGGATCAGCGTGACCATCGAGGACGGCTATCGCTGGCTCGCGGTTCGGGGCACGGTCGAGATCGTGGACGAGACCCATGCGGCCCAGGCGGACATCGCGGCCATGGCCCGGCGCTATCACGCCGATGAGCCGGAGCGGGCCGAGCAGATGATCCGGGATCGGTTCGAACTCCAGCGACGGGTCAGCTTCCGACTGTCGCTCAAGTCCAGCAGGCTTCATTTCGAGGAGTGACGGTATGGCCCAGGCGAAGATCGGATATGCGGCGATGCTCGAGCAGTTCAGGCCCCAGGAGGTCGTCGGCTACTCGGCGGCTGCCGAGGCGGCCGGGTTCAGCGGCGTGATGGCCGCCGACCACTTTCAACCGTGGGTGCCACAGCAGGGTCAGGCCGCCTTCGTCTGGAACGTCCTGACAGCGCTCGGCGAGCGGACGAAGGGCGACCTCGGACCAGGAGTGACCTGTCCCTCGTTCCGGATGCACCCGGCGATCGTCGCCCAGGCCTCGGCCACCCTGGCGGCGATGTATCCCGGCCGGCACTGGCTGGGCCTGGGCTCCGGCGAGGCCCTCAACGAGCACGTCCTGGGCGGCTACTGGCCCGAGACGCCCGAGCGGATCGCCCGGATGTTCGAAGCGATCGAGATCATCCGCAAGCTATTCACGGGCAAGGACGTGAAGCATGCGGGTCCGTTCCACAAGATGGAGACGACCCGGCTGTGGACGTTGCCGGAGGTGACCCCACCGATCTACGTCGCAACCGCCGGGCCGATCACGGCCAAGAAGGCCGGCGCGCTGTGCGACGGGCTGATCACCGTCGGCGCGCCCGAGGGCAAGCTCGAGATGATCTTCGAGAAATGCCGCGAGGGTTGCCGGGAGGCTGGCAACGACCCGACCAAGTTCAAGTTCATCCTCCAGCTCCACCTGTCCTGGGCGCCGACTGATGAAGAGGCCATGGCCAACGCCCTGCTTGAATGGCCGAATGGCGGGATGAAGTTCCCCAAGCAGGACATCCGCAGCCCGCTCGACTTTGAACAGATGGCCAAGCTGGTCCGGCCCGAGGACTTCGCCGGCCGAATGGTGATCAGCTCTGATCCGGAACGGCATCGCGCCGAGATCCAGAAGTTCCTGGACATGGGCTTCCACCAGGTCTACCTGCACAATGTGGGCCGCAACCAGTCCGAGTGGATCGACGTATTCGGCCGGGACGTCCTGCCGAAGCTCCACTCGTGAACCAGCCGCCGATGCGCTTCGGGGCGCAGCCATGGTCGCAGGCGACCGACTGGCCCGGCCTGCGCGACGTTGCCCTGGCCGCGGAACGAGCCGGCTGGGACGCGATCTACACGTGGGATCACCTCATGGCGATCCAGGGACCATGGCGCCAGCCGATCTTCGAGGGCTGGGCCGTCCTGGCTGCCTGGGCCGTCCTCACCGAACGTATCCGGATCGGGCTGATGGTCGGCGCCAACACGTTTCGCAACCCTGGCCACACGGCCAAGCTGGTCACCACGCTCGACCACATCAGCACCGGCCGGGCGATCCTGGCGATCGGCGGGGCGTGGTTCGAGCGCGAGCACGAGGCTCATGGGATCGACTTCGGGACCGGCTTTGGGGAACGTCTCGACCGCCTCGACGAGTCGGTGATGCTGATCCGCCGGCTGCTCGACGGCGAGACGATCGACCATGCCGGACGGTTCTACACGTTCAAGGAGGCGGCCCATGCGCCGCCGCCGATCCAGGCCCACCTGCCGATCCTTATCGGCGGTTCGGGTCCAAAGAAGACGCTCCGGACAGCCGCCCGTTACGCGGACGCCTGGAACACGAGCGGCACGTCCGATGAGTTCGCCGCGAAGGACGCCACTCTGCGTGCCCATTGCGCCGATGTCGGTCGGGATCCCGAGGCGATCGAGCGGACCGTCAGCTTCCCGATTGTCATCCGCGACGACCCGGCGGAGGCGGCCCGGGCGCTGGCGGCCCGCGTGGCCCACAACGGCCTCGAGGCGATCACCGGCGTGCCCATCCTGCTCGGTTCGCCTGGCCTGATCGCCGAGCGTCTCCGGCCGTACCGGGATCTGGGCATGGTCGAGGTGGTCGTGCGGATGCCTGCCCCCTTCGACATGGAAACGGTCGAGCGGATCGGCGAGGTTCGCGACGCGCTCGACGCGCTACGATGAGCTCGGCCCCGAGCCGGGTTGTGGAGCTTGCCGGGGGCGTGGGCGGGGCCAGGCTGGGCCATGGCCTGCAATCGATCCTCGGATCCGCGCTGAGCGTGGTGGTCAACACCGGTGACGACCTCGAGCGGCATGGGCTGCTCGTCTGCCCCGATCACGACACGGTCCTGTACACGCTGGCCGGGATCGAGGGGCCGTTCGGTTGGGGAATTGCCGGCGACACGTCGGCCACGATGGCCCAGCTCGGGGCCTATGGCGAGGAGACCTGGTTCGGCCTGGGCGACCGCGACCTGGCGGCCCATGTTGTGCGCACGGCCCGGATTCGCGCCGGCACCAGCTTGACGGCGGCAAATCTCGGACTCCAACGCGCGCTCGGGTTGGCCGCCACGATCCTGCCGATGACCGACGAGTCGGTCAGGACCGAGGTCCGGACCGTAGAGGGCTGGCTCGAATTCCAGGAGTACTTCGTTCATCGTCAGCAGGAGCCGGCCGTGCTCGAGGTCCGCTTTCGCGGAATTGAGACGGCCGCCCCAACGGCCGAGGTCCGGCTCGCGCTGGATGCTGCCCAGGCGATCGTGATCGCGCCGTCGAACCCGATCGTCTCAGTCGGGCCGATCCTGGCCGTTGCCGGCCTGCGCGAGATGATCGAGCGGGCCCGCTCGGCCGGCATGCCCGTCGTCGCCGTGTCGGGGATTGTCGGCGGGCGGGCCCTGAAGGGACCGGCCGACCGGATGCTGGCCTCGCTCGGCCACGAGCCCAGCGCACTTGGCGTCGCCCGCATCTACGCGGGGCTGGCGACTGGCTTCGTCGTCGATCCGGTCGATGCCCACTACACGCCCGAGATTGAACGGCTGGGGCTGCGGACCCTCGTGGTCGACACGATCATGGTCGACGATGCGAGCCGGGCCCGCGTTGCCGCCGATGTCCTGGCCTTCGCCGGCACGCTGGCGCGGGCCGTAGGATGACCAGGTGACTCGTCAGCTCGCCGCGCCGTCGCCCGGCGCCAACCTCCGGCGTCTCGTCGCGGTCGTGCCCGTGGGGGCGCTCGAAGGGGCCAAGAGCCGGCTCGGTGGCTCGCTCGACGCGGAGGAACGCCAGGATCTCGTTCAGCTGCTCCTCGAGCGCACGATCCGGGCCGCCGCGCAGGTGGCCCAGATCGAGTCGGTGGTGGTTGTGAGCCCGGATCCGGCGATCCTCGAGCTGGCCGTTCGCGCTGGTGCGATGCCTCTCCAGCAGGTCGGCGCGGGCCTGAACGAGGGCCTAGACCAGGCGGTCGAGTGGGCAATCGCCCAGGGTGCCAGCGCGGTCCTCGTCCTGGCCGCGGATCTCCCTTCGGTCAGCGCCGAGTCGATCGGCGAGATCGTGGCCACAGCCGCGGCGGCGGCCTCCCCGGAGCGGGCGATCGTCGTGGTCGTGCCCGACCGCCACGGCCGGGGCACAAACGCACTCCTGCTCAGCCCCCCGGACGCGATCGGCTTCTCATTCGGGGTCGACAGTCGGACCGCCCATGAGGCCGCCGCCCGGGCTGCCGACGCCCTGAGCGTCGAGGTCGACGGACCGCTCGCACTCGACCTGGACCTGCCCGAGGACCTGACCCTGGCCGAGGAGCGGGGCCTGCTCGATCCAACCCGTGGCTGATCCGGTGAGCGGGTCAGACGACTCCGGCCGACTGACCGTCATCGCCCTCAACGGGATCCCCGAGGTCAGGTCCGGTGACGATCTGGCCGGCCTGATCGCCGATGCGATCGAGCGACTGCTGGCCGACGAGCCCGACTTCGGTCCGCTCCGCCCCGACGACGTGATCGTGGTCACCCAGAAGGTCGTGTCGAAGGCCGAGGGCGCAATCGTCGATTTGACGGCCGTCGAGCCGCGCCCGGAGGCCGTTGCCTTCGCCCAGCGCTGGCAACGCGATGCGCGCCAGGTCGAGGTCGTCCTGCGCGAAGCGCGCCGGGTGGTCCGGATGGCCAACGGGGTCCTCATCACCGAGACGTCGCACGGCTTTGTCTGCGCCAACGGCGGGGTGGATGCGTCCAATGTGGGCCCGGCCAGCGGCGCGATCGTGACCCTCCTGCCAGTCGATCCCGATCGCTCGGCGGCGGGCATCCGGGAGTTGATCCGAGAGCGGCTGGGGGTCGACGTGCCGGTGATCGTATCGGACAGCTTCGGCCGGCCATGGCGCTGGGGGATCGTCGACGTCGCGATCGGTGTGTCTGGCCTCCTGCCGCTCGAGGACCTGCGGGGCACGGTCGACGCCGATGGCCGGACGATGAGTTCGACGGTGCGAGCCGTGGCCGACGAGATTGCGACGGCCGCCGAGCTGGCCCTGGGGAAGATTGCCGGCCGGCCGATCGCCATCGTTCGAGGTGCCCGGCCGAGCCTTGGTGAGGGGACGATCCGCGAGGCCCTGATCCCATCCGAGTGGGACCTCTTCCGCTAGGTTCGGCGCCCACCAGTACGCTTTGCGCTCGAGGCGGGCAGGGGTCCGTTCAGAGGGAGGTCAGGGATGAAGATCGGTCTCCAGATTGACTCGTTCACCTGGCCCGGTGGCACCGAAGCGATTGCGCCTACCCTTGGCCGGATCGCCCGGACGGCGGACGACGCCGGCTTCGATTCGATCTGGGTGATGGACCACTTCTTCCAGATCCGGGGCAACGGCCCGGCCACCGATCCGATGCTCGAGGGCTGGACGACGCTGGGCTTCCTCGCCGGCCTGACCCAGCGGGCGCGGCTTGGGCTAATGGTCGGCGGCATCCATTATCGAACCGCAGGACTGTGGGCCAAGGCCGCCACCACCCTCGATGTCCTATCCAATGGCCGGGCCTGGCTGGGAATCGGCGCAGCCTGGAATGAAGATGAGAGCCGCGGGCTGGGCTTCCCGATGCCGCCCCTCGGCGTCCGCTTCGAGATGCTCGAGGAGATGCTCCAGATCACCCACGCCCTATGGACCGGCGAGCGGGGGACCGAAGGTGCCTTTGACGGCCGCCACTATCAGGCGAGCCGCCTGCTCAACTCGCCCCAGGCCCTGACCAAGCCGCATCCCCCGATCATGATCGGCGGCGGGGGCGAGCAGAAGACGCTCCGCCTGGTGGCCCAGTACGCCGATGCGACCAACGTCTTTGGCGATGGCCCCCGGCTGGCTCACAAATACGCAGTCCTGCGCGAGCACTGCGAGCGGATCGGCCGGCCGTACCAGGAGATCGAACGGAGCACACTCCAGGATGTCAGCGTACGTGTCGACGGGTCCCGCGGCGCGAGCTCGCCCGCCCAGCTCGTCGAGCAGTTCGGGGAGCTGTCCGACGCCGGGGTTCAGCACGTCATCGTGAGCGTTCGCAACGTCGAGGACATCAGCCAGCTGGAGCTGATTGGACGGGCGGTGATCCCTCAGATCCGAGCTCTGTGAGCCGATCCAGGGTCGAATCCGAGGAGGGTGATGGTTGCCGGCGCTGATTCGGCGATACCCCAGGGGAGTATCCGCCCATGGTAGACTTAGGCGATGACAGACGAACCAGTGGGTCGGCCTGTGCCTGCACCGGGGCCGGCCAACGGCCCCATCTCCTTTGCCCTCGAGCCGGCGACCGGGACGTCGGAACCCTGGTCCGGGGAGGAGGATGGTGGCGGTCCGGTCGAGGGCAAGATCCTGATCATCGGGTCGGGCCCGGCAGGGTTGACCGCGGCGATCTATGCGGCCCGGGCTAACCTCGAGCCGATCGTGCTGGCTGGCTCCGCCCCGGGCGGCCAACTGATGATCACGAGTGATGTCGAGAACTACCCGGGCTTCCCCGATGGCATCCAGGGGCCCGAGCTGATGGCCGCCTTCCGGGCCCAGGCCGAGCGCTTCGGCAGTCGGATCGTCGATGTCGACATCGACCGGGTCGACTTCGCCAGCCGTCCGTTCCGTGTCTGGGCTCGCGGGACGGAGTACTGCGGCGATGCGGTCATCGTGGCCACCGGCGCCTCGGCCCTGTGGCTCGGCCTGGAAAGTGAGACGCGGCTGCGCGGTCGGGGGGTGAGTGCCTGTGCCACCTGTGACGGCTTCTTCTTCCGCGACAAGGAGATTGCCGTGGTAGGCGGGGGCGATACAGCCCTCGAGGAAGCCACGTTCCTGACCCGCTTTGCCACGAAGGTCCACCTCCTCCACCGACGCGATTCTCTGCGGGCCAGCCGGATCATGGTTGACCGGGCGTTTGCCAACCCGAAGATCCAGGTCCACCTGAACACTGCCGTCGAAGAGGTCGTCGGCGAGAGCTACGTCGAGGGCCTCCAGCTCAAGAGCACGGCCACCGGCGAGCGCCACCACCTGCCGCTCGCTGGGTTGTTCATCGCGATCGGCTACAAGCCGAATACGGATCTCTTGCGCGACGTGCTCGATGTCGACGAGCAGGGTTACCTCATCGTCCGGGACGAGACCGGCTCGAAGATCGAGGGCATCTTCATGGCCGGCGACGTGCACGATCATCGCTACCGCCAGGCGGTCACCGCCGCCGGCGAAGGCTGCAAGGCGGCCATCGATGCCGAGCGCTGGCTCGAAGCCAACGCCACGTTGCCTGCCTCGTCCGCGCTGGCCGGCTAGGAGTGTCGCTGAGCGAGGCCCGCGGCTGATAGCCTTCGGAGCGCGTGGGGCCTTCCGCGGCAGTCAAGAGCCGGCCACCAGGCTGCCACCGGAGCGGCGCAACCGCACGGTCCGGCGAATCGCCGTCTTCTTCGCGCCGTACAAGGTCCAGGTTGGCAGGGTGGAGGGTCGAACGACGATTGCGATTGCCCACCGCCTCTCGACGATCCTGCGGGCCGACCGAATCCTCGTCTACCAGCGGGGCCGAATCGTGGAGCAGGGCAGCCACGCCGCGCTCGTCGCCCAGGACGGCCTCTATGCGCATCTCTACTGCGAGCAATTCCTGGGCAATGTCCCTGATGGAGAATCGGCGGCATGACGATCAAGAACGTCGTCGTTCGGAACCAGGCCGGGATGCATTTCGAAGCGACCACCGGCAGCGGCTTCCCGATCCACTTCGACAGCGGCCGGGGCCAGACGGCGCCCGGACCTACCGAGGTGGTCCTGGCCGCCCTCGCCGTGTGCTCGGCGATGGATGTCGTCTCGATCCTGGCCAAGAAGCGCCAGAAGTTCGAGCGTTACGAGATCCACGTGCAGGGCGAGCAGCGCGACGGCTACCCGCAGGTATTTACCCGGATCGACCTGGCCCACGAACTCGAAGGGCCATCCGTCGAAGTCACGGCGCTGCGCCGGTGCATCGAGCTGTCGGCGAGGAAATACTGCCCGATCAATGCGATGCTGGCAGCCGGTGCGACCGAAATCCACCACGGCTACCGGGCGATCCGGACCGGCCCGCAACCGCTCGACGAATCGGGCGAGGTCATCGTCACCGGCCCGAACCGCCGGCCGGACCTCCTGGCGCCTGAGGGCGAGTAGCGCCTGCTCATGACCGCGGCGGACCTGCCGCCCTTGGACCTGCGTCAAACGGATGAGTTCGACAGGGCCGCGGCCTATGTGGTCGCCGATGTGCGCCAGCTCAGCCGTAGCTAAGCGGCGTCCTGGGGCTGGCCGCGCGGCGCGCCCACAGGCGGGTCACCTGGCCCGGCACCCACCAGCGCAGGAAGTAGAGGCGGCAGCCGAGGCAGTAACCGGTCGTTGCAAGGAGCGTCTGGAGGGCGGCAACCGCGCCGGCAAAGACCCAGCCCACAACCGGCAGACCAATGGCAAACCCAATGAGTGACAGAACCAGAGCGATGCTGCCCAGGACCTGGGCGAAGCGCGGCGGGTACTCATGCTCGGGCTCGGTCGGCCCGAGCCGGGCGATCTTCACGATCCGACGCCAGACGGCGCCATAGGGCGAGTAGCGCAGGCCGAACAGGCCGCTCGAGCCGATCGACAGCAGCACGATCGCGACGCCCAGCGGCTGGCTGAGCAGGAATGAAGCCAGCAGCAGCAGGGCCGACACACCGGCGCCGAAGCGGTGGCCGCGAGGGTCGATCATTCGGGCGGACGGCAGGCTGGCGACGGCGCCCGTCGGGATTGCGCTTGGCATCGAAGGTACTCCTGAATACGTGGTCGCTAGCGTCTGGGGCGCGCCGCAGCCCCGATCATAACTCCTACTTGTCCTCTAGGACTAGTTGGCGCTCTTTCACGGCGTTGCTGACGACCACGACGCCCTTGAGCGCCGGGCCCGGGCGCGAGGGGCACCGAGAGACGTCTGGCGTCTTGTATGACTATGCGGATCGCGTGTATAGTCATACAGTCATGGCGGCGATCCACCCTGAGTCAGATCTCCTTTCGAGGCGGCCTCCGGCGAGTGGCTGCGTGCGCCCGTGAGCGCGGGCCTCGAAGCGCCGGAGGCGTCGATCAGGGCGGGTCGCCGGCAGGGCGCGCCGGCCGAACGAATCCGCGTGGCGGTCGTCGGTGCAACTGGCTACGCCGGAGCCGAGCTGGTCCGCATCCTGGCTCGGCATCCAGCCGTGGAGTTGGTCGGTCTCGGCGGGCGAGGGCGGAACGCCGAACCCCTCGAGACCGTCCACCCCCACCTTGCCGCCTCGCACCAGACGATCAGCGACCTTACCCCTGAGGCCGACGCCGTCTTTCTGGCCCTCCCCCATGGGGTCGCCGTCGAGCGCGTTCCGGCGATCCTCGCCACTGGCGCAACGGTGATCGACCTCGGGCCGGATTTCCGGCTCAAGGATCCTGCCGACTATCCCCGCTGGTACGGCTTTGAGCACGCTCGACCGGACCTCCTCGGCGGCGCCGTCTACGGCCTGCCCGAGCTCCACCGCGCCGAGCTCATCGCCCTGGCCCGGAGCGCGATCCGGATCGTGGCCTCGCCGGGGTGCTACGCGACGGCGTCGATCCTGGCCCTGGCACCGCTCGCGCGGGCGGCCCTGATCGGCGATGTCGTCATCGATGCCAAGAGTGGCGTTTCGGGCGCGGGCCGGGACACGAAACCCGAGTTGATGTTCGGCGAGGTCAACGAGAGTGTCCGTGCCTACGGGATCGGCGGCCACCGACACGTGGCCGAGATCGAGCAGGAGGTGGGCCTGGCCGCGCAGGCGGCGGGATCGGCGAGCGGCACGGCGGCCGGGAATCCGGTGGCCAGTTCCGCTGCCCGGGCGATCGACTTCCTGCCCCACCTCATCCCGATGACGCGCGGGATCTTGGCCGCGGCTCACGTCCGACCGGCCCACCCGACCAGCCAGGCGGAGCTCGACGAGTTGTTCGCCGGCGCCTATGCCCGTGAGCCGTTCGTCTCGATCGTGGCCAATCCCCCGTCGACCAAGCACGTGACCGGCAGCAACGAGGCCAGGATCCACGTGTCCTACGACCCGCGGACCGCCAGGATCCTGGTCATTGCGGTGATCGACAACCTGGTCAAGGGCGCGGCGGGCCAGGCCGTGCAGGCGTTCAACCTGGTCCACGGCCAGGCCGAGACGATGGGGCTCGAGCAGCTCCCGCTTGGCCCATGACGGCGGCCCACGGGCGACCGAGCGCCATCGATGACCTGCTCGAGGCGCTGCCGGCCGAGTTGCCGAGCGTCGAGCGGCGGGCCGTGCTTCCGGGCGGCTTTGCCGCTGGTGCCGTAGCCGCAGGGATCAAGGCCAGCGGACGGCCAGACCTGGCTGTCATCCGGACCACCAACGGTCCGGCCGCCGCGGCTGCCGTGTTTACCCAGCATCCGTTCGCGGCCGCCCCGGTGCTCCTGAGCCGAACGCACCTGCAGGCCTCGGCGCCCGACAGCGACGGTGGCTTCGGCTGGGCCGAAGCGATCATTGCCACGTCCGGCTGCGCCAATGCCGCGACCGGGGCGGCCGGTGAGGCCGACCAGCTCGAGGTTGCCCGACTGCTCACCCAGGCGACCGGCATCCCGGCCAACCGGACGCTGCACCTGTCCACGGGAATGATCGGAACGCGTTTGCCATTGGCCGCGGTTGGGTCGGCCCTGGCGACCCTCGTCCCAACTGGCCTGACCGGAACCGATGCCGACTGGGAGGCGGTGGCGGTGGCTCTCCGAACGACCGACTCGCGGACGAAGCTCGCCAGCACGGTGATTGCGCTGCCCGATGCCGACGGCTATGCGGTCCGATCGGTCATCGTGAGCGGCTGCGCGAAGGGCGTCGGGATGATCCATCCGGGGATGGCCACGATGCTCTCGGTCATCCTGACCGACGCCGCGATCGAGCCCGCCCTGCTACGTGACCTCCTGAGACCAGCGGCGGCCCGGACCTGGGATCAGCTGACCGTCGACGGCGACACGAGCACGAACGACACGGTCTTCGTGCTCGCCTCGGGCGCCAGCCGGACTGCCCCGGTCCACGCCGGATCCGACGCCGCCCGCCAGCTCGGGCGGGCGATCGAGGGCATCGCCCGTGATCTCGCCCGACAACAGGCGGCCGATGGCGAGGGCGCCACGACCTTGCTGACCTGCCAGGTTTCCGGCGCTGTCGATGACGCCGAAGCCCGGGCGATTGCCCGCTCGGTCGTGGGCAGCTCGTTGGTCAAGGCCGCGGCCCACGGTCGCGACCCGAACTGGGGCCGAATCGTGGCAGCCGCGGGTAATGGACGGCTGGCCGATGCCGCCGTCCTTCAAGCGGCCGGCCTGTCGGACGCCGATGCCCTGACACGGGCCGGCAGGCCGGTCACCCTCGACCCGGCCCGGCTCCGGATCGCGATCGCCGGTCAGCGCGTCTTTGATGGCCCGGCCGGGGGAGCAGTGAGCTTCGATCGCTCCGCCGCCCAGGCGACGATGGACGCAGCCGAGATCCTCGTCCGGCTCGACGCGGGCCTTGGGTCTGGCCGGGGCGAGGCGTTCGGCTGTGATCTGACCGAGGAGTACGTGATCGAGAACGCCGAGTACACGACGTGAGCGCACGGCGGTGAGCGAAATCCTCGTGATCAAGCTCGGTGGGACCACCATTGCCGACCAGCAGCAGCTGTTCGCCGAGATTGCGGCGGTTGCCCGTCACCGACCGGTCATCCTGGTCCACGGCGGCGGCAAGCGGATCACCGAGTGGCTGGAGCGGCTCGGCGTACCGAGTCGATTCGAGGGCGGCCTGCGGGTGACTGACGCGGCCGCGCTCGAAGTGGCAGCGGCGGTCCTGCGCGGGGTCGTCAACAGCGAGCTCGTCGCAGGCCTGCACGACCTGGGCGTTGACGCCGTCGGCCTGTCCGGTGTCGACGGCGGTCTGCTTGTGGCTGAGCGGATTCCCGGGATGGGCTTCGTGGCCCACGTTGTCGGCCTCCGCCGCGACCTGCTCGATGCGCTCCTGGTAGGCGGTCAGGTGCCGGTCGTGGCACCGCTGGCCCGGGACGAGGATGGGATCGTGTGCAACGTGAATGCCGACGATGCAGCGGCGGGAATCGCGGCCGGTCTGGGCGCCCGCCAGCTCATCCTGCTGACCGATGTCGACGGGATCCGCGATGCCCACGGCCGCCGCCTCGATTCGTTGACCGCCGGCGAAGCCGAAGCGCTGATCGCCGCTGGGGTCATTGCCGGCGGGATGGTGCCGAAGGTCCGGGCGGCCCAGGCCGCCCTGGGCTGGGACGGCGCCGAAGCGATCATCGCCGATGGCTCAGCTCCCAATGCGCTGGCTCGCGCCCTTGACGACGCGACCTTCGGCACCCGGCTGACGGCCGCTCGCTCGGCCACGGCAGGAGCAGCCTGAGTGAACGGTCGAAAGCTTGCCCTCGAGGCCGGAGCCGTAGATCGGCGCAGGGTGATTCGCGACATCGTGGCGGGCCGGCCGATCGGTAGCCAGGCTGAGCTCGCCGAGGTCCTGGTCGAGCGGGGCTATGCCGTCACCCAGGCCACGATCAGCCGCGATATTGCCGAGCTCGGCCTGGTCAAGGTGACCCGGGGCGACCGACACGCCTATGTCTCGACCGACGACCTCGGTCCCCCAGGCGGCGGCCGACGCATCTCCGACGATCGCCTCCGGCGGATCCTGGCCGACATCCCGGTACGTGTCGGCCGGAGCGGCCTGGTCCTGCTCCTGACCGGCACGCCGGGCACCGCCGGCACGATCGCCCAGGCGATCGACGAGTCGACCCTGACCGAACAGGAGGGGACGCTCGCGGGCGACAATACGCTCCTCGTCCTGTTTGCCGATGACGCCCGTCTCGAGGGTTGGCTGGAGCGCTTCCAGGCGATCCAGGCGCAGTCCAGCGCGGAGGTTTCTTCATGAAGAAGGTCGTCCTCGCCTACTCGGGAGGGCTCGACACCTCGGTCGCGGTCGCCTGGCTGCGCGAGCAGTTCGGGGTCGATGTCGTGACCCTCACCGTGGACGTGGGCGGTGGCTCGCTCCGACCGGGTGTCGAGGCGCGGGCGATGAGCGCCGGCGCCTCTCGAGCCTACGTTGTCGATGCCCGGGAGCGCTTCCTGACCGACTTCGTCTGGCCGCATCTCCAGGCCAATGCGCTGTACCAGGGTGTCTACCCGCTGGCCACCGCGCTTGCCCGGCCGCTGATCGCCCAACTCCTGTGCGAGGTCGCCGCGCGGGAGGATGCCGATGCGGTTGCCCACGGTTGCACCGGGAAGGGGAACGACCAGGTCCGCTTCGATGTCGCCGTGCATGCCCTGAATCCAAGCCTCGAAGTCGTTGCCCCGATGCGGGTCGGGATGGGCCTGTCGCGCGACCAGGAGATCGACTACGCGAATGAGCGTGGCATCGAGATCCCGATCACGAAGTCGTCGCCCTACTCGATCGACGCAAACCTGTGGGGCCGTTCGATCGAAACCGGTGTCCTGGAGGACCCCTGGGTCAGTCCGCCGGCCGATGTCTACGAGTGGACGGTGGCCCCGGGGTCCGCCCCCGACCCGGTCGAGATCACGCTGACGTTCGAGGGTGGCGTGCCCGTCGCACTCGATGGGGATCGACTGCCGCCGCTCGAGCTCGTCGAGCGAGTCCACACCCTGGCCGGAGCCCACGGCGTCGGCCGGATCGACCACGTCGAGGACCGCCTCGTGGGGATCAAGAGCCGAGAGATTTACGAGGCACCCGTCGCCACCGTCATCCATGCCGCGCACCGCGCAGTCGAGGGCCTGGCCCTTTCGAAGGACACCCTCCGATTCAACCGGCTGGTGGCCGACGAACTGGCCCGGCTGACCTATGACGGGCTGTGGTTCAGTGCCCTCCATCGCGACCTGCGCGGCTACGTCGCCTCGTCCCAGCGGGTTGTGAGCGGCGATGCACGGATCCGGCTGGATCACGGCAACGCCGTCCTCGTTGGCCGCCAGTCACCACTCTCGCTCTACGATCGAAGCCTCGCCACGTACGAGGCCGACGACGCTTTCGACCATGCCAGCGCGGTCGGCTTCATCGAGATCTTCGGGCTGCCGCTACGGGTTGAAGCGGCCCGTCACGGTGCGGTTGGCAAGTTCCATGGTGCGGCATGGTCCTGGACCGAGCCGCTCCTCGACGTCCTGCCGACGACCGTCGCCAACCCGGCCGGCAGCGCGGCCGGGTAATCGGGCGCAGGCCGGACGCCGGCCGGCGTTGCGGGCTCGACGGGCTCGACGACCAGGAACGAGCCAAGTACCCGGGCCCAATCGAGGAGAAGGTGCTGCGCAAGCAGGCTGCCCACCTCGGCGTGATCGGCCACGAGTTGGCGCAACTCCAGGACTGCCGCGGCGCCCTCGTCGTGAGCGTCCTGGAGCTCGCCCGCGGAACGCGCTTCAACGCTGCCCCGGTTGATCCGGGTCCGCGCCAGTCCGTCCTCGTCGTATAGCCATAGGCGGCCGCCGGTCATCCCGGCTCCGGCATTCCGGCCAATTGGGCCGAGCACGACGATCGTGCCGGCGGTCATGTATTCGGCACCGTGGGCGCCCATTCCCTCGAGCACCGCGGTCGCCCCCGAGTTCCGGACACCGAAGCGCATGCCCGCCCGGCCGACAAGATGAAGCCGCCCGCCCGTTGCGCCGTACAGGCAGGTGTTGCCCGCGATCGCGTTGCCGGGAACGTCCGCTTCGTCGCTAGGCGGCCGGACGATCACCGTCCCGCCCGACAGTCCCTTGCCCACGTAGTCATTGGCCACTCCGGTCAGCTCGACCCGAACACCCCGACTGAGGAAGGCGCCGAGGCTCTGGCCGGCGGCTCCGGCCAGTCGAAGATGGACCGCGACCGGATGGCGCTCGCCCTTGTCGCGTGCCCGCTCTAGAACGCCGCTGATCGCTGCGCCGAGGGCACGCTCGGCCGTCGTCACCGTCGCCGACAGGTCGACGATCCGGCCCGTCTGTGACCCGCCAAGGCTGGTGACGAGGGTCGCCTCAAGCTCGGACGCCGGAGTCAGCGTGCGCGGGACGGGACGCCGCCTGGCCGCCGGGTCACGACGCTCGAGCGGCACGCTCCAGGCGGGGCCGCCAGCCAGACGCTCGAGGTCGAGCGGTGCACGCTCCAGCAGGCCCAGCCGGTCTACCCGGCCGATCGCCTCGTCGAGGCTGGTGAATCCGGCCGCTGCGAGCTCGGAGCGGACGTCCTCGGCGATCGCGCTGAAGAACGCGACCACCTGCTCCGGTGTTCCGGTGAACTTGGCCCGGAGGTCCTCGCGCTGGGTGGCGATTCCGGTCGGACAGGTATCGAGGTGACACTGCCGGGCCATGTCGCAGCCGATCGCCACGAGCGCCGAGGTCCCAAAGCCATATTCCTCGGCGCCGAGGAAGGCCGCGATCAGCACGTCCCGTCCGGTCTGCAGGCCGCCATCCGTGCGCAGAACCACCCGATCCCGGAGGCGCTGCCGAACGAGGACCTGGTGGGTCTCGGCCAGACCGAGCTCCCAGGGCAGACCGACCGACTTGATCGATGAAAGCGGGCTGGCACCCGTCCCGCCGGCGTGGCCGGCGATCAGGATGTAATCGGCGTGGGACTTGGCGACACCGGCGGCGATCGTCCCCACGCCACTGCCGGCAACCAGCTTGACCCCGATCCGGGCAGCCGGATTGATCGCCCGGAGGTCGGCGATCAGCTGGGCAAGATCCTCGATCGAATAGATATCGTGGTGTGGCGGCGGGCTGATCATCGTGGCCCCCGGCCGTCCCCGACGGAGCGCAGCAATGAACGCCGTTGCCTTGACACCGGGTAGCTGGCCGCCTTCACCGGGCTTCGAGCCCTGGGCGATCTTGATCTCGAGCTGCTCGGCCCGGGCGAGGTAGCGCGCGGTCACGCCGAAGCGGGCCGAGGCGACCTGCTTGATCGCCGACTCGGCCAGCTCGCCGTTCTCATCGGGTTGATACCAGGCCTCGTCCTCCCCACCTTCGCCCGTGTTCGACGCCGCACCGAGCCGGCGCATCCCGATCGCGATCGTCCGATGGGCTTCAGGCGAGAGCGCGCCCAGGCTCATCGCCGATGACACGAACCGGGCGGTGATCGCGGACACCGGCTCGACCATCCCTAGGTCGACCGGCGCGTCCCCGGGCCGGACGACGAGCAGGTCACGGACGCGGGCTGGCTCGCTCCGATCGAGCACGGCGCGATAGGCCGGCAGGCGTGCGGCGGCCGTCTCGCCTCCGGCTGCCGCCAGGGCCTGGATCGCCCTCACGGTGACCGGCGCAAACGCATGCAGCTCGCCCTCGGACCGGAACCGGGCAAAACCCGGGTCGGGCAGCGCCGGCGCGCGCTCCGGCGCGTAAGCGGCGGCGTGCCGGGTCAGGAGGTCGTCCGCGAGTCGTTCAAACCCCGCCGCACCTGGGATCGCCGGCGCCGCCGGGAAGCAACGCTGGGCGACCTCGGCGGACAGCCCCAGGACCTCGAACAAGTGGCCGCCCCGATACGCCGCCAGGGTGCTGATCCCATTTCGGGCCAGGACCTTGCGCAACCCGTTATCGAGCGCGCCGATCAGGTGGGACTCGGCCGCTCCCGGCTCGAGCGTCTCGTGACCCCGCCCACCCGCCTGTTCCCGAGCGACCGCCAGTGCCTCGCGCGGGTGAACGGCAGAAGCGCCGACGGCCACGAGCATCGCCACGGCATGGATGTCGAAGGCATCGCCGGCGTCGGCCAGCAGGTCGGTCCGGTCGCGCCTGCCGGCGGCGGTCAGGGCGGCATTCAGGGCACCCATCGCCAGCAGGCTGGGGATCCCGACCCTGGTGGGGCCGACCGCCCCGTCGCTGACCACGATCAGATCCGCGCCACCACGAACGGCCCGCATGCCATCAACCACGAGACGGTTGATCGCGCGCCGGAGCCCCGCCACGCCGGCCTTCGCCGGCCAGGTCGCGTCCAGCGTCACGACGCGCCAGTCCAGGTCGGCCCGGTCGACGATCGCCCGCCGCATCGACCCGCCAATCACCGGTGAGTCGATCAGGATCGTCGGCTGAGTGCCAGCCCCGGACGTGTCGAGCAGAGGCGGGCGGGGACCGAGCGGGATCGCCAGGGACATCACGAGTCGCTCGCGCTCGGGATCGATCGGTGGGTTGGTCACCTGGGCGAACGCCTGGCGGAGATAGGCTGCGACGGTCCGGGCGCGGCGGCCGAGGATTGCCGGCGGCGTGTCGTCGCCCATGCTCCAGATCGGCTCGCGGCCGGTGGTGGCCATCGCTGCGACGGTCAGACGAAGCTGCTCGGCATCCAGCCCGAGGGCCATCCGCCGACGGCGGTCCTGGTCGGGATCGTTGGCGGGGCTGGCCGACGCCCTGCCTGGCCGCATTCCGGCGAACGGATCGGGCCCGGGATTCAGCGCGAGTGAGGCAATTGCACGGGCCTTGGCCGCCGGATCTTGGAGAAGTTGCCCGGCCGCCGGATCCACGACGAGGACCTCGCCTGGTCCAAGCCTGCCGCGGCGGATCACCTCGCCGGGCTGCGACGGCAGCAACCCGGCCTCCGACGCGAGGATCACCAGGCCATCGCGACGAACCTCCCAGGCGGCCGGGCGGAGGCCGTTCCGATCGAGAAGCGCTCCTACCTGGCGACCATCGCTGAACACGAGGGTCGCGGGGCCATCCCAGGGCTCCAGCCGGGCCGCCATCGTGCGCTGCCAGGTCTCGAGGCCGGCAACCGGCACGTCGCGCAGGGCGACCGCCTCGGGCACGAGGGCGATGAGCGCGGCCGACAGCGACCACCCCGCCAAGACCAGCAGTTCGAGCGCCTCATCGAGCGAGGCCGAGTCGGAGCCATCCGGGTCGAGGATCGGTTGACCTGCGCCAGCCGCCCGGGCGAGCCGTGTGCCGAGCGATCCACCGCCCAGCCGAGCCGATCGACCGGCCATCGCCTGGCGATTGCCCCGGATGGTGTTGATCTCGCCGTTGTGGGCGAGATAGCGGAACGGCTGGGCCAGGCGCCAGGACGGCCGGGTGTTGGTGGAGAAGCGCTGGTGGAACGTGGCGTGGTCGACCGCCAGTCCGGCCACGGTCAGATCCGGGTAGAAGCGGCCAAGGTCAACGCCGCGAACGAGGCCTTTGTACACGATTGTCCGGCTCGACAATGACGGTAGGTGGAGCGACTCGAGCGCGGACGTCGCAGCCGCCGAGCGCTCGATCGCCCGCCGGGCGAGGAACAGCCGCCGCTCGAACTCGTCCGGCTTGGTGGCGCCGGATCGGGCAACAACGACCTGGCGGATGGTCGGCAGCGAAGCTGCCGCCTGGTCGCCCAGGCCGCCCGGATCGACCGGCACCGTGCGCCAGCCGAGGACGGTCAGGTGCTCCGCCCCGATGGCCCGCTCAACCAGGCCGATGGCCGATCCCCGCGCAGCTGCGGAGGCCGGCAGGAAGACGGTCCCGACGGCCAGCTGAGCGGCCGGCCGGTCGGCCCCATTGATCCCCCCGGTCACTCGCCGCAGGAAGCCCGCGGAGAGGGGCATCGCCAGCCCCGAACCGTCGCTCGTTCGGGCGTCGGCCGCGGTGGCTCCGCGATGGGCCATCGCGCCGAGCGCCTCGAGTGCGAGGCCCACGACCCGCTCGCTCGGGCCCGACCGGCTCTCAGCGACGAAACCGACCCCGCAGGCATCGTGCTCGAAACGCGCGTCGTACAGTGGCGCCTCGGGGATGACCTCATCCCGATACTGGTCAATGCGGCCTGGGTCGTCCATTCGGGCGGTCCTCGGAGCTCACGGCGGCTGGGATACGACCGTAGGCAATTATCAGGTGGGGTTCGGTATCGCCCATGGTGCTGTTGGACAACGGGCTGGTCGCGCGAAGGTTGCGAGATGGGACGGTCACCGGCCCGTCACCGGGCGGCAACCAAACCGCGACCGGGACGCCCCCGGCAATCGAATTCGGGGCCGCTACCGTCGGAGTCATGCCCGACAGCCCCTGGCTGCCGCCCGCCCGCCTCCGGGCGCTCGTGGCCGCCCCCGATCCTGCCGACGTCGGCTCGATCGCCAGCGCCCTCGGGGCCGCCGGCCACGAGATCGTCACGGCCTACCGCATCGAGACCGCCCTGGCTCGACTCGTCGACGAGACGCCCGACTACGTGGTCGTGAGCTTCGGCGCGATCGATCCGGACCTGATCACCTTCGTCGCGCGGCTCCATGCCCGGAGCGATGCCCCGATCCTGGTCGTTGCCGACACCCGCGACGAGGAGTGTGTCGTGGCCGCACTAGACGCAGGCGCCGCCGATGTGGTCCCCCTGCCCGTCCGCCAGCTGGAGCTCGTCGCCCGGGTCAATGCCGCCCTCCGCCGGAGGCCGCCTTCGACGACCGGGATCGAGGCCAACCTCGACGGTCTCACAGTCGACGGCGGCCGGCACGAGGCGACCGTCGCGGGCCGGCGGCTGGCCCTCACCCCGACCGAATTCGAGCTGCTGGCCGTGATCGCCGCCAGGCGCGGCGAGATCGTCGATCACTGGAAGCTCCTGCGGGCCGGCTGGGCGGACCACCGTGACGTCGACCTCGAGACGCTCCGGACGCATCTCAATCACCTGAACCAGAAGCTCGTCGCCGAGGGCCACCCGGGCCTGCGCAATGTGCGCGGGCGCGGCTACGGCCTGCGGATCGCCGCCGGTGAGATGGGCGACCGGGGCTAGCCAAGGTCTCGAAACCGCAACCGACCGGCAACCGACCCGAGGATCGGCCTCCGCGTCCCCCCCGTGGCGTGGGTCAGCGGCCTTCGCCAGGATTTCGGTCACGACTGCCAGCCGACCGTCGTAGACCACCCATTCGAGGAGGGATTGATGACCGCACCGGCCGCCGGAGAGATGAAGAAGACCCTGTCGCTGACCGGCCTGACGATCAACGCCATGGCGCTGATCGCCCCGGGCGCCTTCTTGTGGACGACGTTCCAGGCCCAGGTGGTCCAGCAGAACGCGGGCGGAACGACGGCCCATGACATGGTCACTGGGCTGATGTTCGTGCTCATCCTGGCGTTCCTGACCGCGTACTCGTACGCGGAGTTGGCCAACCTCTATCCCGAAGCTGGGGCCGGATCGTCGTACTACTTCGCCGAGGCCGCGTTCCTCGACAAGGAGCGCCCGGAGCATTACCGGTTCGCTCGCCTGGTGAAGTTCATCGTTGGCTGGGTCTCCCACCTCTACTACTGGATCTACCCGGGGATCATGGTCGCCTTCACAGGGACCCTCCTCGTGTACATCCTGGGACTCTTCGGCGTCGCCTTGAGCACGCCTCTTGAGATCGGTGCCGTCGTCGTCTTTTCGGCGGTCAGCGGCTACATCGCGTTCCGGGGGATCTCCGGCTCAACGTTGACCGCGATCATCATCAACGTCATCCAGCTGACGGCGCTGGCCCTGTTCTCGGCCCTGGCCATCATCTTCCGGCTGACCCATCCGCAGCTCCAGTACGAGCACCCCAACATCCTGTCGGTGGTGCTACCGCACAACATCACGAACGTCCTGTTCCAGGGCACGATCGCGATCCTCCTTCTGGTCGGCTTCGAGTCCGTCACGGCCCTCGGTGCCGAGGCGATCAATCCCAAGCGGGACGTCCGTCGCGCGGTCCTGCTGTCGCTGGCGATCCAGGGTCTGTTCGCCTACCTCATCGAGTACGTAGCGACGAACTTCTTCGTGAACAGCAGCGTCACGGCCCAGGTCACCAGCAGCGGCACCACGACGACGGTGAATGGTTACGCCGCGGCAGCTGCCTCAGGGGCCCCGATCGGCGACATGATCAAGTTCATCGGCGACACGATGCTGGGCGGCACCGGCACGATCCTGGCCTTGATCCTCGCCGCAACCGTGCTGATCGCCCTGATCGGGACGACGCTCGCCTGCCTCAACACGGGCGTCCGGATCACCTACGTCATGGGGCGCGATAGGGAGATGCCCAGCCTGCTGGGGCTGCTCCACGGGAAGTACGCCGCCCCGCATTACGGGGTGCTGGCCCTCGCCGTGATCTCGGCCGTCTTCGGGGCGTATGGCGTCCTCAGCGCGGACAACCTCCTCCAGATCACCCTGGCGTCGAATACCGGGACCTTCATCGTCTATGGCCTCACCAACGCGGTCGTGCTCGTTGCTTTCGCCGGCAAGAGCGGCCGGAGCGTCATCAAGCACGTCCTCATCCCCGTCATCGGGTTGCTGGCTAACATTGCCATGCTCGGGGCGGTGACCTTCGAGAGTGTCTCGGCGGGTGGTTCAACCCAGACCGACACGCTCATTGCACTTGCCTTCGTCGTCGGCTGGATCATCGTTGGCGCGGTCTGGCTCGTGGTCAACTCGACCAGGCAGAAACGGCCGCTGCTCACCCAGGCCCGCGCGGGCACCTAGCCCGGCGCTCCAAGACTTCCGCGCGGTCCGTCCATCGGGCGGACCGCGCGGCCTGCCCTCCAGCCCGGCGTCGATCGGGCCAGTCTCACAAGCGGAGCGGCCGCTACGCTGACGATCGAGAACAGCCTCCCCGAACTGCCGGGCGCCGGCCAGGCCAGCATGCTCATCGAGCATGCGGCCTTTTCGATGACCGGGCCGGTCCGCGAGCGCAACGAGGATCACCTGGGCTGGGGCGGGCTCGCATTTCGCGAGAGCGGGACCGTCCTTGGCAGTCAAGCCGGGCTCGAGATTCCGGATGCCGGCGAGCGGACCAGCTGGGGGCCCGTCGGCGCAGTCCGGAACGAGCGCCCGGGCCGCGGCCTGCTATACGCTGTGGCCGATGGCCTGGGGGCGTACGGCGGCGGCGATGTCGCGAGCAGCCTGGCCATCGCCGAGTTGCTCGAGCAGGCGGGCCGAGCGACAGATACCGGGGTTCGCCCTGCGGCGGTCCTCCGGAATGCGTACAGTGCCGCGAACCAACGGGTCTTCGACGCCGCGTTATCCGGCCAGGGGACGCGCAAGATGCAGACGACGCTGACCACCCTCCTCTTAAGCCCAGGCGAGCTACACGTGGCCCATGTGGGCGACTGCCGTGCCTATCGCCTGCGGGGCGACGCCCTCGAGCTGCTTACCACCGACCATACCCAGGTCATGGAGATGCTCCGCTTGAAGCTGATCAGCCCTGAGCAGGCCGCCGACCACCCGGCCCGCTACGCCCTGACCCGTTCGCTTGGGTCCGAGCTCATCGTACGGACCGACATTCGGCGGGAGAGCCTGATCGACGGTGATCGCTACCTCCTCTGCTCGGACGGCCTGTGGAGCAAGGTCGACGCGAACGAGATCGCCGAGGCATTGCGCGACGGGGTGGAAGCGGCCTGCGAGCAGCTCGTCGAGCTGGCTGTGGAGCGCGGCAGCGAGGATAACGCGAGCGCCCTGGCGCTCGAGGTCCGGGTAGCGGGCCGGCCGGCCGAGGCGGCGCCAGGCTGGCGGCGGTTCTTTAGATCATGACCACACGCGACCTCGCCGTCGGCGAGCAGCTCGACGGATTCACCTTGCTTGAGGCCATCGGCCACGGCGCCTTCAGCGATGTCTTTCTCGCGGACGGCCCGGACGGACGCAAGGTGGTCCTGAAATGTCCACACGAGTCGCTCCTTGGGGACGTCTCGGCATTCGACCGGTTCCGGCGCGAGATGGAGATCGCAAAGCGGCTCGACCACCCGGGGATCCAGCATTCCTACGATGTAGGCGGCGACCGCAGCCGACCCTACCTGGTCATGGAATACGTGGATGGCGAGACTCTGCGGGCTCGTCTCGCCCGAGCAGGTCGGCTGTCGGCTGACCAGGCCGTCGACTTCGCGAAGCAGCTCGCGGCGGCGATGGCCTATGCCCACGCCCAAGGTGTCTTCCATCGCGATCTCAAGCCGGAGAACGTCCTGGTGACGGCAGACGACCGCCTGGTCGTGACCGACTTCGGGATTGCCCTCCTGACTGGGGCCCGCCGATTGACGTGGCGCTGGCTCACGTCCGCCGTTGGCACACCGGACTACATGGCCCCCGAGCAGATCCAGGGCAAACGCGGCGACGCCCGAACGGACGTGTACGCGATGGGCGTGATGCTCTACGAGATGCTCGCCGGTCGGGTGCCCTGGGAGGGTGACAACCCGCTCGCGGTGATGAGCCAGCACCTGAATGCACCGTTCCCGCCGATCCACGAGCTCGTCCCCGACGTGCCCGCTCCAGTCGAAGGGATCATCCGGAAATGCCTGCGCAAGGACCCCGAGAATCGCTACCAGGACGCGGCTGCGCTCCTGTCCGATCTTGAGGGGTGGCACGACCTGGACCTCAGCAGCTTCGTCTTCGCCGATGAGGCGCCGGCCAAGGCCGAGACGCAGCGGGGCCTGTGGCTCCTCGTAGCCGGGATCAGCATCGGCTTCGTCGTCGCCTGTACGCTCCTCGTCTTTCTCTACTACGTGCTCGTCCATTGGGCGAAATGACCGGCTTCCATTCATGGCCCCAGCAAACCAGGTGACCCGCCCATGAGCCCATCCACAGCGCAGCCGCACCACCCCGGGCGTGGACCCAAGCCGGAGGACGTAGTCCGAAAGAGCATCGAGAGTGGGGCCGTCCAGGCCGAGCTCCAGTTCGCGGACATCACCGGAACCCTGAAGAGCGTCTTCATCCCCGTTCGCCGGCTGCGCGACGTCCTCGCCAGCGGCGAGTGGTTCGACGGTTCGGCCATCGAAGGATCGGCGCGCGAGCTCGAGTCGGACATGTACCTGCGCCCGGATCCCTCGACGTTCAGCCTGAGCGAACCGACCACGGAGCCTGTCTGCGCCCGACTGATCTGCGACATCGTCACGCCCGACGGCCGCCCCTACGCGGGCGACACCCGCTCGGTCCTGCGCCGGGTGGTGGCCCGAGCGCACGAGGGCGGCCTGGACTACCTCGTCGCGCCCGAAGTCGAGTTCTTCCTGTTCCCGGCGGACGCGGACCAGGTCGGGCTCCTCGGCGACGACCCCGGGTCCTACTTCGGGCGCGGTCGAGGGCGGACGCGCCAGGTGGAGCTGCAGATCGTCGCCGCCCTCGAGCGGATGGGGATCGCCGTCGATTCGAGCCATCACGAGGTCGCGACAGGCCAGTTCGAGGTCGACCTGCCACTCCAGCCCGCCCTCCTGGCTGCAGATGCGTTGACCACGCTCAAACCGGCCATCAAGGAGCTTGCTCAGCAGTTCGGACTACAGGCCAGCTTCATGCCCAAACCGTTCATGGACGCAGCCGGCTCCGGGATGCATGTCCATCAGGTGGCCTGCCGCATTGACGGAGAGAACGTCTTCAACGACCCTGCCGATCCATACGGTCTGTCGAGGGCGGGACGTGCATTCGCCGCCGGACAGCTCGACCATGCGCCGGGCATGTGCGCCCTGCTGGCGCCGCTGGTCAATTCATATAAACGGCTTGTGCCCGGCTTCGAAGCGCCGGTCGCCGGCAGCTGGGGTCGCCGCAATCGATCCGCATTGATCCGTGTGCCGGCAGCACCGGATGAGCCGGAGACTCCGATGGATCTCGTTGGGACCCGCCTCGAGCTGCGCCTGCCCGATCCGAGCTGCAATGCCTACCTGGCCTTCGCGGCGATGCTGGCCGCAGGCATGGACGGCCTCGACCGGGGGCTCGAGCTGGGCCCGCCGATGGAGGAGATCGAACACGGCTACCAGGGCGGGTCGAAGCTGGTCGTCAGTCCCCTGCCCGGTTCGCTGGGCGAAGCCTTGGACACCCTCGCCCTCGACGACGTCGTTGCGGAGGCGCTCGGCAGCGAGGTGCTCAGCCTGTTCCAGGCATCCAAGGCGATCGAGTGGGCGAACTATCGCCGCCAGGTCACCGCGTGGGAGCTCGACGCCTACCTCAAGCGCTACTAGAGCCGATCGCGCCGAATCGCAACCAACTCTCCGCGCGGCACAGGTGGTCCGCTCGAGCGGCGGGCCCTAGCCTCCGCTCAAGTCCGGGTGGGCGGCGACGGATCCGCGGGGCCCGGACTGCCATTTCCCTTCGATCCCGTCTTCAACGATCCGCGTTGAGCTCCGCGCGCAGGGCGGCGAAGCCGGGCTTGATCGTGCCGGTGATCATCGCCAGCCGCTCGTCGAAGGGCAGGAAGGCGCTCTTCATCGCGTTGAGGGTCAGCCACTCGACCTCGTCGAGGCCGAGGCCGAAGGCGGCTTCCAGGGCCGCGAACTCACTTGATAGCGAGACATCGCTCATCAGCCGGTTGTCCGTGTTGACCGTGACCCGGAAGCGTAGCCGCCGGAGCAGCTCGAACGGGTGGCTCTCGATCGACCCGGCCGCCCCGGAATGGACGTTCGAGGTGGGGCACAGCTCGAGGGGAATCCGCCGATCGCGGACGTAGGCCGCCAGCCGGCCGAGGACGGCCTGCCCTGCCCCGTCGACCTTGATGTCGTCGACGATCCGGACGCCGTGGCCGAGTCGCTCGGCACCAAGATCGAGCGCTTCGCGGATCGAAGGCAAGCCGTACCCCTCGCCGGCGTGCAGGGTCAGGTGGAAGCTGGCGTGGACAAGCCGCCCGAAGACGTCGGCGAAACGACCCGGCGGGTAGCCCGCCTCAGGCCCGGCGATGTCGAAGCCGACGACACCCGCGTCACGATGGCGCAGGGCGAGGTCGGCGATCTCCCTGGCCCGATCGGCCTGGCGCATTGCCGTCGCCAGGAACCGGAGGACGATCGGCCGCCCGGCAACCTGCCCGGCACCGATCCGGAATCCTTCCAGGATCGCCTCGACGACCTCGTCGAGGGTCAGGCCGCCCCGGGTCGACAGCTCGGGAGCATGGCGGACCTCCGCGTACACCACGCCATCGGCGGCCAGGTCCTCGGCACACTCGGCGGCTACCCGGACCAGGGCAGCGCGGGTCTGCATGACGGCGACGGTGTGCTCGAAGGTCTCGAGGTAGAGCTCGAGCGACCCCTGGCTGGCGCCCCGCCGGAACCACTCCCCGAGCTCCTCGGGATCGGTCGACGGCAGCCCTCGGTAGCCCTGGTCTGCGGCCAGCTCGATGATGGTCTGCGGCCGGAGACCACCATCCAGGTGATCGTGGAGGAGCACCTTCGGCGCTCGTCGGATCAGGCCAATGGCGAGCCCCGGCTCGTTCACACGCCCAATCGCTGGCGGGCGGTCGCGATCGCAGCCGCGACCCGGGTCGGAGCCGTGCCACCCACGACGTCGCAGGACGCCAGGGCGGCCTCGACGCCGGCGGCGGCCCGGAGCAGGCGGGGCGTCGGCGGTTCGCCGGCCAAGGCGCGGGCCGCAGGGTCGTCGCAGCCGGCAAGTGCATCCCGGAACGTCGCGTCGTCGAGATCGGCCAGGCCGGTTCCGGCCGCCTCGGCCTCAGCCACCAGCCTGCCCACGATCTGGTGGGCGACCCGGAACGACACGCCCCGCCGGACGAGCTCGTCGGCGACGGCCGTGGCCGTGATGAAACCTTCGTCCGCCGCGGCCCGCATCCGGGCCCGATCCACGCCCAGGTCGTCGAGCAGGCCCGCCAGGATCCCAAGCGAGGCGGCATAGGTCGCAACGCTTTCGAACAGGGGCGCCTTGTCCTCCTGGAGGTCGCGCTGGTAGGCCAGGGGCAGGCCCTTCAGCATGGCCAGCATCCCGGCCAACGCCCCGATGACCCGGCCGGCACGGCCGCGAACGAGCTCGGCCGGATCCGGATTCTTCTTGTTCGGCATCATCGAGCTGCCCGTCGAGAAGGCGTCAGACAGACGCACGAACCCAAAACGCGGGTTAGACCACCAGGTCAGCTCCTCCGCGAGCCGGCTCAGGTGGACCATGCCAAGGGCGACGGCCGCCAGGATCTCGACGACGAAGTCGCGATCACTGACCGCATCGAGCGAGTTCGCACTGGGACCGTCGAAGCCCAGCTCGGTCGCCGTCGCGGCCCGATCGAGCGGGTAGCCCGCACCCGCCAGCGCGCCCGATCCGAGGGGCGAGACGTTGAACCGGCGGCGGGCGTCGACCAGGCGGCCCCGATCTCGCTCGAGCATCTCGACATAGGCGAGCAGGTGATGGCCGAAGAGGATCGGCTGGGCCGGCTGGATGTGGGTTGTCCCGGGCAGGATGGCCTCGCCTTCGCGCTCGGCCAGACCAACCAGGGCACGCTCCATCCCCACGATCGACTCGTCCAGCCTGGTCACGGCTCGGCGCGCCCACAGGCGCAGGTCGGTCGCGACCTGGTCGTTGCGTGAGCGGCCCGTATGGAGCTTCGCCGCCAAGGGGCCGATCCGGACCGCCAGGGCGGCCTCGAGGTTGAGGTGAACGTCCTCCAGGTCGGGATCCCAGGCAATGCTTCCTGCGGCCACTTCCGCTCGCAGATCCTGGAGTCCAGCCACGATCGCGGTCGCCTCGGCGGCGGTCAGCAGGCCGGCCCCGGCGAGGCCGTGGACGTGGGCGATCGAGCCAACCAGATCATCTTCGGCGAGCGCTGAATCGAGCTCGATCGAACGCGTGAAGTCGGCCAGGCGCTGGTCACTCGACTCCCGGAACCGGCCGCCCCAGAGCTCCATCAACTCTCCGATCTGGCACTTCTTCGATCACGTGCTCCGTCATCGTAGCCGGGCGCACCACCACCACGCCCGATCGATC
>PLZO01000118.1 GCA_003152165.1 Chloroflexota bacterium
GCCGAGATCCTGGCCGCCATGGGCCTCGATCTCGACACGCCCGGCACGCGTTCCACGCCGCGGCGCTTCCTGCGCGCGCTGTTCGACACGACATCGGGCTACGAAGGCGACCCCAAGTTGCTCACCGCATTTCCGACCGAGTGCCNNCATCGGGATCAGCAAGCTGACCCGGCTCGTCCGGGTGATCACCCGGCGCTTCGGGGTCCAGGAGCGAATGACCTACCAGATCTGCGATGAGCTGGACCGGATGATGGAGCCGCACGGCGTGGCGGTCTATGTCGAGGCCCACCACCTGTGCACCCAGATGCGTGGCGTGCGCGAGATGCACCCGAAGACGCGGACCACCTCGTACCGCGGTGTCTACGTTGACAGTCCCCAGTTGCGGAGTGAGTTCTTCGACGTGGGCGGCCTCCGCCGGGGAGCCTCCTGACGACGACCGGTCTCGAGCGGCTGTGGGATCCCGGTCCGACCCGCGCGGCGGCGTTGGCCCGAGGTGGCCACTTCCCCCAGGGTCTGCATGACCGCTACGATGGCGAGTTGCACATCGCCCTGCACCCCGATCGGCCGACCGTGGTGGCCAACTTCGTGACGACCCTCGATGGCGTCGTCGCCTTCGACGTTGACGAGAGCTCAGGCGGCGGCGAGGTCAGTGGATTCTTCGATCTCGACCGCTTCGTGATGGGCCTGCTTCGGGCAATGGCCGACGCCGTCCTGGTCGGGGCGGGCACCGTTCGATCAGCCCCGACTCACGAGTGGACGGCCCGCCGGGTTCATCGGGCTTCGACTGCCCTGTACGCGGAGTGGCGCGCCGGGATGGGTGTCGGGAGTCCCCAGCCGACGACGATCGTGGCGACCGCCAGCGGTGGGCTCGACCCGAGCCACCCCGGGCTGTCCGCACCGGACGTGCCCGTCATCGTCGCAACGACGGAGGCCGGCGGGAGACGCCTCGCGCAGGTCGCGCTGGCCCCGAACGTCCGGGTCGAGATCGCCGGGACGGAAAACGGTGTCGCGGCTCCCCGGCTGGTCGAGATCGCCGGGTCGATTGGCGCACGGCTGATCCTGTGCGAAGGCGGCCCCCACCTGATCGGCGATCTCCTGGGCGCGGGCTTGCTTGATGAGCTGTTCCTGACGATCGCCCCGCAGATCGCGGGCCGCGACGATGCGACGCCGCGCCTGGGTTTGGTCCAGGGCGTCGCGTTCACCCTCACCGGCGCACCGTGGGCGGACCTTGTCTCGGTCCGTCGGGCCGACGACCACCTGTTCCTGCGCTACCGCTTCGACCGCGACGGCGGGTGATCGACTACTGCTTGTAGCGCTCGACCATCTCCGCCGGTCGGACCTCCGCTTCGGCCGGGTCGAGGCCGGCGGCGCGGCGTGCCTGGCGCTGATGGAGCAGGTCGTAGCCCTGGTCGAGCTCGACCTTGATCTCCTCGAGTCGCTCGATCTCGGTGGGGCGGAGGCCGCTACCGTCACCGGCCTTGGCGAACAGCCGCTCCTCTTCCTCGGCCAGGTCATTGATGTGCTGGAACAGCCCTGCGTCCTTCATCGGTTCACCAGTCAGTGCGCGTCCGGTCCGGGTCACGTCCGGGTCATCAGCTCGAGGGTAGCACCGGCTGCCGGGTCGGTCCCGGCCCTTAACGTTTACGTATACGTGAAGGTTGTGCTACACTCCCCAGGTGACTCTCAAAACTCCGTCCGGCGTCGCGTCCCATTTCCTGCGGATCCAGGAAGTCGCTTCCGAGCTGGGCCTGACCACCCGCTCGATCCGCTACTACGAAGAGCTCGGGCTGCTCAGCCCGGCAGCGCGCAGTGATGGCTCGTATCGCCTCTACGACGCGTCCGACGTCGAGCGGCTGCGGTTCATCAAGGGGCTCCGCGACGACGCCGGTTTCTCGCTGGCGGAAATCAGCCAGCTGTTGGAGGACGAAGCCGCCCGGGTGAAGAGCCGTGAGGCGTATTCGCAGACGGGCGATCCGGCTGAGCGGCGGGCGATCGTGACTGACTCACTCGGCCGGTTCGATCGCCAGTCCAGGATCCTGCGCGAGAAGATCGCCCGGCTGGAAACGATGGTGTCGGCCGTCGAGGTCCGTCGGAGCCGGCTCGAAGGACGCCTGGCGGATCTCGATGCGGGCGGCCTGGGAGAGGTCCGTTGAACCGGCGCTCGATCACCTCCGCCCGCGGCCTGAGTGCCCTCAGCCACCGCAACTACCGGCTCTTCTTCGGCGGGCAGCTCGTCTCCCTGGTCGGGACCTGGATGACCGCGGTCGCCCAGAGCTGGCTGATCCTGCAGCTCACCGGCAACCCGTTCGACCTGGGGCTGCTGACCGTCGCCCAGTTCGGGCCCGTCCTCATCCTGGGCCTGTTCGGCGGCCTGATCGCCGACGGCCTGCCCAAGCGCCGGACCCTGTACGTCACCCAGACCGTGGCGATGGCCGTCAGCTTCACCCTGTTCGTGCTGGCGGCGACCCATACCGTGCAGGTCTGGCACGTGTTCGTGCTGGCCACGATCATGGGTGTCCGCAAC
Source organism: Chloroflexota bacterium (assembly GCA_003152165.1). GTDB lineage: Bacteria > Chloroflexota > Limnocylindria > Limnocylindrales > CSP1-4 > Palsa-1033. The sequence goes on from PLZO01000118.1 coordinate 2,525, forward strand.
TCGGTCGACATGCCTACTCGCCAGGCCTTCGCGGTCGAGATGGTTGGGCGCGAGGACGTCGGCAACGCCGTCGCTCTCAATTCGGCGATGTTCAACGTAGCCCGGATCCTCGGGCCGGCGATCGCCGGTCTGGCGATCGGTGCGTTCGGCGTCTCGTTCGCCTTCCTGATTGACGCCTTGAGCTTCCTGGCCGTCCTGTTTGCCATGTTCGTGATGACCGAGGCGGAGCTTCGACCCGCCCCGAGGTTCGTTCGGCCGACATCAGTGACCGAGGTGTTCACGAACCTCGGCGAAGGCCTGGGCTACGTCAGACGGACTGGAATGATCCTCCTGTCAGTCACGATCGTCGGGTTTGTGGCGACATTCGGGATGAACTTCACGATCCTGATTCCGCCACTGGCTGCCGATTTCCTGCACGTCGGGGCGAGCGGCTATGGCTTCCTGATGGCCGCATCCGGCCTCGGTTCCCTGCTGGCCGCCCTGGCCATCGCCTTCGGTGGCACCCGGGCGACCCGGATGTTGACCGGGGCCATCGTCCTGGGCGTTGCCGAGATCTTCATCGGGGTCGTCTCGAACTACTCGATCGACCTGCTCCTGATGTTCGCCGCTGGGGCCGGTGCCATCTCGGTGATGGCCACGGCAAACACGGTGATCCAGCTGGAGGTCCCCGATGAGCTGCGCGGCCGGGTGATGAGCGTCTACACCACGGTCAACGCCGGAACCAGCCCGATCGGTGGCCTGCTCTTCGGCGCGATCGCGGCGAACGCCGGCGCTCCCGAAGCGATCGCCATCGGCGGCGCCGTGTCGCTGGCGGCCGCCCTGATCGGGATCGTCTGGTATCGGCGCCTGCCACCAAGCGCCTCCGGCTCATTGACCTTGCGCAAGCGGCCCGCTCCTCCGCTGACCGCCGTCCGGGTCCTGGATGAAGCGGGCCCAAGCGGGGCCGATCCTGCCCGCGCCCTCGACTGACACCTCGGACCGCGGTGACGGGCAAGGTGTCACGCGCGCCGGGTACTCTCCAGATTGTGGCGACGGGGCCGCAGGGTTGACTGACCGGGTGGAGGTGTGGTGATCAAGCCGGCTGCGGCCAGCGGGCGCGTCGCGCTCACGGTCGAGCAGGAACGGATCGTCCAGTTCCGCGACGGACCCGTGGTCGTGATCGCGGGGGCGGGCACGGGCAAGACGCGGGTCATCGTCGAGCGGGTCCGCTGGCTCCTCGACACCAAGGGCAGTGGCGGCCGCGATACACTCGGCCGGCTCCTGCCGGCGGAACCCGTGGAACGAGCGGATCCGGCTGCGCCGGCCACGCCACCGGCCGAAGCCACGACGCCCATCCAGCCGCCGGCCCAGGTGGGGCTGTGGCCGACTGATCCAGCCCCAACGGCTGCCACCGTCGAACCCGCCGGCCCACAGCTGCCCGACAACCCATTCGAGGGACCGCTGCTGCCCGAGCAGATCCTGGTCATGACCTACAACGTCAAGGCCGCCCGCGAGCTGCAGGAACGCCTCGACCAGGCCGTCGGCCCCGCGGTCCGGGCGCGGATGACCGTCTCGAACTTTCACAGCTTCTGCCACCAGGTCCTGACCGACTCGGCGTCCGAGGCCGGCCTGGCGCCAAACCCGGAGGTGCTCGACGGCATCGGTCAGATGCTCCTCCTGCGGGACCTGGAGCCAGGTCTCAATCTCGTCTACCACGCCGGCTGGTGGGCGCTCGGTCCGTTCGTGCAGTTCATCAACCGAGCCAAGGACGAGCTGGTCACGCCCGGTGACTTCGAAGCGTACGTGGCTGAGGAGCGGGCCGTCTTCGAGGCGCGCTACGGGGCGTATGACGAGGCGCTAGTCCGGCTCGAGCTCCAGGGCAACCTCAGCCTGCCCCGGGAGATGCGCAAGGAGTACGCCAGGCTGCGCCGGTTCGAACGGGCCGAGGCCAGCGCTGACGAGTCCCTGGCGGACCGCCGGCCGGATCCGGACAAGGCCGCCGATCGGGAGGCCCGGCGGACCGTCCTGGGCACCGGGGCCGTGCAGGCCAGCAAGCACTTCACGCCTGAGGCGCGCGTCGAGATCCAGCAGCTCGCGGCGTCCTACGTGAGCGACGGAGCCGCCCTCGAGGTCGTCCGCCTGGAGGAGCTGGCCCGGGTCTATCGCGCCTACCAGGCTGAGCTGGGCCGCCGAGGCGCACTCGATTTCGGCGAGCAGATCGCGGCGGTGACCCAGCTCTGGAAGGTCCGGCCAAACCTCCTCCGACGCTGGCAGCGCCAGTTCCGCTACGTCCTGGTCGACGAGTTCCAGGACGCGAACAGCGCCCAGATCGAGCTGATTCAGTTGATCGGCCGAACACCGGACCGACCGGACAACGTGATGGTCGTCGGCGACGACGACCAGTCGATCTACCACTTTCGGGGGGCCAGCTTCGCCGCGTTCGCCGAATTCGCGAGGCGCTTCTCGGGGCCGCCAACGCACGATCCCAGGGGGTCTCCGGTGGCGCCGCCGGCACGTCTCCGGATCGAGCAGAACTTTCGGTCGGTGCCCGAAATCCTGGCCGTGGCCAACCGCCTGATCGCCCACAACCTTCAGCGCCAGGAGCCGGACAAGCGCCTGACCACTGCCCGGGCGGCCGGCCTGCCGGTCGAGATCATGGTCTGCGGCGGACCGGAGGACGAGGCCGTCGCGATCGTCGACACGATTCGCGCCCTGACCGGCCGAGCCGGCCACCCGCCGGCCTGGTCGGACGTCGCGGTCCTCTATCGCAAGCACAAGCACCGCAACGAGATCGTGGCCCGCCTGCGCGAAGAAGGGATCCCCTACACGGTCGTTGGTGGGCTGTCCCTGTTCGAGACAGCCGAGGTCCGTGATCTCGAGCAGAGCCTGCGGGCGATCGCGAACCCTCACGATGACGTCGCCCTGGTCAGAATGATGTCGGCCGGCCCCTGGCGCCTTGATCCACTGGAGATTCTCGAGATCAGCCGGATGGCGCGCTTTGACCGGGGTCACCTGGTCGATGCCGCGCGTGAGGTCGTGGCCTCCGGACGAGTGCAGGTCGAGCAGCTCGACCAGCCAGCCGACGAGCGGCCCGAAGGTCCGGCCGGCGACTCGACTCGCAGTGTCGAGGTCAGCCCGGACACCTGGGCAAAGCTTCGGCGCCTGCTTGAAACGCTCGATGATCTCGCTCCGCAGACCTGGCGCGAAGGTCCGTTCACGCTGCTCGAGCGGTTCGTTGAACGAACCGGCCAGATCCTCGACCTGATCAGTGCCGATACCCGGGAATCACACCGGATCGCGGTCAACCTGGCCAGCTTCCTGCGCTTCACGAGCGATTGGCAGACGGCCTTCCCGGCGGGCCACCTGAACCAGTTCGTCGACTACCTCGACGCCTACCAGGAGGCCGGCGGCGAGCTGCCGACGAGCGTGGAGCTCAGCGAAGACGTCGATGGCGTCCGGCTGATGACCGTCCATCAGGCCAAAGGTCTCGAGTTCCCGATCGTCATCGTGCCCGGCCTGCTCGAGCGGGAATGGCCGAGTACCGGCGGCGGCAGCGACATGTTCCCGGCGGATCTCCTCCGGGAAGGGCGCCCCTCGCCCGATTTCAACCTGGAAGAGGAACGTCGACTCCTGTACGTCGCGATCACGCGAGCCAAGGACCGCCTCGTGGTCACGACCCATGGCGGATCTGCCGGCCAGAACGCCGGGCCCTCGCCTTTCATTGGCGAGCTGCGCGGGGAAGGCCCGGGCGGAGCGGGTGACGGGCCCGACATCCGGCTGGTCAACCGCACGGCGACGCCGACACCCGAACCCGCGGATGCGCTCGGCGGCCAGGTGGACCCCGAGCGATCTGCCAATCCCGTGCTCGAGCGGACCCTGGCTGCCGTACGCCAGGTGATTCCTCTTCCCACGAAACGCGAGCGCCGGCTCGCCTTACGTCTGCGAGCGACGGAGTTGCTCGGGATGCTCGAGGGGACCGATGGTGCGAACCCGGAGTCCGGGGCGGCCCGCGAGCGGTTCACCAGCCAACTCGTCGACGTCGGTCGGTCGGCGGCCCTGGGTGCCCAGGAGTCCCGGGCCCTCGGCCTCGACCCATTCACGTTCGAGTCGCTCGCGCTCGACCACGCCGCCGGCGCCAACCTGCTCCAGGTCGCGTCACTCGCTGCGCGCTTCAGCTACACGCAGTTCGGGACCTACGAGCGGTGCCCGCTCCAATACGCGTTCGCCAGTGTCTACCGGATCCCGTCGGCCAGGAAAGCCGGCTATTTCGCATTCGGGACCGCGGCCCATGCGGCCTTCGAGCGATTCACGAAGGAACGCCGCGAACGGCTGGCCCGGGGCGAAGCAGCCCCCACCCGGGTGGACCTCGAGCGGATCTTCGCGGCTGAATGGAAGCCGACCGAGTTCGGTGACCGGACCACCGAGGCGGACTACCAGCGCAAGGTGGGCAACCTGCTCGAGCGGTTCTGGACGGGTGAGCTGAGCAGCGTAGGCCAGGCGATTCATGAGGAGCTCTCGTTCAGCCTGGCGATCGAGCCGGGCGACGGCAGCCCGCCCGTCCTGATCGGCGGCTCGATCGACCGGATCGATCGGCTGCCCTCCGGCGGGATCGAGGTGATCGACTACAAGACTGGTCGGACCACCTCGCAGAAAGACATCAGCGACAACCTGCAGCTATCGATCTACGCCCTGGCCTGCCGCGATGCCCTTGGCCTGGGGGCCCCGGAGCGAGTCACCCTGTATTTCACCGAATCCTCGATCCGGATGAGCACAACCAGGACGGATGCCCAGCTCGACGCCGCCCGAGCCGACATCCTCGCCCGCGCCGCCCGGATTCGCTCAGGCGATTTCGCGGCAACACCGTCGAAGGCGACCTGCGAGCATTGCGATTTCGCGGCGCTCTGCCCCAGCCGGATGACCTAGGCCGGGGTGGCAGCCCAGGCAGCGGACTCGCCCTCGGCGGCGAGCGTCGACCAGCGCCCCACCGCAACCCTGCCCGTGACCCAGCTGGTAAGGCTGTCGCTGTACTGGCTCGGCCTGTCGTCCATCTTCGCCGGGCTTGCCAACATCCTCGGCAATCGGCTGCAGTTCACCGGCATGGTCACGCCCGGCACGGAAGGGACCACCCTGTTCGGACTGACGATCGGGGGCTCCGTCGTCGCCCTGGTCGTCCAGCCCACGGTTGGCTCGCTGAGCGACTACACGATCAGCCGCTGGGGTCGACGCAAGCCGTACATCCTGATCGGGTCGATCCTTGATGTCGTCTTCCTGTACGGAATCGCCAGCTCGAACGGGCTGATCGCGATTGCTGCGTTCTTCGTCCTCCTGCAATTCAGCAGCAACTTCGCCCAGGGCCCGTTCCAGGGCTACGTGCCAGATCTCGTCCCCGTCCACCAGGTTGGCCTGGCCAGCTCCCTGGTCGGCCTGATGCAGATCATCGGCAACGTTGCCGGCTTCACCATCGGCTCGATCGCGGCGGCGACCCACAACTATTTCGGGGGGACGATGGCCCTCGGGGTGCTGGAGCTCGTGACCATGCTCAGCGTGATCCTCCGAGTGAAGGACGGCCACGCAATCAAGTCGCGCGGCGGACGATCCTGGCTCTCGATCGCCCGCGAGGCCTGGGCAACCGATGTCCTGCGTGAGCACAGCTTCCTGTGGCTTGTCGGTTCGCGCCTGATGTTCCTGATGGGTGCGTCCATGCTGGTCCTGCTTGGCCCGTTCTACCTCCACCAGACGTTCGGGCTCGATGAGACGGCCAGTGGGACCACGTTCCTTCTCGTCGTCGGGTTCGTCCTGGTCGCCAACCTCGTCGCCGTCATCCCGGCCGGCCGGCTGTCGGACCGGATCGGACGCAAGCACGTCCTCTACGCCAGCTTCAGCCTCGGCGCACTGGGCATGGCGGTCGTCAGCGTCGCACCAGTCCTGCAGGTGGCCTACCTCGGGGTCGTCCTGTTCGGCCTTGCCTCGGGCACCTTCCTGGCGGTGGACTGGGCGCTGATGACTGAGATCATCCCAAAAGCCTCGTCCGGCCGCTACATGGGCATCAGCAACGTGGCCACGGCTTCGGCCAGTATCTTCGCGCTGGCCGTGGGCGGGACGCTGATGGACACGGTCGACCGGGTGGTTGCGGAGGGCGCCGGGCCACGCGCCGCCTATGGGTTGGCGGTTGCCTTCTTCATCATCGGTGGGCTGCTCCTCCGCCCGGTCGATGAGCGCCGCCGCCCGTCCTCGCTCGACGACACGTGACCCGACCAGGGCCGGTCGGGATCCGGCACATCGCGGTGGTAGGCCTGAAGAGCGCGGGCAAGACGACCGTCGGTTCGTCCCTCGCGGCACGTCTGGGCTGGTCGCTCCGGGACTCGGATACCGAATTGCGCTCGACGACGGGCCTGACGGCCCGCCAGATTCACGACAACGAAGGGACGCTGGCCCTTCACGAGGCCGAGGCGCACGAGCTCCTACGCGCCCTCGCCGAGCCTGGTCCGAACGTCATCTGCCCGGCAGCCAGCGTGATCGAGGATCCCGCAGCAAGGCTTGCTCTCGCCGCCGCGGACGTGGTCGTCATCTGGCTGCGGGCATCGCCGGCCGTCCTCGCGCAGCGCTTCTCGAGCGCCGCGCATCGACCTGTATATGGGTCCGATCCGGAAGAGGTCGCCCGGACCCAGGGCGAGCTGCGCAACCCGCATTTCGCCGCCCTCGATCCGATCACGATCGACGTCGACCGCCTGGAGCCGGCCGCGGTCATCGAGAAAGCGCTCGACGCGATCCTGAGCGTGATCGATCCTGAGGGCCCTCGGGGGCCTGGGGACCGTGGGGGCCCTGGGGACCGGCGGGGGCCGGCCCGCCTTAGTTCGCGCCCCCGGCGTCGGCACCAATCGTGACGCTGCGCTCGTCCGCACCGCGCACGAGCAGGATCTCGTAGGGCTGCTGTGAGCCACTGATGGCGTCGAGCAGCTCGTCCGAATCGGTGACCGCAGTTCCGGCCACTGCGACGATCAGGTCACCCCGGGCGATCCCCGCCCGAGCGGCCGGGCTATCGTCCTCGACCCCGCGGACCAGCAGGCCGTCGCGGTCGGGCAAGCCGACCGAGCGGCGCATGCGTCGGGCGACGAAGGCCGGCGCGATCGCGATCCCCAGCCGGGGCCGCTCGACAGAGGCGCCGGTTGACAGCGATTCGACCCGGCTGCGCAGGGCGCCATCGGCAGGCAACGCGAGGTAGAAGCCCTCGCCGATCCGGTTTGTGTTGAGCCCCGCGAAGCGACCCGCCGCATCCAGGAGTGGTCCGCCCGATGAGCCCGAGGCGAGCGGCGCGGTGTGCTCGATGCTGCCGGAGATCCGGCGACCGCCGGGCCCACGAAATGCACGGCCGATGGCCGACACGGTCCCAAGGGTCAGCCTGGTCCCGCCCGAACGGGAGGCCGCCAGCCCGAAGACGACCGAGCCAATGCTGACCGAGCTGTCTGTCGCCCAGCCGATCGCCGGCGCGCCCGCGGTATCAACGGCGATGACCGCGAGGTCCCCGTCGTGATCGACGCCGGCCACCTTGCCCACCGCCGATCGGCCATCCGCGAACGTGACGGTGACCTCGTCGCCACGGAGGTTGTGGGCATTGGTGAGCACGTGGCCATCGTCCACGACTACACCCGAACCACGCTGATGGCGGCCGATCCCGACAACCGACGGACCGGCGCTGCCTGCGGCGCCCTGCATGGCGCCCTGCAGATCATCGATGAGACCCATGTGCACGTTGCTCCTAGTGAGGTTAACTACTTACTTGCAATCTACTACTCTATGGCGAGGGACGCAAACGACCAACCTGACGGTCCGCCTACCATGGGCGACGTGGTCAGCAAGGTGCAGCCGTCGGTCCCGTCATCTCCGCTCGGGGCAGCCCTCGAGCGGGTCGGCGATCGCTGGTCCCTGCTCCTTGTTGAGCGTCTGCTCGACGGGCCGGCCCGCTTCAACGACCTCCTGACCGGCGTGTCGGGCATCGCCCCGAACATCCTGTCCGAACGCCTGCGCCGACTCGAGCGTGAGCGGGTCGTCCACGCCGTCCCCTATTCCGCCCGGCCGGTCCGGATGGAGTACGCCCTCACGGCCGACGGGCTCGACCTGGCCAGTGCGCTCCGGCTGCTGGCCGACTGGGGCGGACGCCGGCCCGTCGACGGTCAGACGAGTCACGACGCACTCCGCCACGACGCCTGCGGCACCCCGCTCGAGGCGCGCTGGTACTGCCCAACCTGCGAGCGGAGCATCCCCGACGGCGAGACATCCGAGGACCGCCTGATCTAGCTGTGGTCTTCCACGGACGTAGTTGACAGCGTCGAGGGGTGATCGCCCGCCCAGTGCGGTGTGGGGCCGTCAGGGGCTGGTCCGCTGGTGGCGGGCGCCGAGGCGATCGAGCAGCTGTCGATCGGCGATGGCGTGGGTGGACGCCCAGCCGTTGTCGGTCAGGACCCGCTCGATCCGGATCCAAAGCTTGGCGAACTCGGTCGCGGCAACCTCGAGCGCGTGGGCCGCCGAGGCCCCGGACTCATCGGCCACCGGGACCACGACCGCCTATCGGCTGGCATCGTCGATGACCACCTCGAGATGCTCATACTCGCGTACGCGGGTAGACGGCGGGCGTGCATGCGCGCGAGGACAGGCACCCGGGTATCGACGTAGTCGTGGACCTCTACCCGCGTCTTGCCGTCCAACGGACGAAGCCCTCGACCGACGTACTGGACCAGACGACCCTTGAAGGCGATAGGAAACGCAAGGAACAGCGTGTCGAGCGGAGGACAGTCGAAGCCCTCGCCGAGAAAGCTGCCGGTGGCGACCAAGATCACGCCCCCGCCGGGATGCACCGACGCCAGACGGTTCATGACGAGCAGTCGGACCTTCTTCCCCATCCCGCCCTTTGGGACAAGCGGCTCCATTCCGATCGCCTCGAGGTGCTCCACGAGTTTCGCGACATGTCTCGTCCATTGCGACAGGACCAGACAGTTGCGCCCGGCGCGTGCTGCGTTGGCGATATCGGCGCAGATCCGGCGGGTGCGGCCATCGTCATCGACGAGGTCCCGAAAGACAGCCTGGATCGCGGCTCCGACCGTCTCTGCGGCCTGATCGATGCCCGAGGGAATCCCGGGAGCGTGCTCGGTTGCATGGACCACCAGCGCTCGCTCAAAGCCCGAGGCCTCCTGCGTCGGAGCGCCCATGCGGTGCCGGATCGGCCCGCAATACATCGTGATGAGTCCTTCGAGACCATCGCGTCGGTACGGCGTGGCAGTCAGGCCAAGCCAGGCAGGCGCGGCGATCTCGCGAACCACCCACTCGAACGTGGCGGCCGGCACGCGATGGCATTCGTCGACGACGACGAGCCCGTACCCGGCAGTCAACTCGGCGACGTCATCGCGGCGCGCGAGGGACTGAACCATCGCGATGTCGATGACTCCGCGGGGCTGGCGACGCCCTGCGCCGATGACGCCGATCAGCTTGCGGTCGATTCCCAGGTGCGCCGAGAGACGTTCCCGCCATTGCTCCACGAGCGGCTGGCGATCGACGATCACGAGGGTTGGCACGGCTCGCCGGGCGATCACGCCGCAGGCAAGCACGGTCTTCCCCGCGCCGGGTGGCGCGACAAGGACACCGAGCTCGTTCGCCGAAGATGGGGTGGGGACTGAATCTGCCCACGGCCGGCGCCAGTTTACGGATCCGTTTGACGTCGCCATGTTGCCTGAATTATTCTTGATAAGGAATGATTCAGGCAAGCATCGTCACCCTGCTCTCCCCGAACGAGGCCGCGCAGCGTCTCGGCATCACTCCGCGCCGCGTGTACGCACTCGTCCGCGACAACCGGCTACGCGCCCAGCGCGTCGGCGGACGGCTCCTCATCAACCGCGATGACGTCGATGCACGCGTCTCTGGCGCCCCGGCGGTCGGTCGCTCGTTCAGCCCCCGTCGCGCCTGGGCGCTCGTCCTCCTCGCGGTAGACGAAACACCGCGCGGCATCGACGCGTCGACGAAGTCCAAGCTGCGGCGGCTTCTGCGCGATCGCGACCTTTGGTCAATGCGGGGGAAGCTCGTCGACCGTGCGGAACGACGTTTTCTCCGGGCCCACTCGTCCGACATTGCGAGGATGGAGGCTGAGCCGGACGTGGTTCGCACGGGCGCGCGCTGCGCGGCCGCGGCGGGCCTCGAGCTCATCGCGCCCGACGCGCCGCTCGAGCTATACGTGGATCACACCACGGCCGATCGGCTGATCAAGCGGTACCGGCTCACCCCGAACTCGCAGCCCAACGTGGTGCTCCGCGTCGTGCCGGACGAGGTCCGGGCATGGCTCGAGGGGCCGCTCGCCCCGCGCCCGGCGATCGCCCTCGACCTCGCTGAGGACCTGGACTCGCGCGCCCAGGATGTGGCTCATGAGGCGCTTTCTCGACGATGACGCGCGTCGTCATTGTCCCGCGGAACGACGCCGAGGCGGCATTGTGGCGCACGGCAGAAGAGGTCGCCGGCCTCTTCCGCGATTGGCCCTGGGTCATCGTCGGCGCTCAGATGGTGATGCTGCTCGAGTTCGAGCGCGGACGGCCGTCCGGACGGGCGACCCGGGATCTCGACGCGATCGTCGACGTCCGCGTGGTCGGCGACGTGACGCGGCTCGCTGCCGAGCGGTTGCAGAAGGCCGGGTTCGAGCCGTCGGCGGTACACCCGCACCGGTTCGTCCGGGGCCAGGACGTGGTGGACCTGCTGGCGCCGGATCACCTCGGTCCCCGGGCAGATCTCACGACGATTCCACCGCACACGACAACCGAGATCCCGGGTGGAAGCCGCGCCCTGGCGACACGTCGCGTGGTCGACGTCGAGATCGTGGGCGTAGGCTTCTGCGAGTTGCCGGTGCCCTCGCTCGCCGGTGCCATCGCGCTGAAGGCCACGGCCTACGGGGCGCGACGGGCGGAACGTGATCTCGAGGACCTCGTACGCCTCCTCTCGCTCGTCGGAGATGTTGAGGCCGTCCGTCGCGAACTCAAGCCGTCGGAGCGGATACGACTGGGCTCAATCTCGCCGCTCAAGGATGAGACGCACGCGGCGTGGTCAATCTCGGTCGATCCGGACGACGCCCGGGCAGCGTTCGCCCGGCTCGCCGACCAGTGACATGCGTCCCGGGCGCCCTGTCTACAATCATCAGCCATACGGCGCCCGGTCCAGCGATTATGACCGCCTGATCGGTCTCCCGGGCTGATCTCGCGTACAGCTGCTGTCTGAACACATCACCTATACTCCGCGTCGCGCCGACATAGCTCAGCGGTAGAGCAGCTGTTTCGTAACCAGCAGGCCCTCGGCTCAAATCCGAAGGGTCGGCTCCAGCCCTTCCCGCACGGAATCGTCCACCGTGGTAGCCATCGAGCGTCGAGGTATCCAACTCGACCGAGAGGAGGGTGAGTCGCCGGTACTCCCAGTGCTTTGGCCGCCAAGCTGACGGCCGAGCCCCGACGACGGCATGACATTTGCGAAGCAGCCACCCGTGGATGCTGCGATCAAGGGCGGCTGAGGCGAAGGCCTGACCCGTCCCGATCGTCGCCGCCAGCTCGTCGAGCCGGCTCGTTCCGTAATCCATCAGGGCAAGCTTAAGGGCGACCGAGGATCGTCTGGCGTGAGACGGTGGCACTCGTTCATGACTCCGAGCGGGGATATCATCGGAACAAGCGCACTCCCGTTTGATCGTGGGTCGAACCTGGATCGAGGAGATTGCATGCCTGATCCGGTCATGAGATTTCCGTCCGGACGCCTGAGCATGTTCCCCGCGGCAGGGGTGCTCGCGCTTGCCCTATCGTTCGCAGCCGGGGTCCCCGGACTGACGTCGGGGCCGCTTGGCGACACTTCCGTCGTGGCCTCGGTCGCCGCCTCGAGCATCCCCTATAGCCGGGTCTCCAGCCTGAAGGCTCCCACCCGAGCAACGTCGCTCTCCATCCCACGCCTAGGCATCAACATGCCGATCCGCAACGGGGTCCTGAATGCGGTGATCTCCCGGCAGTACACGTACCACTACCCTGGCACGTCCTGGCCCGGGGGCGGCTCGAATACCTACCTCTACGCCCACGCACAGGTCGGCGCGTTCGTCGACCTCAAGTACGCTCGCATGGGCGACCTCATCACGCTGCACCTCAGCACCGGGAAGTACGTGACGTACAAGGTCACCGCGATGCACAGCGTCGCCTGGAACGACGACCGCTGGCTGCTGCCCACCAGCTCGGACAGACTCACCCTCCAGACCTGTCTCGGACCGAACGTGACGTCGCGCCGGCTGGTGGTAATCGCGGTGCCAGCCTACTGACCGTCGCGCCTCGGCACCTTGCGCCGGGCTGGCAGCCTACGCTCAGAGCTTCGTGCCAGGGGTTGCGACCCTCCCCGCCTGCTTCGCACTCGAGGATCCGACCACCTGCCGCGTCTGACTGCGTTCGGCCGGGTGTGAGAACATCTGACGGAGGTGTCGCGCCATCGACGCCAGGATCGAGCAGTCGCAGGAGGGGACGCCGGCTTCAGCTCATGAAGATCGGAAGCAACCCACGGATCCAGCGCTCCGGCGAACCATCGCCCGGCCGCTCGACGAGGTGACCCGCGTACCCGGCGCACTGGACCGTCCCGGTGCACTGGACCGTCCCGGTGCGGCCGTCGGACCCGCCGATCAGGTGACCGGACCGCGCGCGATCATCGACCTCCACTGCCACACGAATGCAAGCTTCGATTCGCTTGCCTCGCCCGCGTCCGTGGTCCGTGTGGCCGCAGCCCGCGGGCTCACCCATCTCGCGATCACCGACCACGATCGGATCGATGGCGCCCTACGGGCCCGGGACGCGGCACCGGCAGGCCTGGTGGTGATCGTCGGGGAGGAGATTCGAACGCTGGAGGGCGATCTCATCTGCGTTTTCCTCGAGCGTCCAATCCCATCTGGATCGCCCGTCCGCGAGGCGATCGCCGCAGCACGGGACCAGGGCGCCCTCGTTGGCATCCCCCACCCGTTCGACCAATATCGCGCCTCGCTGCTGATGAACCCGGACATGGAAGGCGTCGCCGAGCTGGTCGACTGGCTGGAGTCGTGGAACGCGCGGCTCATTGGTCGCGGAGGCAACGAGCGGGCCGCGTTGTTCGCTCGCATGTACGGCCTGCCCGGTATCGCGGTCTCCGATGCCCATGCGATCCTCGAGGTGGGCGTCGCCCATTCGGTGCTCCACGGCGATCCCTCGACACCGGCGGGCCTTCGCGAGGCCCTGCGGTCTGTAACCCACAGCTTCGCCGCTGCGCCGGACGTGGCCCACGCCCAGAGCCCGATCGCGCGGTTCATCGATTGGGCCCGACGCGCGCACCGGACGTCAGCGCCGGAACCCGGTGCGATCGGATCCGCCGCAGATCGAACGGATCCCGAGCGGTGATCGAAGGATCGGCAGCAGGGAGTGTCGCGGTGGCAGCCGACGTCTGCCCGTACCTCGGTCTAGTCGACGATCCCCGCACCCACTTCGCGTTCGCGACGACCGCTCATCGCTGCCATAGCGGGTCGGGTCCGGAACGGATCGAGGTCACCCATCAGGCCGCCTTGTGCCTCAGCGGGCAATACCTTGCCTGCGGACGCTACGTGGCTCCGGCAACTCCGGTGGCTCCGGCAACTCCGGTGGCTCCGGTGGCTCCGGCAACTCCGGTGGCTCCGACCACTGGGGCGGCAGGGCTGGTCGTCCTCCCCCGTGGTGTCGAGGCGTCGGTCGCCCATGTGAGCAGCCGGGCCCGATGGCGGAGCGCATCGGACGGACGACGCAGGCCTGGCGTTCGTGCCCTCGTCATCCTCGTGGCTGCGCTCGCCCTCGTGATCGTCGCGACCGGGCTCCTGGGCCTAGGCGGATTCCTGTCCGCCGGTCCATCCCGTACCTCCGATTCGAGCCCCGCCGTCGGACCGGCCAGTCCGGCCGCCAGCCCGGCCAGTCCGGCCGCCAGCCCGGCCAGTCCGGCCGCCAGCCCGGCCAGTCCGATCGTGACTTCGCGACCGGCCCCAACGGCCTCGGTCCCGGCGACGAGCCGGCCCACCCCCAGCCCAAGCGCCCCTGTCCACGCCTTGCCAACGACGCACGTCGTCCTACGAGGCGAAACGCTGACCTCGATCGCCCGCCAGTATGGGGTGACGCTGGCCGCCCTCGTGAAGGCGAACGGGATCAAGAATCCGAGCCTCATCCTGGTCCGCCAGCGCTTGATCATCCCGGCGCCCTGACGAATTGACGCCGGGCGTGACGGACGACGTGAAGGCAGGCGTGACCGGGCGTGCGATGGCCTGAGCCGGCCCCGGAATCCACGGCCGTTGGGTTCGACTTGACCGAGGCCGGTATACTACGGGCGGTACTTGTGCGCCTGCCTTCATGGCGTGCGACGCGACATCGAAGGGTGGCAGCGTAATGGGGCAACGAACTCGTCTGGTCGTCGGCGTGGTGGCAGGAATGGTCCTCTCGCTGGCAGCCGCGCTATCAGTGCTGGCAAACTACGGCCCCGGCGTGGCCGCCACTATCTCGGTGACCGGCCCGGCCGGTAACCAGTCGTGCGGGACCACGTCCACGATCCACGCTCTCATCCTCGACTCGCTGGGCGCGCCGGTCACGGCTGTGGTCGTCGACTGGACGTTCGCCGGCGGCAACATCGCCGGGGACCATCTCTCGCCAACCTCCAGCACCACGAACTCGAGCGGCATCGCGACCACCCAGGTCACCTTTGCCTGCCCGGGTTCATCCGTATTGAGCAATCGGGTCGTAACGATTGACGCCAGCAACGGCGGGGTCTTGGGCTCGATCTCCGTGACGGTCACGGTCAAGGGCCTGCCGAGCACCTCGACGGATCCGGCCGGCGACACCTCGACCGTAGCCATTCTTGCGGCCGCGTTCGCTGTGCTCCTGGGCAGCTGGATCATCCTTCGTCGCGTCTCCGCTACGCGAAGCTGACCTTCGCCCTTGCTGGGCGTGCTCGGGAGGCGCGATCACGGCGCCCTCTGGGGAATCCGGGTAGCCTGCTGCCATGGTGAGCGACGGCCCTCCCGAGTCGCATCGGCGTCGTCGCTCCGGCCGGCATCGGCACGCCTCGCTCGGGTCGACCCTCCGGGGTAACAGCCGTGCGGGTCGCCGGCTCGTCGCACTCGGCGCGATCAGCCTGATCGTTCTCGCAGCCGTCGCCACCACGATCGTCCTCTCCGGCGGGTTGGGCGACGGGTCAGTCGCAGCGATCGGATCCGGCGGGCCGTCGCTGGGCCTGGCAACCGGTAGCGGGGCGTCGGGGGCGGTCACGACCGACAGCCTTCCCCCAATCACCACCGACTCTCCGAGCCCTGTCCCGAGCGCAACGCCGGCCGGGACCATCGCCACCCGCATCCTCATCGCCCGTCTCGGGATCAATCTGCAGATCGTGGAGGGTGATGGGCTCGACGCTCCGCTTGGGAAGGCGGCTCATTACCCGGGCACGGCCTGGCCGGGCGGAGGATCGAACATCTATATCTACGGCCATGCGCGGGTGGGCATGTTCCTCTCGCTCTGGCAGGCCCGGGTGGGCGACATGGTGGTCCTCACCCTCGTCGATGGCACGACGCGGACATACGTCGTGACCAAGGTCCTCCCGAACGTGCCCTGGAATGACGTCTCCTACCTCAATCCCACGCCCACGGAGCAACTGACGCTCCAGACCTCCACCTCGTATTACGCGACGGCACCACGGTTCGTGGTGATTGCCCTTCCCCAGTCATGATCGACGCTCCCCAGGACTCTCGCCGGAGGCGTCGCCACCGATCCGCTCGGCGGCGCAAGCGGATCGCCGCCGTGGTCCTTGGCGGGGGGACGCTCCTCCTGCTCATCGGACTGTGGCTCGCCGCCACGCGCTATCTACCGGCGCTCGATGAAGCTCGCACGCTCCGGACGGACCTCCTCGCGATGGCGGACCGCGCCCGCGCCGCCGGCGTGAACCTGGACCGCCCGACCCTCGTCCAGCTCCAGGGCGAGCTTCAGACAGAGGATCAACGCCTGGCGGATCTGCGCGACCTGCTCGCGAGCGACCCGCTCGTGGGCCTGGCCCGAGCGTTCCCGCCCAGCCGGGATGCGATCCGCGGTGCCGATGCGGTGGTGGCCGCGGGCGGGGACCTCACCGGCGCCGCCGCGGATGGGCTTACGATCGCCGCCCAGTACGTCACGATCCGGGAAGCCCAGGCTGCCGCCGCCAGCGGCACCGGCGCGAGCACGACCGGCGGGGGCTCCGCGCTCGCCGGCCTCGTCGAGCTGATGGCCACCTCGCAGTCCACCGTCAGCGCCGCCATCGGGGCGCTGGACCAGGCCAACCTGGCCCTGGCGGCCGCCCCGGCGAACCTGCCCGGCCTGATCGCCGACGCGCGCAACACGATGCTGGCAAAGATCGCCGAATTCGGCCCACCTCTCAAGGCCTATGCCCACGCGGCCGGGATCCTGCCCGAGATCCTCGGCTGGAACGGCCCCCGCCGCTACCTCGTCCTGACCCAGGATCCGGCCGAGCTCCGACCGACCGGTGGGTTCATCGGTAGCTTCGGGATCATTGCCTTTGACAAGGGCCGGATCACCGAGCGCCACTTCCAGGATGTCGCCCTCCTGGATCTGCCCCGGACGTATCCGTTCATCGCGGCCCCGGGCCCCCTGTCGGACTACCTCCTGGGGCCGAAGCTGCCCTTCCAGCTGGCCGAGTCGAACTGGTCGCCGGACTTCCCGACAAGCGCCGCGGACGCCATCCGGCTATACAAGAACGAAGGCGGGACCGGCCAGATCGATGGCGTGCTTGGTCTCACCACCTACACGATCGATCAGCTGCTCACCCTCACCGGACCGATCACGGTCCCGGAGTACGGGGCGACGGTCGCGTCCGGCGAGACCACCCTCAAGGTCCTCCAGCTCACCCGCGCGGCCCAGGCGCCGGGCCAGAACCGGAAGGCGTTCCTGTCCACCTTCGCCGATCAGCTGTTCAGCACCCTCCTCAGCCTCCCGCCCCAGAAGTGGGCGGACCTCGCCAGCCAGGCGGATCTCTTCCGGACGCAGCGCCTGTTCACCGCCTGGTTCACCGATCCTGGCGCGGAGGCGTTCACGGTGGGCGCCGGGTTCGACGGCGCCGTCCTCCAATCCCCCGGCGACTACCTCTACCCGGTCGACTCCAACGTCGTCCCGGTCTCCAAGCTCAACGCGGTGACGGACCGGGCGCTCGATCTGAGCGTCCAGCTCGACCAGTACGGCAACGCCCACGACAACCTGGATATCGCCTGGACGAACCAGATCCAGACGGACCTCGGGGCACCGTACCGGGTCCTGCCCACGCTCCAGGATCTGCGTGTCCTGGGGATGTACTTCCGGCTCCTCGTCCCCGATCGGAGCCGGATCGGCACGGTTTCCGGCGGCAGCTACCAGGCCCTCACGGCCCCGGCGGATATCGGCACGGAAGCCGGCCGCGAGGTCTTCGCCAATTACCTCCGCGTTCCCCCGGGCACCACCCACCTCGACTACACCTGGGTGAGTCCGTACGCCGCGGACAGCGCGGACGATGGGACGTTCACGTACCGCCTCACGATCCAGAAGCAGCCCGGTCTGCGAGCGGGACCGCTTCACCTGACGATCCTCCTGCCTCCGGGCGCCGTCCTCGTGGATGCGAGCGCGGGCCTCACCGTCCGCGGCGGCACGGTCACCCTCGACACGACCTTCGACCGAGACCTCGTCCTCGCCATCCGCTATCGGCTGCCTGCCGCGACGCCCTAGGCCGGCAGCACGGTCATATACTCAGCCGGATACTCAGCGGACATCCGGATCAAAGGGGAGAGCGCAAGGCATCGTGGACGCCCGAGGCTACTTTCGTGTGCTCCGCACCTGGGCCTGGGTGCTCATTGCGAGCGTCCTCCTGGCCGGCGGCGCTGCGTACCTCGTGAGCAGCGCGCTGCCGAAGACGTACGAGAGCACCGCCACCCTCCTCGTAGGCCAGTCGCACCAGTCCACGAACCCGGACCCCAACCAGCTGCTGGTCAGCCAGCGTCTCTCCCAGACATACGCCAGCCTCGCCACTACCACCTCGGTGCTGGCAGGGGTCGTGGACACGGTGGGCCTCAATGAGCCGGCCGCCGTCCTTCGCGGGAACGTGGTCGTGACCGCCGCAACCGACAGCACCCTGATCACGATCACCGCAACCGACGGCGACCCACAGCGGGCGGGGACGATCGCGAACACCCTGGCGAACGCGCTCATCGCCGCTTCACCGGCCATCTCCGGTCGTGACGCGAGCGTCCAGAGCTTCATCGACTCGGACCTCAAGGCCACCCAGCAGCAGATCACCGAAATCGAGAGCAGCCTCCAGAGTCTCCTTGCTCGGTCCAATCCCACCACGGACCAGCAGAACCAGATTCTCACCCAACAGGGGCAGCTCGTCCTTCTGCGCCAGACATATACAACCCTCCTTGGCTCCAGCTCGAACAGTGGTGCCAACCTCCTGACCCTGGTGGATCCGGCCATCCCGGCGACCCAACCCGCCAGCCCGCGGGTCCTCCTCAACACGATCCTCGCCGGGTTCGTCGGGCTGCTGATCGCGATCGGGATCGCCTTCTTCCTCGAGTACCTCGACGATACGGTGAAGTCCGGCAGCGACGTGGAGGCCCTCGTGGGTGCCCCCACCCTCGGCGCGATCATCCGGATGAAGGGTGGCAAGGAACGCAGCGAGATCTACCACCTGGCCGCGCTCCTCTACCCGCGCTCGCCAGCCGCGGAGGGCTACCGGACCCTCCGGACGAACGTGGAGTTTGCCGGCATCGGCACGCCGGTCCGGACCCTCCTCGTCACCTCGTCGATCCCGGGCGAAGGGAAGACCACGACCGCGGCGAACCTGGCGGTCGTCTTCGCCCAGGCCGGTCGCCGGACCCTCCTCCTCGATGCGGACCTGCGCAAGCCCGGCGTCCACCAGATGTTCAACTTGCAGAACAGCCAGGGGCTCACGAGCCTCCTCCGCTCCGATGAGGTGGACGCGGTCGCCGTCGCCCAAGCGACCGAGCAGGAGAACCTCGCTGTCATCACCACCGGACCCCTGCCGCCCAATCCGGCCGAGCTCCTCCGCTCCCCGCGGATGAAGGTGGTCCTCGATCGCCTCGCCGCCGCGGTGGACCTGGTCATCATCGACAGTCCGCCGCTGCGGGCCGTGACCGACGCGGCGATCCTGGCCTCGATCACCGACGGGACGATCTTCGTGATCGACGCCGGGCGCACCCGCCGCGGTGCCGCCGTCAGCGGCCGAGACGCGCTGGCCAAGGTGGGCGCCCGGGTCCTGGGCGTCACTCTCAACCGCCTCTCCGAGAAGGCGTCCGGCGACTACTACTACTACGACTACCACAGCGGCTACGGCTCCGATGGCGCGCCGAAGGACGGCCGCGACGAGACGGGCCGGGACCGAGGCCAGGGGCGCGGCAGCGTTCCGCCGGTCGTACCGTCTGGCGTTAAACGGGAGTGATCGGCCGGGGGGTCGGCGGAGGCCGATGAGGGTGCTCATCATCGGGATCAACTACCGACCGGAGCTCACGTCGGTCGGCCCGTACACGGCCGGCATTGCGGAGGCCCTCGCCCGGCGCGGCGACCGGGTCACCGTCCTGACGGGACTGCCGCACTATCCGGCCTGGCAGATCGCCGCAGGCACGTCCCGCACACTGTTCAGCTCGACCGAGGTGAACGGAGTCCGTGTCCTGCGGGCCGCTCACTATGTTCCGTCCCGCCAATCAGCCCTCCGCCGCGGGGCGTACGAGGGCACGTTCCTCGTCGCCGGGGCCGCCGCCCTCCTCCAAGCCGCGGTCCTCGGGGAGCTGGAACGGCCGGACGCGATCCTGGGCATCGTGCCGAGCCTCTCCGGCGGAGTCCTCGCCCGAGCGATCGGCACGGGCCTTCATGGTCGGTACGGTCTCCTCTTCCAGGATCTTGTGGGCCGTGCCGCCGCCCAGTCGGGGATTCCCGGGGGTGGGCCCGTCGCTCGGACAACCAGCAGGCTCGAGGCGTGGACCACTGGGCGGGCCACCGTGGTCGGCGTGGTTTCCGAGGCCTTCCGACCGACCCTCATCGAGATGGGCGTCGCCCCGAACCGGATCCGCAGCGTGCCGAACTGGGTTCGCCTCGCCGAACCGACCGTCTCGAGGGATGAGACCCGTCGGCGGTTCGGCTGGACCGATGGCCGCCAGGTGGTGCTCCACGCCGGGAACATGGGCCACAAACAGGGCCTGGAGCAGGTCATCGCCGCCGCCCGGTTGGCGGCCGAGCGTGGCGAGCCGGTCCGGTTCGTCCTCGCCGGCGGCGGCAACCAGGCGGAGGCGCTCCACGCGCTGGGCGCCGACCTGCCCACGCTTGACTTCCTCGGTGTCCAGCCGGATGGACTCCACGCCAGCCTCCTGGCGGCTGCCGACGTGCTCGTGCTCTCCGAACGGCCGACCCAGCTGGATATGTCGCTCCCTTCGAAGCTAACGAGCTACTTCGCGGCGGGACGTCCGATCGTGGCTGCCGTCCCCTCCGATGGCGCCTCTGCCCGGGAGATCGAGCGCTCCGGGGCCGGGCTGCTCGTCCCGGCCGGCGAGCCGGTGTCGATGCTCGGGGCCCTCAATCGCCTTCGCTCGGAACCCGTCCTCGCAGCGGAACTCGCGGCTGCCGGGCCCGCCTACGCGGCCGTCCACCTCTCTGCGGCGGCCGGTCTAGCCCGGGCTGTGGCCCTCGTCGACGAGATCGCTGCATGACGGAATCGCCAAAGCGCGCGCTGATCACCGGGATTACTGGCCAGGACGGCTCCTACCTGGCCGAGCTCCTCCTGGAGAAGGGCTACGAGGTCCACGGGCTGATCCGCCGCTCCAGCTCGTTCAACACCGGCCGGATCGACCATCTTTATCGCGATCCGCACGAGGCGGAGACTAGGCTCTTCCTCCACTACGCGGACCTCACCGACTCCTCCTCGCTCATCGGTCACCTCCACCGGATCAAGCCGGACGAGGTCTACAACCTGGGCGCCCAGAGCCATGTCAAGGTGAGCTTCGAGATGCCCGAGTTCACCGCGGAGACGGCGGGGATGGGCACGCTCCGGATGCTGGAGGCCGTCCGAACCGCGGACTGGCCGATCCGTTTCTACCAGGCCGGCAGCTCCGAGATGTACGGCAAGGTCCTCGAGAGTCCCCAGACCGAGCGCACGCCGTTCAACCCGCGCAGCCCCTATGCCATTGCCAAGCTGCTCGCTCATTTCATGGTCGTGGACTACCGCGAGGCGTACGGCCTCCACGCGAGCAACGGGATCCTGTTCAACCACGAGTCGCCCCGGCGGGGCGGCACGTTTGTCACTCGCAAAGTGACCCGGGCGGTGGCCGCCATCCTTGACGCGAAGCAGGACAGGGTGTACCTCGGCAACCTCGATGCGAAGCGCGACTGGGGGTATGCTCCCGAGTATGTCGAGGCGATGTGGCGGATGCTCCAGCAGGATGAGCCGGACGATTACGTGATCGCGACCGGCGAGATGCACACGGTGCGTGAGCTCGTCGAGACGGCCTTCGGGATCGTCGGGCTCGACTGGGAGGCGCACGTCGGTGTGGACCCCCGCTACTACCGGCCGACCGAGGTGGACGAGCTGTGCGGAGACCCCTCGAAGGCGGCCGACCGGCTCGGCTGGCTCCCGCGCGTCCGCTTCCATGAATTGATCCGGATCATGCTTTCCCACGACCTGCGCGACGCCGGGCTTGACCCCGAGCGGCATATGGATGGAGAGGCCACCTCCGCGGACCCAGGCGCGACACTGGCGGGCCTGCAATGACCGACTTCTGGGCGAACCGTCGGGTTATGGTCACGGGTGGTGACGGGTTCCTCGGACGGCGCGTCGTCGCGCGGCTCGGGGCGACGAGCGCAACGGAGATCTTCGTGCCCCGCAGCGCCGACTACGACCTCCGAACGAAGGACGGGATCGACCGAGCCCTTACTGATGGGCGGCCCGACATCGTTATCCACCTGGCCGCCGTCGTCGGCGGGATCGGGGCGAACCGCGAGAACCCGGGCCGCTTCTTCTATGAGAACGCAATCATGGGCATCCAACTCATCGAGCAGGCCCGGCTCGCCATCGTCGACAAGTTCGTGACGGTCGGCACGGTCTGCTCATACCCCAAGTTCACGCCGGTTCCTTTCAAAGAGGACGACCTCTGGAACGGCTACCCGGAGGAGACGAACGCCCCATACGGCCTGGCAAAGAAGATGCTGCTCGTCCAATCGCAGGCGTACCGAGCGCAGTACGGCTTCAACGCGATCTACCTAGTGCCAGTCAACCTCTACGGCCCGGGCGACAACTTCGACCCGAAGAGCTCCCACGTGATCCCAGCGCTCATCAAGAAGTGCGTCGACGCGCGCGAGTCGGGCGCGGATCACATCGACGTATGGGGAACGGGCTCGGCGTCCCGGGAGTTCCTCTACGTGGATGATGCGGCCGAAGGGATTGTGCTGGCCGCCGAACGCTACGACAGCGCGGATCCGGTGAACTTAGGCGTCGGGCATGAGATCACGATCCGCGAACTCGTCGCCTTGGTCGCAGCGCTCACTTCGTTCGTGGGCGAAATCCACTGGGACGCGGGCAAGCCCGACGGCCAGCCGCGACGTGCGCTGGATATCACCCGCGCCCGCCATCGGTTCGGGTTCGCCGCCAAGATGCCGTGGGACGAAGGCCTGCGAGCAACGATCGACTGGTACGAATCTCGACCGACGCGTAGGCGCCACGTTGACGGCGCGGAAGGCTGACGGCCCAACATGGGTCGCCGGTGTCCTCTCGTTTGAGAAATCGATCCAGCGACCTCAACACTGGACCTTCGCCACCACCGCACGGGCCAGTCAGCATGACCGGTTCGGCGGGCGGCCGGGTCGCGGGAACGCTCGGAACGACGCTCGGTCTGCAGGTTCTCGGTCTCGCGAGCGGTGCCCTAGTGGCACGCCTGCTCGGCGTTGATGGACGCGGCGACCTCGCTGCGATCGTGCTCTGGCCCTCCATCGTCGCTTATGTCGGTGACCTCGGTGGTCCACTCGCGGTCGCCTATCTAGCCGCCAGCCGTCCAGCGGAGAGGACACGCCTGGCGCAGGTGGCGCTTGGTACCGCGCTCGCTCAGTCGGCGGCCCTTGTGGTCATCG
This sequence comes from Chloroflexota bacterium, assembly GCA_003152165.1. Lineage (GTDB taxonomy): Bacteria > Chloroflexota > Limnocylindria > Limnocylindrales > CSP1-4 > Palsa-1033. The sequence goes on from PLZO01000118.1 coordinate 25,666, forward strand.
GAGTCCCCATAGTCCTGGTCGGCCTGTCGCGATACCCGACTGAGCTACCGTTCGGGCTCGTGCTTCTTGCGGGCTACGTGCCGCTCAACCTCGCGACGCGCTACCTCAACGCGCTCCACCAGGGGCTGGGGTCGTTCCGGCGTTTCAACGGCGTCCGGCTCGCAGTGCAAGTCTCGTACGTCGCGGGCGTCATGGGGCTATTCATCGCGGGCAGTCACGGCGTGGGACCGGTGGTCCTTCTCGTGCTCGCGAGCAACGTGGTGGCGTTCGGCGCTGCTGCCCGCGGCTGCAGCCGCGCCGAATTGCGCCCGGCGGTCGATGCGGGACTCCTGCGTGACATCTTCAGCTACGGCATTCGTGGTCACATCGGAAACCTTTCGCCGATCGACTCGTTGCAACTCGATCTCGCGGCAGTCGTGATCCTCCTCGGGGCACACGATGCGGGACTTTATTCGGTGGCAGCGTCAGCCGCATACGTGGTGCGAGCTCAAGCAGGCGCCCTCGGAATGGTCATGCTGCCGACGGTTGCTGCCGCGAAGACCAAGATCGAGCGTGTTGTGGCTGCCGAGCGGTTGTTCCGCCTTGGCCTCGGCCTCACGATCGGGCTGGCGGCAGCCGTTGTATTGAGCGCGCCCTGGCTTGTCGGGCTCCTGTACGGGTCGACGTTTGGCGCAGCAGTGCCGCTCGTACAGGTGCTCGGCGCCGGTATCGTTGCGGCGTCACTACGCCAGATCCTGGGCGACGGCCTACGCGGGCTTGGACAGCCCCTGCCTGCGACGCTCGCTGAACTCGCGAGCTGGCTCGCAGCATCAGTTGCTCTCGTGTTGCTCGTGCCCGTCATGGGCGCGATGGGCGCGGCTCTCGCGGTCAGCATTGGTTATGCGGTCGCGCTCGCGGTCTCGATCGTTTTGGCCGCCCGTGCGGGAATCCGGCCGTTCGAACTCGTGCACTTCAGGATGGCGGACGTGCGTGACCTGGGGGGTGCGCTCCGCGGGCTCGTACCTCTTCCGGTTCGTAACGCCGCTGAGCCCGCAGAGGACGCAGAGTCATGAGCGTTCGCGCGCGCCTCGGCGCACTCGTCCTCGCGGCCGGATTCGGCTGCTCGGTGGGAATCATTGGGCCATCGGTCGGGATCGGAGTACTCGTCGTCCTCGCAGGCCTGCTCGCCCTCGCGCCCTTCGCGCTCGCCGCGCTCCGAGGGAAGTTCGACATCTTCGAGCCTGTGTACCTGTTCGCCGCATCCTATGCGGTGCTGTTCGTGCTGCGTCCCGCGTTCGAATTGTCGCAGCCTGGCGGTCCCGCTCTCGTGGTCGGGCAGGACCCGGTTCCGCAGTATGCCGACGCCCTCGTCGCCGCGATTCTGGGGGGAGCAGCGTATTACGCGGGCTACTACGGTGCGCTCGGGAGCCTGCTAGCTCAGCGAGTCGGAATCCCTCGCGACGACCTGTGGGGCGCGTCGCTCGCGGTCTTCGCCTTGGTCTTGACCATGGGCGGCCTGGGGCTTTATGCCGCGTTCCTAATCCAATCCGGCGGTCTTTCGGCATTGGCCACCATCCTGGCGGGCAGGAGCCCGGGCAGCGCGAGCCTCCTCGCACAGCCACTCGGCTATCTCTACAGCGGCCCGCTCTGGCTGGGCGGACTGGGTGTGCTCTTGCTCGCACTTGCACCCCGTTGGTGGTCTCCCCGGGGAGCTGCGGCGCTCGCTCTGGTCATGGTATCGCAGGTCACCACCGTTACGAGTGGTTCGCGCTCATGGACGCTCCCGATCCTCGCGGCGATCGTGCTTCTCTGGTACCTGCGGCGTGGCCGGCGACCGTCGCCTTTGCTAATAGCGCTGGCGCTCGTTCCGGTGTTTGTGGTGGGAGTCAGTGCGCCCCGGGACTATCGGGGCACCTCCACGCGCAGCGGCTCGTTTGTGGACACCGTCTTCGCCGATCTGGGCGACCTCGAGAGCTCGGTGAATGCGTTCTTTCTAGGTGCGGATACAGCGATGCTACCGGACCTTGCAGTCGAGATGAGGTACGTGCCCTCGGTTATCCCCTACCAGATGGGATCCACGTACCTTGAGGCGCTCACGCGGCCGATCCCGCGAGCGTTGTGGCTTGACAAGCCTAAGGCGGCAGACACGCGTTTGATGGAGACCCTGTGGCCGAGCCTCGCCGCACAGGGCGTCGGCTTCTCGTATTCCGGGTTCGGCGAGCCATACCTGAACTTCGGGTTTGTTGGCGTCCTCGCGTTCGGCATCCTCTTCGGGCTCGCCGGACGGGCGTTCTACGAGTGGTTCCGTCGCGCCTCGCACAATCGAATCGTACAGGTGCTGTTCGCGTTGTCATGGCCGTTCGTGTTCGTGTACATGCGAGGCGGCCTGGGCGTCGACTACCAGCGCCAGGTCATCCTCGTCGCACCGGTAGTGGTGGCCTGGTTGTACGCGCGGCGCAGCGCACGCGCGGCATCGGCGTCCAAGCTCGGCGCACCGCCGTCGGCCGAACCGAAGCCCGCATGAGTACGGTCCGTCCCATCTCCCTGCGGAATGAACGGACCGGGAGCTTCGTCAGCGTCGTGAACGCGGGCTCGCCGGAGCTCGACTACGCAGCCGATGCGCTTGCCGCCGCTGGTCTGCTACGCGTCTACCTGCGCCCCTATGCGAGCCGGGGCCGCCGCTGGGAACGCCTGGTGAGCGCGGCTCCGGGTCTCAGCACGATCTACCGGGGCACCTTCGGTCGGCGGGACGTTGCGCGCGGGGTGTCGCCGGAACGGCTCGTCAGCGCTGGGGTTGGGTACGACTTCGCGTATGCGGCGTTGCTCCGTCTCGGAGCCCATGGTCTTGCGCCAGCCACTCGGGCGGCGAGGGCCTGCGTCGACCGCCGCGCCCGGGCGATCGACCGCCGCGCCACGCGGCTGCTCGCTCCCGGCACGCTGATGCTCGCGTCGGCCGGCACCGTGGCGACGAGCGCTCCGCTGGCGCGGGCGGCCGGTACGCGCCTCGTGCTCAACTACCCCCGGGTCCATCCGCGAACCTTCGACTGGTCGAGTGGATCTCCGGCAACCCGCCGCCTGGCGGCGATCGCGGGCACCGAAGAGCTCGCGCGGCGCTTCGCCCCCGAGTTCGCGGCTGCCGACCGGGTCCTCCTCGGCTCGCAATACGCGGCCGACACGTTCCGCGCGGCGGGCTTCGACGCATCGCGCCTGGCGGTCATCCCCTACGGGGTCGACACGACCCTCTTCGCGCCCGGCGCTTGCGCCCCGCGGCGCGGCTTTCAGGTCCTCTACGTCGGGCGGCTCACCGTGCTCAAGGGTCTCGAGCATCTCCTCGACGCGTTCTCGGCGAGCGCAGAGCCGGACTGGACCCTGCGCCTAGTCGGCAACCTAAGTCCCGACACGCCGCAGCTGCGCGTCCGCCGGGGCCGGCTTGAGCACATGCGGAACATGCCGCGGACCGCGCTGCCCGCCGTGTACCGTGAGGCCGACGTGTTCGTGCTGCCAACGCTCGGCGAAGGGTTGGGTCTCGTTGCCCTCGAGGCGATGGCTTGCGGGCTGCCGATCGTCGTGACACCCAATGGTCCTGGCGAGGTCGTGCGGGATGGGGTCGACGGTTTCGTGGTGCCGGCGGCTGATGCCGTGGCGCTCGCGGAGCGCCTCCGCGTCCTCGCCGAGTCGCCGGACCTGCGGGCCAGGATGGGGGCCGCTGCCCGCGAGCGGTCGCTCGCGTTCGGCTGGCCCACCTATGCGCAGCGGGTCGTCGAACTCGTCGAGGCCCTGCATGAGGAGCCCGTGCCGTGAGGAATGGGTATCCATGGAGTCGCGTCCGGCTATGTGGTTCGCGACCGATCCCGCGATCGGCAAGCGTACAGAGAGGCAGTCCGTCAGCCCGACCTGTGGGTTCGGATGGGCTCTTGTCACCGTGGGCCGACATCGACAGGGCTCCTGCCCGCGGCCCTACTTGTCCAATTCCATCCCGTAGGCAACATGGAAACGCTGGCTGAGCCTTGGCTGACTCAAGTGTCGTTAACTGGAACAACGTACCTTCGCCCTATTCCATCGAGGGGCTCAATGCAGTTGTCGACTGCCGAGACGTGGAGTTGCGGTCTGGTTCTGCGCGCGTGTCGTTGACGGCGTGAACGGCTATCTCGCTTCGCCCGACGATCCCGAGGCCCCGCAGCCGCCGTGCGGCGGCTCGCGGTCGGTCCCGCGATTCGGCATGAGATGGGCCCCCGCTCGGCCGAGATGATCCCGCTTAATAGGCCGAATCGCTGGGCAGCCGCGTTCGATACGGCCGACGCGGCGCTACCGTTGTCGCTTGGAAAGGGGTCGCCGTCATGAAGCTCGTGGTCGCCACGCCGTATCCCGAGGGTTCGATCCTCGCCATCGCGCGCCGGGCAGCGGACGATGGCTCCCTCAGGGCCCTGTACACCAGCGGGCACGCGCCGGCGATCGCCCGCTGGCTGCCCGACCGCATAGTGACTGCCTCAGGACTGCGGCGGTATCTGCGTCGACGAGAGCTGCCGGGGATCCCGTCCGGACTCGTGAAGGACCGAGCCGATGGGCCCGAGTTGGCGCGTGCTGTCGTGGCTCACATCCCGCACATGCAGGCGCTTGGCAGCCGGACGATGTATGCGGCCAAGATGGCGTTCGACCGGGCTGTTGCTCGTGAGCTCCCGCCGGCCGACGCCGTGGTCGGCATCTACGGGTCGGCAGCACTGACCCTTCGGACGGCCCGTCGCATGGGCGCGCTCGCAGTTCTCAACTTCGTGAGCAGCCACCCGGCGGAACAGAACCGTTACCTGCGGGAACTCGCGGGTCTTCACGGGCCGAATCACGAATTCGTGCCCGAGCGCGTCGCGCAACGAGTCGAGCGGGAGCTTTCGTTCGCTGATCTCGTGCTCGTTCCCTCACGTTTCGTCGCGAACCAGTTGCTGGAACGTGGGCTGTCGGAGTCTCGGGTTGCAGTGATCCCATACGGAGTGGACCTAAGGGCCTTTTCGCCGGACACCGGCCGGACACCCAACGCTCGGGTCTGCTGCCTATACGTCGGTCAGGTCTGCCATCGCAAGGGGATCCCGGTTCTGTTGCGGGCGGCTCGCGCCCTGCCAGACGTACAGTTTGTGTTGACCGGGCCGCTTGTCACGCCGTCATTGCTGCGCGGTCTCCCGCCAAACGCCAGATGGATGAGGCCGCTGCCACACGCCGATGTCGCTGCCCTAATGCGCAAGGCTGATATCTTCGTTCTACCGGCCGTGGAGGACGCGTATCCGCTCGCTGCGCTCGAGGCAATGGCCTCTGGAGTGCCTGTCGTCGTGACGGACCACGTTGGCACGAGCGAGGCTATCGACCCCGGTTTGAACGGTCTCGTCGTACCGGCGGGCGACCACACCGCGCTTGCGGGCGCGCTCCGCCGCCTCGCGGACGATGCCGACCTCAGATCACGGATGGGGGCTGCCGGTCGCAGTCGCGTGGCTGGCGGCCACTCCTGGGGGCAATACGCCACGCAGGTCCTGTCCGTCATCGAGGGCGCGCTTAGCGGGAGGCTCCACGGGTGAACGTGCGGGACTACTACGAAAGGTATTGGTCAGCGGATGGATTCCACCCCACCGGGAAGACGACACCGGCGCTCGCGCGGGTCTTCGAACGGTGGGTCCCAGCAGGAGCGCGCTGCCTTGACGTGGGCTGCGGCGACGGCAGAACGTCTGGCCTGTGGCTCCTCGATCACGGGTGTTCCTACGAGGGCGTGGACGTGTCGGCAAAGGCAGTCGAAGAAGCTCGAGCGCTCGGGCTGCAAGCTGCGTGCATCGATGACGCCAGCAGGCTTCCCTTCGAAGACGGATCCTTCGACGTTGTCGTCTGCGTCGAGGTTCTCGAGCACCTGTTCGCACCCTTGGACTCCGTCCGCGAGATGGCGCGGGTACTCCGGCCTGGCGGCCTCCTTATCGTGACGGTTCCCAATGTCGCCTATTGGCGTCGACGCGTCGACATGGTTCTTCTGGGAAGGTGGAACCCAGTGGGTGACGATCGCTCGGTCTCTGAGCCGTGGCGGGACCCGCACATCCGGTTCTTCAACCCCGGCTCCATACGAAGGATCATCGCCGCCGCCGGTCTCTCGCCGGTTGTGGTGGGAGCTCATGCAGGTGGCGTCCTGCGGGACGTGCCTTGGCTCAGCCAGCGATTCCGCCACGATGAGGCCTCACGCCCTTACCGCTGGCTTGAGAGAGTGCTGCCGTCTCTGTTTGGCGCCGGGGTGTACGCGGTGGCTCGACTTGATGTGTATCAGCCACAGTCGCTCCCGTGACCCGCTCTGGCATATACGGCGGACCGACTGATAGCTCCTTTGTGGTCGTCCTCGCCGTCATCGCTTCCAAGTGAACGTCCTCTACGTCATCCACTACCCCTTCTTCGGCGGTCCCCAGAACCAGGCCCTGCGCCTCGCGCAGCCATTGGCCGCGCGCGGTGTGGCGACAGTGGTCGTGCTCCCTGACGAACCCGGAAACGCCGCCGAGCGTCTCCGCGCTGCAGCGGTGGACGTCGTGTCGCTCCCACTCCACCGGCTCCGCGCGGTGCCGGCTCCGCTCCTCCAGATGCGGTTCCTGGCAAGCCTTCCGGGAGAGGTTGCGGCACTCCGCCGGCTCATTCGGGAGCGATCCATCGACGTCGTGCAGGTGGGTGGCCTCGTCAATCCCCATGCCGCGATCGCGGCCCGCCTCGAGGGCGTGGGGATTGTCTGGCAGCTTCTCGACACGCGCGCTCCCATGATGCTGCGACGCCTCCTCATGCCGTGGGTGATCGCACTGGCCGACGTCGTCATGACGACGGGCGCTGGTGTCGCGCGGGTCCATCCTGGCGCGGCAGCCCTGGGGGCGCATCTCGTTCCCTTCTATCCGCCGGTCGACACGTCCGTCTTCAAGCCCGACCCCGATCATCGTGCGTCGGCGCGCGCCGAGTTCGGTGTTGAATCCGGAGGGCTACTTGTCGGGACGGTCGCCAATCTGAACCCCCAGAAGGGCCTCGAGCATTTCGTTGCCGTGGCCGAGATGCTCCATGCCAGCCGCCCGGACGTCCAGTTCGTGATTCTCGGGTCGGCGATGGAGACGCAGGGGGTCTACGCGGCATCAATCCGCCGATCGGTCGAAGTCTCCGCGGCTGGCCGAGCCGGCGCCCTGCGCATCATCGACCCGGGTGAGGGTGTGTCGGAACTGGTGCCGGGGTTCGACCTGTTCTTGCTGACGTCGGTGCCGCGTTCCGAGGGGGTTTCGACCACTGTGCTCGAGGCAATGGCCAGCGGTGTCCCAGTGGTCGCAACCGACGTCGGCGCACTGTCGGAGGTCATCATGGACGGAGTAACTGGCCGGCTCGTGGCTCCGTTGGACGACAGCGCGATGATCGAGGCTGTCACCGCGCTCGTTAGCGACGCTGAGGCGCGGGCGCGGATGGGCTCGGAGGCGCGCCGGCTCGCGGTGAAGTTCTACGATGTGGAGGTGTGTGCGGACACTCACATGCGCGCCTACAACCTTGCAGCAGCCGGGGCAGGCCGCCGTCGGCGTCAGGGGAGGACGCGGCGATGAGCGTCGACCTGAGCCGGACTTCGCGGCGCGGCTACCACCCTGGACGCTCCCATGCGTATCGAGCTCTCTGGCTGGTGGTGGAGGCCCTGGTTCTCCTCAACCCGATTGTGACGCCGTACTCGCTCAAACGCTGGGTCCTGCGACGTTTCGGCGCCCGGATCGGACGCGGCGTGCTCATCAAGCCGAATGTGCACGTCAAATACCCCTGGCACCTGGAGATCGGCGACAACGCCTGGATCGGCGAGCAGGCCTGGATCGACAACTTCGTCCGGGTCCGGATCGGCTCCAACGCGGTCATCTCGCAGGGCGCCTACCTGTGCACGGGCAACCATGACTGGACCGACCCTGGGATGGGCCTGATCGTGAAGCCGATTACAATTGAGGACGGGGCCTGGGTCGGGGCGTTCGCCAGAATTGCGCCGGGCGTCACGCTCGGGCGCGAGGCGATAGTAACGCTTGGCTCAGTCCTGCTCGAAGACGCCGAGGCGCGGGGGGTCTACACGGGCAACCCTGCCGCTCGGGTTCGGGAGCGAACGATCCGGGATGGGCCGGGGCCTTTGGCGACCTCTCAGATTGACGAGCTTATCTCGTAAAGATCGGCGTCGCAGCACCGGGTTCTTCTGCCGGTTTCAATCGGTCACGACGGTCCTGAGACGAGAGAACCGGGCTCCCTGCCCGGGTCAGGCGAGGACGGCCGAGATCGTCATCAGTGCCTCGATTAGGTGTCTCCCCGCCGCGCGAGGACGCAGGCGTGGTACCCGCCGTTGCGCTTGGTAGCGAACACCACAAGTTCAACGTCGACTAGGCCGAAGGCAGGTAGTTCACGGACGAGCCATTGCCAGGGGAATTTGCAGAGGTCTCCATGATTCTCAGTACGGTTCAACCTGGTCTGCGACGAGACCACGCTCGCCGTGGCCTGGTCGCGGGTGAGTCAGAACCGAGGGTCACGCACAGCTGGGATCGACGGCATCACTCGCTACCACATCGAGCGCAGGTTCGGCGTGGAGCGGTTCCTTCGGGAACTGCGCAGCGAGCTGAGAGACGGTCGCTTCCGGCCGATGCCCGTCCGCGAGCGAACGATCCCAAAGCGGGGCGGCAAGCTCCGCTACCTGGGTATTCCAACGCTCAAGGATCGGATCGTCCAGATGGCCCTCAAGCTCGTCTTGGAGCCGATCTTTGAGGTCGACTTCTACCCGTCTTCCTACGGCTACAGGCCCGCTCGGCGGGCCCAGGACGCGATCGCCGAGATTGTCCACTTCGTCCAAGACCCCTCGGCCTACGAGTGGGTCGTCGAGGCGGACATCGAGGCCTGCTTCGATCGGATCGACCATGGCCAGCTGATGGCCGAGGTCGATCGGCGGATCGGGGATCGGCGTGTCCTGGCGCTCATCCGCGCGTTCCTGCGAGCCGGGGTGATGCTGCAGACCGGACGCCTCGAACGGACCATCACGGGCACGCCGCAGGGCGGGACGAGGTAACGCTTGATCCGAGCGGCGCGCGCTTCCGGCGCACGACCCACGACGATCCGGCGTTCCTCGCCCGGCTCGATGAGGTGCTCGCGTGACCGATCCCATTCGATGTGTTCGTGGAGAGCCGGATGCGCGGGAACGCGCACGTCCGGTTCGGAGGGCGGCGGCGGGGAGACCGACGGCTGAAAGGCCGCCCGGCGCCCTGCTGCCGACCCTACTCGCCCCGCTCGACGCGGTCGGCACCCCGCTCCTATTCCGCTTCGTCGCGGCCGCCTACGAGCGCCGCAGCCTGGGCATCGCCAGCCACTGGCCGTTCGAGGCCTGGGGCCGGTTCATCCCCGAGCAGACGACCGCGGTCTCGCTGCTCGACCGGCTCCTCCATCACGCGGTCGTCCTCGTCACCGATGGCGAGAGCTTCCGGATGAAGGAGGCGCTCAGCCGCGGTGGAGGTCGCCTATCGGTGTCCTGGACGCCGTCGCCGGGGTGGGGACTTTTCCTGGCCACCAGCGGGGACTTCTACTTGGCCATTGACATCGTGGATGCGTCTCTCGATTTCTGGCTGCCCACCTGTATATGAAGTTCTAGCACGAACCGAATCGGCATTTCGCCGATGCAGTTCCTGCGCCTGGATCCCTTCCCCGAAAGCGCCTCTGGAGGTTCGAACTCAAAACCGTCTGCACTCCCTGACGGGTTTGGCCTACAAGAACATGGCGCTTGGCATGTCGCGGCGGAAGGGGTCGCCGGAGCCTGATGCACCGGCTCGACGCTGGCTCCCTGCAAGATGATGAGGGTCGTCGTCGCCGGGCGCCGTGGATCGGGGAATTAGGCAGGACGTTCCAGGTTGTTTCCACGGCCCAGCGTCTCTCCCAGAAGGTGGCGCCTTGGGTCCAACGCCAGCGCCATGATCGGCATCCCGGGAGCGGCCGCCCGATTGGCGGGGGATTTCGGGTCTCGGATCTCGTATCCGAGCTCCTCGAGAAACCGCCGCACCTCCTCCTGCCGGTGGGTGCATTCAAGCAGGATGATCGGCATGTGGGCCTCGAGCGTGCCCCTGACCACCCCTAAGCACCGCGAGTTCGGCGCCTTCTACGTCGATCTTGATCAGGTCTGGCAAGCCAAGTCGAGCGCTTTCTGCATCGATCGTCGACGCCACGACCTCGATGATGCGCCAGTCGGGATCCATGGCATTGTCGGATGGCTGACGCCACTCGAGCACGGATCCGGCTGAACCGCTCACAAGGTCACGCTTGAAGGTAATTTTCCAATAGTGCGACCGTCAACCTGTACACGGTCTGGCCCGCTCAACCGGAGCGTTCGTTGCAGAAGGGCGATGTAATCCGGATCGGGCTCGAAGGCCTCAATCCGTAGATCAGGAAGACTGGCACGCAGACTGAACGTGAATAGGCCGTAATTGGCGCCCACATCCCAGAATGCTCGGGAGTCGTGGGCTCGCGCCAAGCAGATGAGTAGATCTTGCTCTTCGCGCTCCTCGGCCAGGCCGAACGACAGGACGGTGCCGAAATTTCGCCCGAGCCGAACGGCCACAGGGTGCGGAACCTTGTCGATTCGGATCAGCCAAGGACGATCGATTCGCTCGCCAATCCACCTGACAGGCGGAAATGCCCGCATGCGATGCAACGGATGGAATCGCCTGCGAACGCGTTCCAAACAACGCGCCAGCAGCCTCGTCATCGAGCCTCGCGTTCGGTCGCCGAGCTCCGGACGCCGTCGCCGACCCGCTCCACAGCGTAGCCCAGCGTGCGAAGCCCGGCCTCCTGGAGCAGTCGTCGGCCGTTGATGAACAGTGGCCGCCGCATCGTTTTGCGCAGAGCGCCCCAGTCCAGGTCCCGGTAGACCGGCCACTCGGTGGCGATCACCGCGGCGTCCGCGCCCTGGAGTGCCGCCTCTACGGTGGACACGACCAGAAGATCCGGGAGACCCGTCGGGCGTTCTCGCCGGCGGCCGGAGCGTGGGCCCGCAGGTCTGCCTTCGTCCAGGACGCGAGCCGCCAGCCGCACGGCAGAGGACGAGCGGACATCGTCCGTGTCCGCCTTGAACGCGACAGCGGGATCGGGAAGACGCATTGTGAAGAGCACGAGGGAAGCGTTGCACATCCAGAGGGCCACCTACCGCTCTCCGGCTGCCAACCAGCCGCGCAGACCGGTGACGCGCCGGAACTCATCGGGCTCGAGCGCGCGTTTCGGGTTCCAGCCAGGACGCTTTCGCGCGACGAACAACCAGGTATCTCGAACGTCGGGCGCGAGCCTGCTGAGCTGCTCGTAGAGGCGAAGGAGTCGCGGCGGCACCTTCTGGAGCATATGGTGTGTCCCGCGGAGCTCCACGATCTCAAGGTCGAGGTACTCGGCCAGGCGCTCGCAGTCACCTCGCGTGTACTCCCGCACGTGCCCGCGCCAGGGGTCCGGATACCAGTAGTACATTGCGTACGCGGGCAGGCTGGTCCGCCCATGCAGGACATCCAGACGCTTGCGCAGATTAACGTGGTTAGGCACTGTGACGAACAGGTAGCCCTCGGCCCGCACTGCGCTCAGGAGGTCGATCAGCAGGGCGCGAGGGGAGTTGTGCAGGTGCTCCAACACATCGTGCAGCATGACCATGTCGTAGGTGCCCGGCTCGAATGGGAGGGTCTTCCCATCGAGCTGCACGTACCTGATCCCCAACGACTCCGCGAAGGCCAGGATGGCCGTACGGTTGTCGCCGAGCTGATGCCACTCATCGCCGAGGTCATCGGCCGCGGTGCAGTCGTACCCGAGGGCGGCGACCATTGCGGTCTTGTCGCATGGGCCCGCTCCGAAATCGAGGATCCTGGCGCCCGGCCGCAGGTACCGCATGACCGTTTTCGCGATTTCGATGTGCCCTGCGTCGTGCGCCATGTAGTCAGGGAAGGGGAACCTTGCCCGCACGAGCCGCCAGGCTTCCGGCGCCGACGCTGAGTGAACCGATCCCGACTTAGTCACGACTGCACTTCCGCGTAACGCTCGGGCATAACCCCGGTCGTCGCCTGGGCGGCGCTGATCTTTTTCCTCTCGGCGCAGCCGAACTTGCGCTTTGTGCCGGACCCGGGGCTGGACTTCATCATCCGTAAGCTCGGCCACATGGGGGTGTTCGGGATCCTTGCGCTGCTCTTGTGGCGGGCGCTGGTGGGGACGACTGCCTGGCGCCAGCTATGGGCCTGGGCGTTCGTGCTGACCGTCCTCTACGCGGCGCTCGGCGGTCTCTGACCCCTCGACGTTGTCCACAACGTCGGTGGAGATCATGTCTAGTCGTAGTCACCGGGACTTCGGGGTCCTGAGCGAAGCGCAGGAGATGGGAGATTGCTCGGCTTCCTGCATGCGATAACCATGCCATTCCATAGGTAAGGAGGCCTGTGTCCCGCGCCGGCAAAGCCGATCACGTCGAACGATTGTTCCGTAAGCAGGCTAGTTAGGGTCCTCCGGGACCAGTGTTTGATGTGGCCGCCGTCCCAGAGTGCCGTCAGCGCGCCATCCATTCTGCCTGTGAGCGCAAGGGCAATGTTCTTGAGGTAACCCCAATACGGCGTGGTCACGATGAACACTCCGCCCGGGCGGAGTGCCTCGAACGCCCGGCGTACGAACTCCCTTGGGCTGTACAGATGCTCAATCACCTCGATAGCGATGATCGCATCAAAGTTCTTCATCCCTGGGAACGCGGCCGCCAGATCCTCATAGATTGAACCGCGTGCAAAGGACCCGACGCCCCGGCTTGAGGCGATCTCAATGCCGCTTTCGGACATGTCCAAACCATAGGTCGTGTATCCTGCGGCACCGACGCTCGCCGTGAAATTGCCGTCCCCGCACCCGGCGTCCAGAACGCTGACTATCTGCGGGTCGCCCCGCAGATAACCAAGCACCGTCCTCAGATAGAGCGGTTGATGTGGCGGATCCGGCTGTTGGTGGAAGTCGTCGTATGTATGAGTGACAACTTCGAGTTCCGGCGCCGCGGCGCTCACCGGTGGTGGCTCCACGCCTGACGGTTCCCCGGAATGCCCGCGCGGACGCGACCCAATCGGCCCCGCAGCTTTCACCGTCCGATACCTCCCAGCCCTGTCAACGTGGCCCGCAGCTGGACGCTCGCATCAAACTTCGGGGAGTGCCGTCGATGCACACCATACTCCTGGTCCTCCTGTCAGTTGAACCCCCTTCCTTGACGAGGTAGCCGGGTGACGACTGGGAATCGGCACGCGGTCGACGACATCGAGCCGAACGAGGTCGGCGACTCCCTAGTCATCGGCTCTTCCTCTCCGTCGCCTGTCGAAACGCGACGCGTCGCGGGGTCGATCTCACTGGAGGTGAGCGACTGCCAGCTCCAGGATCTTGACAAGTTGGTCGTCGGTGAGGCTCAGATTTGTGATCTGCACGTAGCTGCCACGAGCTTTTGTCAACCTGCGTGGAAACTCCCTTCCAGCTTGACGTGATCAGGCCGCTCGCACCTCCTCCCGGGGTGGCTGTCTGACGAGGATCCCGTCGACGAACCGCTCGCCGGCGAGGACGAGGGTCATGAGGGTGACCCCGCCGTTCAAGGTCCGCCAGTGCTGACCCAGGCGCTCGACGATCTTGAACACGAGGTAGAGCGCGTTCTCCCGCACCCGGGCCCGCTTGGCCACGTTCGTGCGCAGGCGGACTCCCGCGAAGACCGACCTCGATCGGGTTGCTCGTGCGCAGGTGGAGCCAGTGCTCGGCCGGGAAGTCGTAGAACGTGGTGAAGTCGTCCCAGTCGCGATAGAGCGTCTCGGCGGCCTGGTC
>PLZO01000172.1 GCA_003152165.1 Chloroflexota bacterium
GTCCTGCTGATCGTGGTTATCGTCGCGACCGGCGGGCTGCTCGTCTGGGTGAGCCATCGCGCCCTGCCAACAATCAGCGGCTCGCTCAAGGCCGCCGGCCTGGCTGCACCAGTGAGCGTCACCCGTGATACGAGCGGGATCATCAACATCACGGCCACCACCCCCCACGACCTGTTCCTGGCCCAGGGCTACGTCCATGCCCAGGAACGGTTCTGGCAGATGGAGGTCTGGCGGCATATCGGTGCCGGCCGGCTGTCCGAGCTGTTCGGCCCGACGACCCTCAAGGAGGACGAGTTCATCCGGACGCTCGGCTTGCGACAGGCGGCTCAGCGCGACCTTGACGCGGCTTCACCTGAGCTCAAGGCCGACCTGCAGGCCTATGCCGATGGGGTCAACGACTGGCTCACGGCGAATCGCGGCAAGCTCGGCCTCGCATTCGTGGTTGAGGGGCTGAAAGCCGGTCTCGGCGGTGGGCTCGGCGGCTACGACCCAGAACCCTGGACACCGCTCGACTCGGCGACCTGGGCGCTGGTCCAGGCCTGGTCACTCGGTGGCAACTTCGACTCGGAGATCTTCCGGGTCCTGGCCGACGCCAAGCTGGGTAATCCGCAGCGGACCGACGAGCTCACCCCGGCCTACCCCGCAAACGGGCCGGTGATCGTGCCCAGCGGCGAGCCCGGCTCGGGTGGCGCCGGGGCCAACCTGCCGGGCGCAGGCAGCGCGACCGCCGGAGCGACCGCCGGCGGCAGGCCGACCGCGCAGGTTTCGGCTCCGCTCAGCGCGAGCCAGGCCGACGGGCTGCGGGCCCTCGCTGCAGTCGGCCAGTCGATCGCTGCCTCCGCCGGAATCGATCCCGCCCAGGGCCTGCTTGGCGACCACGGCGTCGGCTCGAACAACTGGGTCGTCGCCGGCTCGAAGAGTGCCACTGGCCATGCCCTGCTCGCCAATGATCCCCATCTGGGGATCAGCATGCCCTCGGTCTGGATCATGAACGGCCTGCACTGCCTGGTCGTCAGCGCGGCCTGCCCGTTCGACGTGACGGGCGTCAGCTTCCCCGGCGATCCCCTGGTCATCCTGGGCCACAACGCCCGGATCGCCTGGGGCGCGACAAACCTGGGCCCGGACGTCGAGGACCTGTTCATCGAACAACCCGATCCGACCAACCCGGCGGACTACTTGTTCAAGGGCGCCTCAGTCCCGTTCATCGTCCGGACTGAGACGATCAAGGTGGCCGGTGAGCAGCCCGTGACGTTGACCGTCCGGTCGACAGGCCATGGTCCGATCGTCAGTGACGTCGATGATCGACTGAAGACGTTGCCCACGCTGTACGCCCTGCGCTGGACGGCGACCGCCCAGCCCAACGGCGCCCTGGATGCGTTCCTGGGCCTGGACAAGGCCGGGAACTACGCCGACTTCCGGGCCGCCCTGAGCTTGTACGGGGCGCCCGCCCAGAACTTTGTGTATGCCGACGTGGACGGCAACATCGGCTACCAGGCGCCCGGCTGGATCCCGATCCGGGAGGACAGGAACGACCACGGCGACCGGCCGGTGCCCGGCTACGACGGTCTGCATGAATGGACCGGGATGATCCCGTACAACGACCTGCCGCGCGTGTACAACCCACCGTCGGGCTTCATCGTCAGCGCCAACAACGAGCTGGTCGATGCGTCCTACCCGTACTTCATCGCCCAGGACTGGGATCCGGGCTACCGGGCAACCAGGATCATGCAGCTGCTCAAGGCGGACGCCGCCAAGGGTGGCGTGACGATCAATGAGATGAGCGCGATCCAGACCGATACGAAGATCCTCCGGGCCGACCTGGTGATCCCGTCATTATCCGGGATCAAGGCGACCACGGGCGACGGCAGGGCGATCCTCAGCGCCATCCAGGGCTGGGATCAGACATGCACCGTGGTCAGCCTCGGCTGTGCGGCATACATGGCCTTCGAGGAGCAGCTCGAGCGTGGGATCTTCGATGACGACCTGGGCTCGCTCGCCCGCGAGTACGTCGGCAGCACCGAGAGCTGGCAGGCAGTCATCGCCTTGCTCGCCAAGCCGGATGACCCGTTCTGGGACAACATCGGCACGCCCAACAAGAAGGAGACCGAGGCCGACATCCTGTCCGCGGCGCTGGACAGTGCCGGGGCAGCGCTGCACTCATCCCTCGGCGCTGATCGGACGACCTGGACCTGGGGGCGGCTCCACACCGGGACGTTCCGCGAGGTCACCCTGGGCGAGAGCGGGATCGGGCCGCTCGAGTGGTACTTCGACAAGGGGCCGTACCCGCTTGCCGGCGCGGCCGGTGCTGTCGATGCGACGTACTACCAGTTCAGTGTGGGCTATGCCGATCCCTACGACAGCACGGTGACCGCCGCCACCGACCTGCGCTCGCTGTTCGAGATGACCAACATGCCGAGCTACCGGCTCGATATCGATATGGGCAACCTGGATGGCGCCCGGATCATCATCACGACGGGCCAGTCCGGTAATCCAACCGACCCCCACTACGGCGACCTTATCGATGACTGGCGCCTTGGCCGGCAAGTCCCGTTGCCGTTCAGCAGCGCCGCTCAACTCTCGGCGACGGTCACGACGCTGACCCTGACACCGTGACGAGGCTGGGCCGCCCGAGTCAGGAACGAGCGGCGAGACCTACCCGTTGACCTCGAGCGGGCCGTCGGCCTCCAGCTGGACCCGGCCGTTCTCGACGACGCAGACATAGCGGGCGATGGGATGATCGGCCGGAGGATCGAGCGCGTCGCCGGTCTCGAGGTCGAAGCGCGAGAGGTGCAGGGCGCAGGTCAGGCTCGCGCCGGTCAGGAAGCCGCGATCGAGCTCGAAATACTCGTGGCTGCAGATCCCCTGGAAGGCGCGGTACTCCCCGGCGACATTGACCACGAGGACCGGCTCGACCCCTTCGACCCAGGCCATCTTCATCTCGCCGGGCGCCACCTCGGAGGCGGCCAGCAGGTCGATCCGCATCAGGCGGCAGAGGCGTCCGCCACCCTACTGGCCCACTTCGCCTCGAGCAGCTCACGCAGCCGATCCTGGGCATCGGCCATCGGGACGCGGGCAACGACGGGCTCAAGGAAGCCCAGGACAATGAACTTGCGGGCGTCGTCGGGATCGATCCCGCGGCTCTCGAGGTAGAACAGCTGGGTCTCGTCGATCGGGCCGACCGAGCTCGAGTGGGCAGCACGCCGGCAGTCGGGCTGGTCGATCTCGAGGCTGGGAATGGCCACAGCCCGGGCCGCCTTCGACAGGTTCATCCCGAACTCGCCCAGGAAGCTGTCAGTGCCAACGGCGCTCTTCTCGATCGTGATCAGGCCTTTCATGAAGGCCCGGGCGGCGTCCTTCAACGCGCCCTTGCTGAGCAGGTTGCCACTCGTATTCCGGCCGATGTGGGTGGTATAGCTGGTCAGGTCGAACAGCTGCGAAGCGTCGCCGAACACGATCTCGACCTGCTCGACCGAGGCGCCGTCGCCGACCAGCCGGTTATCGACCCGCGATCGGACGAACCGCCCGCCGATCTGGGCGAGGGCCCAGTGGAGGCTGGCCGACGGCCCCACCTCTGCGCGGCGATGCAGGAACGCGATCTGGCGCGGGCCCAGGTCCTGGATGCTCGCGACCGACAGGTTTGCCCCGCGGCCCAGGCTCACCTCCATCGTGCCCGTGAACAAGGCCTGGGGCACCGTCTCACCAGCGGCACAGGCGATCTCGGGCCCGCCCGGCGAGAGCTCCTCGAGGAGCGAGGCGGCGGCATCGTCGCCGACGAGGATGAGCGTGCGGGTCAGGAGCGCCCGCTCTGGCGCGCCAACCCGCCAGCGCAGCACGATCGGCTTGTCGAGCCGGACCCCGGCCGGGATGCGCAGGACGATCCCCTGCGTCCAGAAGGCCCGGCTCAGCTGGGCGAACTTGTCGTTGGTCGGAAGTCCCTGGCCACCCTCGAGCAAGGCGCGGGTCCCCTCCGGATCGCGGGCGAGCGCGCCGCCGAGGGTTTCGAGCACGACGCCGGCCGAGTTGGCCGCGCTCGACAGACCGATCGCCGTTACGCCGTCTGCCAGGAGCTCAATCAGGCCATCGGCGTCCGCCGGCACCTCGGCGGCACCCGAATTGCCCGCGGCGCTGCTGGCGGCGGCGGTCTGGACGTACGGCCGGACGTCCATCAACTCGGCCGGGCGCAGGTCGATATAGGGGGTGTACAGGCGGTTCGGCTCGGTCGCGAGGGCGTCGTAGGCGTCAAAGGCGGCCAGTCGCTCCGCCCGAAGCCAAGCGGGCTCGGCGCGCTCGGCCACGATGGTTTCGACCAGATCCCGGTCGGCGAAGCGGAAGGGAAGGTCGGCCACGCCGCGCCGCTCGGTCGTCCCGGCGCGCTCGGTGCGCACCAGGCGGGCGGCGCGTTCGACGGTCATCCGAGCGACCCCTCCATCTCGAGCTTGACCAGCCGGTTGAACTCGATCGCGTACTCCATCGGGAGCTCCTTGGTGAACACCTCGAGGAAGCCCTGGACGATCAGGTTCTGTGCCTCGTTCTCGGTCAGGCCACGGCTCATCAGGTAGAAGATCTGGTCGGCGCTGATCTTGCCGACGACGGCCTCGTGGGTCATCGTCGTGTCGTCTTCCTGGATATCGATGTACGGGTATGTGTCGCTCCGGCTGATATCGTCGAGCATCAGCGCGTCGCAGCGGACCGAGGCGACCACGTTCGTCGCGCCGGGCATCACCTTGAGCTGGCCGCGATACGTGGCCCGCCCGCCGTCCTTGCTGACCGACTTGCTGACGATCCGGCTGCGGGTATTCGGGGCGAGGTGGATCGCCTTCGCGCCGGTGTCCTGGTGCTGGCCCTTGCCCGCCACCGCGACCGAGATGATGTCGGCCGTGGCGCCCTCGCCGCGCAGGTAGATCGCGGGGTACTTCATCGTCAGCCGCGAGCCGGTGTTCGCGTCGATCCACTCGACCCTCGAGTTGGCGTATGCGTGGGCCCGCTTCGTGACCAGGTTGTAGACGTCGTTCGACCAGTTCTGGATGGTCGTATAGCGGACCTTCGAGCCGGCCAAGGCGACCACTTCGACCACTGCGGCGTGGAGCGAGTCCGTGGCGTAGATCGGGGCGGTGCAGCCCT
>PLZO01000115.1 GCA_003152165.1 Chloroflexota bacterium
CGCGTCCATGCCGAACTCGTCCTGGGCCAGGGTCTCGTCGTCGGTCGCTGTGCGGTCGAGCTGCTCATGCGCCGGGCCGGGATCGCCGGCGCGTCCGGACGGCCGCAGTTCCGGCGGATCCCGAACGTCGCGACGGCCACCGACCTCGTCGCACGCCGGTTCGGGCGCGACGAGCCGGATCGTCTGTGGGTCACCGACATCACCGAGCATCCGACTCGTGAGGGCAAGCTGTATTGCGCGGTGGTCCTCGATGTGTTCAGCCGCCGGGTCGTCGGCCGGTCGATCGATGCGACGCAGACGGCCGCCCTGGTCACCAACGCCCTCGGGATGGCGATCGAGGGACGCCGGCCGGCCGGGACGGTCATTCACTCGGACCAGGGCACGCAATTCACGAGCTGGGCGTTCACCCGGCGGGCGCTCGCCTCGGGGCTCATGCCCTCAATGGGCGCGGTCGGGAGCTGCTTCGACAACGCCATGATCGAGTCGTTCTGGAGCCGGATGCAGGTCGAACTTCTCGACCGCCGGATCTGGCGAACCCGCGTCGAGCTCGCGAATGCGATCTTCGAGTACCTCGAGATCTTCCACAACCGCCAACGCCGTCACTCAGCATTGGGCATGCTTACCCCCGTCGAGTTCGAGACTCGGCACAACAGAGCGACAGTGGCCTGATATCCAGCAACTCGACTCCACCAAAGCCAGGGCAGGCCAGAGTCTCCACTGAAGTCAGTACGGTTCACCCTCTCGCTGATGCAAGTGCTGCGCAGGGCGACGATTAATGGCGGCCGGGCGGTCGGGCTCGACCGACTCATTGGGAGCCTCGAGCCGGGCAAACGCGCCGACCTCATCGGCCTCAACCTATTCGGCAGCGCCCACCCAGTCGCGGTTTACAAGGTTGTCTCGCAGGTCGTCTACTGCGCCCGTCCGAGCAACGTGGAGCTGGCGATGGTTAACGGACGCGTGCTGCTCCGCAATAGGGAGGTGCTCGGTCTCGACGAGCCGGGCTTCCTACATCAGGCGCAGGCGGCCGGGACCGATCTCGTGGCATGGCTGGAAGAGCGCCGGAAGTAGCCGAGCGTCATTGCGGACGGGAAGGGCCGCTGCCGAATTGGCGGGCGCGAGGCCGAGGCGGAGAGAGGCTCGCTTGCGACGGCGTTGCTGGCGGTGGCGAGGTAGCACGAGCGTCACCGGGAAACGAGCTCGAGAAGGGGATGGGTCACTTCCTCGAACCCCGCGTCGGTGATCACGTTGGTGCTGGCGACGATGATCATGGCCGGCTTGTCGACGCCCGGTTGGACGAGAACAGTCATACCCTTCTCCAGCGCCAGGTTCTCGCCCTTCAGGAGGTTGAGGCCTTCGAAGAATGCGGTGGGTTGGGAGTTGATGCCGATGGCACTGCCGACCCGACGGTAGTACGGGCCGTGCCCCGCGCCGCGGAACACCTTGTCGCACTCGGCGTGCACCTCGTCGCCGGTCGCACCGGGGCGAAGGGCGCGTTGGGCAGCGTTGTGGAGGGCCACCGAGACCTCATATGCCTTCGCAATCTCGTCCGAGGGGGGGCCGGCGCAGATCGTCCCCATGGCGTCCGCCGTGTAGAGGTGGCAGGTCCCGGTGATTTCGATGGTCACGAGGTCGCTCCGCTTGACGACGCCTTCGAGGGAGGTGTCGTGCATTAGGCCGCCGTCCGGCCCGGACCATACGAGGACCGGGGGCCAGCTGATGTCATCCTGCCCGGCGTCGTACATCGCCCGGGTCGTCTCGGCGATCACGGTGCTCACCGGCACCCCTTCCCGCACCGCCTCGATGGCGGTCCGGAGCCCCAGGTTCGCTAGCCGGGCGGCCTCACGAACTTGGGCCAGTTCCTGGGGCGACTTGACCCGCCGGAATCGCTCCACCAGCATCGAGACATCTTGAATCTCGACCGCCGGGCACGCCCGCCGGAATCGCTCCAACTGCAACGCAGTGATATCGAGGTGCTCAATGCCCACCCGCTTGGCCCCCGCGGGGAAGCGCTTCGCGATGGCCGCGTAGGCATCCCCGTAGTCCCGGTACGGCTCCGCCTCCGTCCAGCAGTACTTCAGCGCGACCCTCGTCTCCAGGGCCCGTATGAAGAGGGTCGGGGTTCCCGAGGCCGGCACCAGGGCGGCGTGGATCTGCCCCATTCCGGCAGCCAGTCCTGCTCCGAAACTCCGGAAACCGGTCAGGTAATAGACGTTTTGCGGTCGGGTGATGAGCACGGCGTCCAGTTGCCGTTCGGCCATCACCTCCTGGACCCGTGCGACGCGCCCTTTGAACTCTTCGACTGTGAACGCTCCATCCGTCATGCGGTTCGTCCCTTCATTCCACGCGTTCTGAAGTGGCGGTCAGCTCCCCGGCAATGGGTTCCTGCATCCGCGCCCGCACCCGGTCCAGTGCCTGCTCCCGACCGAGGACCCACATCAGCTTCACCACTGCCGCCTCCGGGGTCAGGTCGTGGCCCGGGATCAGGTTCTCCGTGGCGAGGATCGCCCGGTCGATGTCGTAGGGGCCGAGCCGGACCTGCGCGTGCCAGCAGGCCGACACGAGGACGACGGGTTTCTGCGAATCGCGGACGGCCTCCAGGAAGCCGCCATCCGTCGGTAGGTGACCGAGGCCCGTGCCTGCGATGACCGCGCCATCGGCCCGAGCCAGCGCCCCCGCCACGAAGTCCGGTGCGCAGCCGGGGTGATAGGGGATCCAGCAGACGTTGGGATTCAGCTCGGCCGACAGCGCAACGTCGCCGCGCCGGGCGCGCGATTGTCGTGCCGCCTGGCCATACCGAATCACCCTGCCCCTGAGGGACCCAAGGGGCGGATACCCCGGACTCGCGAAGGCGTTCAGCGCGGTGGCGCTGGCCTTGCGCGACCGGTTTCCCCGCAGGATCAGGCTGCCCGACCCGACCGCGTCCCGCGAGAAGACTATGCAAACCTCGGCGAGGTCGCCCGCAGCGGCCACGCGAACGGCATCCCGCATGTTTCGTGGGGCGTCGCTATCCGGGGCCCCGCCCGGCCGCATGGACCCGGTGAAAATGACCGGCACGGGAAGGCGTTCCAACATGAAGCTCAGGGCCGCTGCTGTGAACGCCATGGTGTCCGTGCCATGAAGGATCACGATGCCGTCGGCCCCCTCGGCCACCGCGGCGCGGGCGGCGGCGGCGATCGTCTGCCAGTCCGACGGCATCATGTTAACGCTGCCTTTACGCAGGACCTCCCGGTACGCGATTCGCGCGGTGGTCCCCAGGGCTGAGAGGACCTGATCCGGGGAGTGGGTGAGCGTGGCGCCGTCCGCGCCAGGCGCTCCGTAGCTGATCGTCCCGCCCGTGTTCAGGACGTGGACCATGTGCCCGCCCCTGCGGGCCGCAGGCCTCACGGCCAGGTCTCCACCCGCATCCGGAACGGCTCGCAACGTCGTTGCTCCCAGATCGTGAAACCTCCGACGACGACTGTATCGCCCGCGAGACCAACCTCCCGAAGGCCGGGCGCCACGGGTTCAACCCCGGTCACCGTCATGTCAACACCGCCGGCTACTTCGTCGCCTCCTCTGCGGCCATCGGCCGCCCGAAGCCATGGAATCGTACGCCACGCCCGCTCGCGCTACCCGACTCCATGCGTCACGGGATACCGCATGTCATCGATGACGGCCGACCAGAGGGCGAACCAGGCGACTAACCCTTGAGGGCGGGCAGGACTTCCTTCGTGAACCGCTCGACCTGCTCGAACTGATCGGGGGAAGCGAAGCGGAAACTGAAGCTCCGGCAGCCTGCATCGATGATGCCCCTGAGTTTCTCGATGCACTCATCCGGAGTTCCGAACGGGTCGCGCTCCCACATAGACTCCTCGATAGATCCGAACGTCGTGACGTAGTACCTATTCATGAACTCGAGGGCCTCCCGGCGCGCCTGTTTCCGATCACGGTTCACGTTCATCAGGACCTGGTAGCTCGGGGTGATCGCCTGGGGCTCGCGCCCCGCCTCCTCGGCGTACAGCCAGATCCGTTCCAGCATCGTGCGGTACTCGTCCGGTGTGGCCAGGCAGGTCTGCCAGCCGTCGGAGGCTGTCGCCACGCGGCGGAGCATCCTCTCGACGATTCTCGAATCGAGGGGAAAAATCTGGGGGTTGTTGGCGATCCAGATGGGCGGGCAAGGGCGTTGGGCGGGCTTGGGACCGAGGGCGACCTGATCCAGATTGTGGAACTGGCCCGTAAACGTCGTGACCGGTTCGGTCCACAGCTTCCGAAGGACTTCGATCTGCTCCTCCATTATGGCCCCACGCTTGTTGTACGCGACGCCAGCCACTTCGAACTCTCGGATGAACTCTGGCCCACCTGCCTCGGCGCTGCCCCCACCCACGCAAATCACCAGCACTGTCCGGCCGTTTGAGATCTGATCGACCGTGGCCCACTGCAGCGCCAGCCAGACGGTATTCCGCAACGGCGAGATGAGGGCCGACGTGGCCAATTTCACGCGCTTCGTACGCGAGGCGATTGCGGCCAACGTGGTCGTGGATTCCAGGCGGGGCTTGGAGAAGAAGTTGTCGCCCACGTAGACCGTGTCGTACCCAAGCTGCTCGACCAGAACGGCCAAATTCACGAGTTGCGCGGCGGAATACCGATCGGGGTAGATGACGGCGCAGCGCGTGTTGACGTTCACACCGAAGTCGATGTTCGCCTTGGCCATCGTGTTCTCCTTCGACGGGTGTCGTTCGATACAGTGGTGTGGAGTGGCCAGATGCAGGGCGTTCGCCCGGTTACCCTGCCGTGCCTGTCCCTGAAGAGGACCGGCCGACTCGTACTCGTCGCGATGCCTTGCAAGCGTGTGCCGGAATGTGCATTGCAGAATCGTTCATCTACCGTCGATAGCGCATGTGGAACGTGACGCAGAGCAGAACCTGCTCCAGCTCGAAACCCTCTCTGCGCACCACGCCAATGGCGCTTTCGAGTGGAGCGAGGTCAGCGTTCAGCTGGATGCCGCCACTGTAGATCACGTGCTCGGTCGAGGCGAACGGCCCGGAATTCAGCGGGCGACTTCCGGGTCGGAGCATCTGCCATCACGCGCTATCCCATATCTTCCGCAGCATGTCCATTCCCGACGGGCACGGTCCGTAGGGCAGCCATGACCGAGCGGGTTGCCTGGTCGCCGTCGAGGTCCAGGATCTGGCTCCCGAAGGCGCGAGCCTCGTCGTGCGCCAGCAGAGGCGACGCGAGATCGATGAAGCGGGCCAGGATCTCCTCGCGCGAGAGCGGACTCTCCGGTTCGCCCGCGGGGTAGTCGACTCGCGTTTCGAGCTGGCGTCCGTCTGTCAGAATCAGCGTCACGGTCGCCGGCATCGCCTCCGGGAATGCCAGGTCGAGAGCTGGGTCGGTGTGGCAGTGCGTCGCCTCCATGAGCCGCCGTATGTCGGGGTCATAGAGGTTCTCGACCGAGAACTCATCCATGCCTGCCCGGCCGCGAGTGAGCGCGACGGCGGCCGCATACGGCGCGCTGAATTGCGCGTCCACGACCGAGCGCGGGTGCCGTTTCCGCTCGATGGGATCACTCACTAGGCTCGTCGCGATCGAGAGAACCCCGAGTTCGATGCCGGTCACGTCGCGCGGCCCGACGCCGTGCCGTCGTCGAAGCTCAAGCACGCCGTCGACGATGCCGTGAACGTATCGGCAGCAGGCGTACGGCTTGATCGCCACCCGCATGATCCTGGGAGGCACGGCGCCGAGGCCGTCCAGGAGCCGATCCGGCTGGGCCGCATCACTGTATGCGCGGAGGAACCCGAGAGGCCCCTCGAAGACGGTGGCTGGTCCGACGAAATCGGCGGCCGCGAGCTTGGCTGCCACAACGCCGCCGTGGGCTGCCCAGCCGGGCGTGAGCCGCTTCGTCCAGGCTCCGTCGGTGAGGTACTCGAGCGATCCCGAGGACATCGTCCCCGCGATCCCGAGGGCCGATGTCAGCCGTCCCGGGTCCAATCCCAGGATGCGGCCCGCCGCCATCGCCGCGCCGAACACGCCCGCCACGCCCGTGGGATGGAATCCTCGCGCGTAGGCCGACCCTGGATTGAGCGCCGCGCCGACCCTCATGGTGACCTCATAGCCGGCCACGACCGCCTCGAGGAACGCGGCCGAACCCGCCTGCGCCTCCTCGGCAACGGCCATGGCGGCGGGTATGACGGCGACGCCGGGGTGCAGCGACGATTCGCGCGTGCAATCGTCCATCTCGATCGCGTGCGCAGCCGTCCCGTTGGCGAGGGCTGCCCACTCCGCTGCGGCGCCGTCACGCCGCCCGATGACGCTGGCGGCGCCCACGCGGGAGACGCGGCCGAGGAAAGCGTGGATCGCCCGGGTGGACTCCATTGCCAGCCCGCCGATCGCGACGCCGATGTGGTCGAGCAGGAGCTCCTTCGTCCGCGTCCGGACGCTCGCGTCGAGGGCGTCCCACGAGAGCCTGGCGCAGTACTCGGACAGGTGCTCCGCGCCGGTTCGGGGCGGCGCCGCACGTCTTGCCCGATCGGGTGCCCCGGCGAGGGAGCCGGCTGCTGGAACGCGCTCCGTCACGAGAGCCCCTCGCTTTGGCTTCGTCGAGCGGCGATCGCGGCATGCGCCCGGAGGGTCTGCTGCGCGCGCTCGACGATCGGCAGCTCGACTAGCTGGCCTCCGAG
Organism: Chloroflexota bacterium; assembly: GCA_003152165.1. Lineage (GTDB taxonomy): Bacteria > Chloroflexota > Limnocylindria > Limnocylindrales > CSP1-4 > Palsa-1033. Next base: position 6,660 of record PLZO01000115.1, read on the forward strand.
CATCACGGCACCGATGCCCGCCGCCTTCGCCTCCTCGAAGGCGGCGACCACCCTTTGCGCCAGTGCGACATCCTCATTCGACGGGCGGAAGACCTCGTTGACGATCGCGATCTGTCCCGGGTGGATCAGGCACTTGCCGGCGAATCCCATGTCCCGCCCGGCGATCGCCTCGGCACGCAGACCGTCGAGGTCTCGGAAGTCCAGCCAGACCTGGTCGAGAGGCCGGACTCGGCCGATGGCGGCCGCCAGCACCAGGGCCGAGCGCGCATACAGCATCTCCTGGCCGCCGCCGCGCCGCCGCACCGGCAGGCCGAGGTCGAGAGCGAGATCCTCCGCACCGAACATCACGGCTTCGAGCCGCTCACTCGCGCAGAGGATGTCGACCGCCTTCTCGATGCCCCGTGCGCTCTCGATCGCCGCGACGATGGCCATTGAACCGGCCTCGAGGCCGGTCCGCGCCTCGAGCTCTCCTAGGGCCCGGTCCAGCGAATGGATCTCCTCGGGGCGCTCCACCTTCGGCAGTAGGACCGCATCCAGCCCGATCCTGACGACGGCCCCGAGGTCGCCATCCAGGCGCCCCGTTGCGGCTGGGTTCACCCGCACGATCCGAAGCGGCGTGACTGGACTGCGAGGATGGCTGATGGCGACGGCGACGCGCTCCCGAGCCACATCCTTCTCTGCTGGTGGAACGCCATCCTCCAGGTCCAGGATGACGGCGTCGGCGTCCGTCCCGAGCGCCTTCTCTATCATGCGCTGGCGCTGCCCCGGGGAGAAGAGGAGGGAGCGCAACCGCTTGCCGGCCAGTCGGCTCCGCGTTCGAGCGCCGGGCGTGTCCTCCGATGCCCTCGTCCTGTCCGATGCCATCACGAGAGGTACAATACGTGTCACCCGGTGCCGGCGTCCAATACCTGCCTGCGATCGACGTGCTATGAGTTGTTGATGACTCGCTGCTGCCGCGTGTCGCCGTGGCCTCTGCGCTCGCCGACGGCACGCTCATTGGTTTACGAGTTTCGGACCTGAAGCCGATGCGTCGGTCGATCGGCGGCGAGGCGCAGCGGAGTCTCGGCGCGTCCCGTGCTGCTGGGACTGCCCCGACCCCGCCTCGCGCAGATGGGCCTTGCGGACATGGAGCCGCCGCAGTCGGCAAGGCATCCTGCGGGCTGAGAAGCGTGCTCATCACGTTCATCAGAGACAGGGCGATTGCATAGGGGTGCCGTCGCCCCCGAGGATGGTAGGGATCGAGGCGCGCTCGAAGACCCGCGAACAGGGAGGCGCTCCATGCCAGTCAAGGCCGGATGGCAGGGCCGATTCCTCGAGGACTTCTCGGTGGGAGACATCTACCGCAGCCGTCTCGGCCGCACGGTGACGCAGGCGGACAATATCTGGATGTCACTCCTGACGAACAACACCAACCAGATCCACTTCAACGCGCACTACGCGTCACGGAGCGCATTCGGACGTCCTCTGGTCAACTCGGCGATCACGATCGCGATCGTCGCGGGCCTCGGCGTCACCGATACGAGCGAGAACGGCTTCGCGCTGGGGTGGGACGCGATCACGCTGCCTAACCCCCTATACGAGGGCGAGACCGTGTACAGCGAGAGCGAGGTGCTGGAGAAGCGCGACTCGGCCTCGAGGCCGGAGATGGGGATCGTGCGCTTCAGGACCCGCGGCATCACCGGGGACGGCGTCGTGGTAATCGACTACACACGGTCCGTCATGGTCTGGCGGCGCGCGTTCGCCCCCACCACCAATCTCTTTCCGGAGCCCAGGCTTAACGCGGACGGGACCGCGCGCGTTGGCCGATAGCAGCGTCCCGGATCGGGCGCTCGCCGGCGTCCGCGTGCTCGGGCTCGAGCAGGCTGCGGCCGCGCCGCTCGCGAGCCACATCCTCGCCGACCTTGGCGCCGAGGTCATCAAGGTGGAGCGACCGGGCAGCGGGGACGTGATCCGTGGCTGGGATCGGGCCGTGCGTGGCCTGTCGACCGGGTTCGTCTGGCTCAATCGGGCGAAGGAGAGCGTCGCCATCGACGGCAAGACGCCGGGCGGCAGATCGATCCTCCGGCGGCTTGCTCTCGACGCGGACGTTCTGCTCACGAACCTCGGCCCGGGCGCGATCGACCGGCTCGGCTTGGGCTACAGCGATCTCGTCGACGAGAACCCGCGCCTCATCCACTGCAATGTCAGCGGCTACGGCCTCAGCGGACCGTACCGCGACGTGAAGGCCTACGACCTGCTGGTTCAGGGAGAAGCCGGCGTGATCGCCACGACTGGCTACCCCGATGCGCCCGCCAAGGTCGGCATACCGATCACGGACATCGCCGCTGGGATGTACGCCGCCGTCGCGATCATCGCCGCGCTCTACCAACGTGAGCGGAGCGGCCGGGGCCAGCTCATCGACGTCTCCATGTTCGAGTCGACGCTCGCGTGGCTGGGCTACTTCCCACAGCACTATTGGCATTCGGGTGAGGAGCCTGAGCGCGTCGGCATGCGTCATCATTACATCGTCCCGTACGGGCCGTATCTCGCCAGCGACCGGCGGTACGTCGCCCTCTGCGTCGCCAGCGCAAAGGACTGGGAGACCATCTGTCGGGCAGTCTTCGAGCGTCCCGACCTGCTGCGCGACGTCCGGTTTGAGGATCCCCCGGCGCGACGGCGCAACCGTGCCGCGCTCGATGAGATCGTGGAGGCCATCGTCCGAACGCGTGACTCGAACGAGTGGATCGAGCGGCTCAGGGCCGCCAATCTTCCCTTCGGGGAGGTACGCAGCATGGCGGAGGTCCTGTCTCACCCGCAGGTGGTTGCTCGCTCCACCATCCGCGAGGTCGATTCCCCAGTCGGTCGTATCCCGACCATCGAGAGCCCCCTCCGGATGTCCGCCAGCCCCGTCGCATTGGGCGGCTTGCCCGAGCTCGGAGGAGATACGGAGCGGGTGCTGTTGCGGGCGGGCTATTCGGCCGCGGAGATCGCTGCGTTCCGCGCGGCGGGCGCGATCGGCCCCACGCGTGTCCGCCGATCCCCCGCGAATCGCGGCTAGCCCTGCTGAACGGAACTAGCCCTGCTTGCAGGGATAGCAGCTGACCATTTGAACGAAGTTTGAGGTCAGGTCGCGAGATTGGCGCGACCGAGGAGCACCCCGAGCGACCGATCGAATGCCTGCCAGGGCGGTCCCGCAGGCGCCGATGGACCACAGTGGGCCAATCCGGGATCGAGGACGCGAAGCGCAGAAGGTGACGATGGCCCGCCGGGCCGAGCTCTTCGTCCGTGAGTTGAGCGACGAGGAGGCAGCCCACCTCCTCAGACAGGTGCGCCGGGGCAAGAACGCCGTCGTGCGTCACCGAGCGATGCTCCTGTTCGCCTCGTTCCAGGGCCAGACCGTCAGCCAGATCAGCCTGATGTTCCAGGCCAGCGCGACGCATGTGGCCGCCCTCATCCACGCCTTTAACGAGCGGGGGTTCCCGGCCCTGGACCCTCGCTGGGGCGGGGGCCGACCACGCCGGATCGATCTCGACGAGCGGATAGAGATCGTGAAGGCAGCCCTCGCCCGTCCGACTGACCGGGGCGAGCCGTTCACGCGCTGGAGCCTGATCAAGCTGCGGGCTCACCTGGTCCGGTCCCGGATCGTGCCGGCCATCGGCCGCAGCCAGCTCTGGCGGATCCTCCACGAGGCCGGCGTCCGCTTCACCCACCACGAGACCCCGAAGGCCTCCCCCGACCCCGAGTTCGAGACGAAGAAGAACCGGATCCCCGATCTGTACGCCCACCCACCGCTCGGTGCCCAGGTGCTTTGCCCCGACGAGTTCGGCCCCTTGAACCTCCAGCCCCGACTCGGCCGCGGCTGGCATCCGCGCGCCAAGCCGGCCCGCTTCCCGGCGACGTACACGCGGACGGCCGGCGGTCGCCAGCTCGTGGCCGCCTACGACCCCGCCACCGGCACGCTGTAGGGTCATCTGCACGACCGCAAGACGTGGCGCCAGATCCGGGAGCTCCTGCGTTCGCTCCGGGCTCGCTTCAGCGAGCACCTGATCGTCGTCCTCGACAACTTCAGCCCGCACAAGAAGACCGAACTCGGGGCGTGGGTCGCCGAACGCGACATCGAGCTCGTCTTCACTCCGACCTATTCGAGCTGGCTGAACCTCATCGAGTGCCAGTTCCAGGCCCTCCCCTCATTCGCCCTCAACGGTTCCGACCGTCAGAGCCATGCCGACCAGGACACTGCGATCCGGGCGTACCTGTGCTGGCACAACCGGAATGCTCGCCCCGCAAAGCCCTCGCGCCTCAACGCTGAGGTCCATCATTCGCTACCCAACTTTGCGGCATTAGGCACAGGAGGATTCATGGACTTCAGCCGAAACCCCGAATCGGATGCTATCCGTAATGCGGTCGCACAGCTCTGCGCGGCCTATCCCGACTCCTACTGGCAGCAGCTGGACGTGACGGGCGCCTATCCGTCGGATTTCGTGGCCGCGCTCACCCGGGACGGTTGGCTATCGGTGCTGATCCCCACCGAATATGGTGGCGCCGGGTTAGGCCTCGCCGAGGCGGGTGCCATCCTCGAGGAGATCAACCGTGCGGGAGGTCACGCCGCGGCCGCCCATGCCCAGATGTACACCATGGGGACCCTCCTGAAGCACGGCAGCGAGGAGCAGAAGCACCGGTACCTGCCCGCGATAGCGAGCGGCGAACTTCGGTTGCAAGCGTTCGCGGTCACCGAGCCCGACGCTGGCTCGGAGACGACCCGGATCAGGACCATGGCCCGTCGCGACGGCGACGCGTACCGGATCACTGGCCAGAAGATCTTCATCTCGCGGGCGGAACACTCGGACCTCATGCTGCTCCTGGCGCGGACGACGCCGTACGACGACCTGGAGGACAAGACTCGGGGACTGAGCGTCTTCCTCGTCGATCTCCGTACGGCCGTCGAGAAGGGGCAGGTGGAGATCCGGCCGATTCGGGTGATGCTGAACCACCACACCACCGAGGTGTTCATCAACGAGCTTGAGGTGCCCACCGCGAATCTCGTCGGCGAGGAGGGCGAGGGCTTCAGGCACATCATTGACGGGTGGAATGCCGAGCGCATCCTTGTCGCCTCGGAGGCGATCGGTGACGGCCGGTGGTTCACCGAGCGCGCCGCTCGCTATGCGACGGAACGGGTCGTCTTCGGGCGTCCGGTGGGTGCGAACCAGGGGGTGCAGTTCCCAATCGCACAGGCATATGCCGACCTTGAGGCCGCATCGCTCCTCCGTGATAAGGCGGCGTGGCTGTTCGACTCGGGACGCGCGTGTGGGCCGGAGGCGAACATGGCGAAGTTGCAGGCGAGCCGGGCCTCGTGGGCGGCCGCCAACGCCTGCCTCGACGCGCACGGCGGCTACGGATTCGCCAGCGAGTATCACGTCGAACGCAAGTTCCGCGAGACCCGGCTCTTGATCGCTGCGCCCGTCAGTAACAACCTGCTGCTTGCTTACCTCGCGCAGCACGTGCTACACATGCCGAGGTCGTACTGAAGCGGGCGACGACCGGATAGCGACTCGGTGAGTTCGGATGGTCGAGGGTTTGCCGGTCCTCGTGGTCAAGTCGTCGTCGAATCTCCACTACCGCACGAGCGATCGCTGGCCAGCTTGCGGTACTCGGTACGCGGCGCGGTCACTCGCGCTGATGCCGGGCGCGGAGCGTGACCCCGCTTGGTCGAACGTCCTGGAAGCCCGGACCCAACCGAACCACGCCAAGCTGCGCCCGCGAAACGAACCGGCGGGGTTGGGCCTAGCTCTTGGCCTCGGCCCTGGGAGGGCGAAAGCGTGGAGACGGCGCGCGGTTGCGCCGACTCTGAGCTTCTGGTCCGTTCCAGGTGGGCGGGCGGCCAGAACAGGCAGTCGCCTTACGCCTCGTTGTAGATCAACGCCTTCAGGGGCTTGATGCGATGGTCGTTGACCGAGGCAAGGTCGCTCGGGCAAGCGGAAATTGCGATGAGGAGGTTCATTTCAGCACGGAGGTCGATGTAATCGTCTGGGCCCACCGTCGGGGGCTTGACCACGAAGCGGTAGGTGACTGGGTCGATATCGACATTCATCCAGATGTTGAAGACCTCTGGAACGTCGTCTGGCCCCAGCCCGTAAGGGGCCAGCGCCTCGGCTAGGTTGTCCTGGCAAGAGCGGTGAGGTGGGGCGTCGACGTTGTCGCGCAGCTTGTAGATCATGCGGCTGCAGCGGTTGCCCATGTAGGCGAAGTGAATCCCGACGGGGTCATCGATCACGGTCATCATGACGTTCTCTCGCGGTGGCTTCGAGTACAGCTTCGTGAGCCGCTTGGTGCTGCCTATGCCCTCGATGGAGTTGAGATAGGCGGAGTTGCCAGCGTGGAACGTCTCACGGTAATCATCGGCGTTGAGGAACACCGCGTCCGCCACCTGCTTCTCTTCGACCTGTGCCAGGCGAACGACCTGTCCGACCGAGACCTGGAACGCTTTGGCATAGCCCGCGGGGATCAGGATCTCCTGTGCCAACTGATGCCCCATGATGAGCCTCCTCCCGATCATGCGTGGTGCGGCCAGTCTTCAGCGCCCCATTGCATCCTGTCAAGTTGTCGGGGAACGGCCCGCCGAAGCGGGAGATCGAGCCGTGGCCGGCCGCTTCGCGTTGTGACGGATGGCCTGCACGGCCTGCCCTCATCGAGCACAACGTCTTCGTGGGGCAGGCTGGCCTCGCCCACGAGGTCAAGGGCTTGATGCCCGAAGAGTTCAGGGCAGTGGCCCAGGGCTTCGCCGCGCTGGACAAGGCGATCATGCTGCGGACTGGCCAAGCGACCGAGCGATCCGAGATCAGCGTGAGCAAGGTGCCAGATGTCATCCTCCCCGACCACGAGTGGGACCTCCTCGCGGAAGCGATCAAACGTGAACAGGATCGCGCCGCTCCCAGCGAGTTCTCGGTC
>PLZO01000007.1:0-25450 GCA_003152165.1 Chloroflexota bacterium
ACGGCACGCACCAGCGCGCGACAGCGGCCGCGGGACGCACCGACGCGCCGCGGCAGCGGCGGCGCGAGCGGCGCAGGACAACCCCGGCCATGTCCTAGCAAACCGGTGGGCATTCGGTACAATCAGCCGATGCGCCTTTCGCGTCGGTCCGAATATGGGCTACGAGCCCTTATCGACCTCGTGCGCCACGAGGCTGACGGACCCGTGCCGCTGGCCACCCTGGCCGAGCGCAATCGACTGCCACCCAAGTTCCTCGAGCAGATCATGGCCACCCTGAAGCATGGCGGCGTGGTCCGCACCACGCTCGGTTCACATGGCGGCTACACGCTCGCCCCGGGCGCATCGGGCACCAGCCTCAGCCACGTGATCCGGCTGCTTGACGGTGCGCTCGCGCCGGTGAGCTGCGTGAGCCTCCTGTTCTACGAGGCATGCTCCTGCCCCGACGAGGCGACCTGTTCGCTGCGCGAGGCGATGATCGAGGTCCGCGATCGGATGCTCTCGCTCCTCGACAGCGAGACGCTGGCCGAGACCGCCGCCAGGCCGGGCACCGCCCTGCTCGATCCTCATGGCCGCCACCCGGAAGCCGCGCGAAGCCGCTAAGCCTCAGTCGCGCAGAAGCGTCCGAAGGGCGGCCTTGACCCGTTCCTCGAGGCTGGCGCGGGGCGACCCTCCGACGCCCCCCAGCGCAGCGCGGGCCGCGTCTCGCGCCTCGCCGAGCGAGTAGCCGAGCGCCTGGAGGGCGGCCACGACCTCGTCGTCACCGGCACTGCCAGGCGCCCCGACCGAGGCACTGATCCCGGCCGCCGCGACCTTTTCCTTGAGCTCGAAGATCACCCGCTCGGCGAGGCGCTTGCCGATACCGGGAATGGCCGTGAGGAGGCCCTGGTCTCCCTCGATGATCGCCAGCTGCAGGTCCGCCACGGGCCGGCTGCCGGTGATTGCCAGGGCCACCTTCGGCCCGACCCCCGTCACCGACAGGAGAAGATTGAAGAAACCGAGCTCCTCGGGCGACCGGAAGCCGTAGAGCGCCTGCAAGTCGTCGCGCACGAGGTGGTACGTGTACAGCTTGATCCTCGTGCCCGGCGTTGCTCCGACGATGACCGCCGGTGCGGCATGCACCCGGTAGCCGATCCCGCCGACGTCGACCACCAGGGAGTCGGCAGCGATCGCGCCAACCAGGCCATCGACCGAGGCGATCACCGGCGGCCCGCATTCGAGGACCTGGCCGGGCTCGCAGGTCCGGGCCGAGCCGGTTGCTCGCGGGCAAGTGCTTCGCGGACTGCCCGCTCGTACGGCGTCCGGCCGCGGGCGATCGGCTCGATCGACGATCGGTCGAGGACGGCCGCCCTGGGTCGGTCCTCGGCCGGATCGGCGGGCCGCTCGCGATGGGCGACGCAGATGGCCATGGCCAGGGCATCGGCCGCATCGTCGGGCTGTGGCAGGACGGCCAGACCCAGGATGGCCGCGACCATCCGCTGGACCTGAAGCTTGTCGGCCGAGCCGGACCCGGCAACGGCCAGCTTGACCTCGTTGGGGGTCGCTTCGCGGACGGGGATCCGGTGCTGGGCGGCCGCCAGAAGGATCACCCCGCGGGCCTGGCCGACGGCGAAGGCAGTCTGGACGTTGCGGCTGAAGAACAGCCGCTCCACGCCGATCAGGACCGGCCTGTGTTGCTCGATCAGGTTGACGACACAGGCATGGATCGCAGCCAGCCGGTCGCCGAGAGGCAGGTCCGCCGAGGTCGTCACGCAACCGAAGTCAACGGCCCGCAGTCGCCCCGGCTCCTGCTCAATCAGCCCGTAGCCGAGGGCCGCCGTCCCGGGATCAATCCCGAGGATGATCATCCGGCGACTTCGGCGAAGACGTCCTCCGGAATGTCGAAGTTCGCCGTGACCCGCTGCACGTCTTCGAGCTCCTCGAGGAGCTCGACCAGGCGAAGGGCCTGCCGGGCACGGGCGCTATCGAGCTCGATGGTCTGCTTCGCGATCATCGCCGACTCGGCCGATTCCACGGCCACGCCATTCTCCTCAAGCGTCCGCCGTACTCGTTCGAGCTCCATCGGCGCGGTGTAGATCTCGAATGGATCGGCGGCCGTATCGACGTCCTCCGCCCCGGCGTCGATCGCTGCGAGGGCAACCTCGTCGGGATCGCCCGAAGCAACCGTGATCAGGCCCCGCGGCTCGAACTGCCAGGCCACCGCACCACTCCCGGCGAGCTGGCCGCCGGCCTTGGCGAAGATCGAGCGGACCTCGGCCGCGGTCCGGTTGCGGTTGTCGGTGGCCGCCTCGACCAGGACCGCCACGCCGCCCGGACCATAGCCTTCGTAGGTGATCTCCTCGAACTGCTCGGCGTCGCCGCCGCCGGTCGCCTTGTCGATCGCCCGCTTGATGTTCTCGGCAGGCATGTTCAGGGCGCGGGCCTTCTCGATCGCCAGCCGCAGCCGGTAGTTCGCATCGGGGTCTCCGCCGCCGGTCCGGGCCGCCACTGCCACCTCGCGGGCGACCTTGGTGAACATCGCGCCGCGCTTTGCGTCGTTGACGCCTTTCTGGCGCTTGATCGTGGACCATTTTGAGTGACCGGACATCGCAGCCGAGTATAGCGGACTATCATGGCCTGACCGACGGTCGAGCTGGCTTCTGAAGCACCCGCCGCGCCGTCCGTGCCGGGCCTGTGGGCCCCCGCCGCCCAACTCCGCCATCGCGCGCGACGAGCAGTCGAGAGGACCGAGCGTCATGACGACGAAGAGCGTTGACCTGGCCCATCTCCGGAGCGTCGTCCTGGCCGGCCACGCCGGTTCGGGCAAGACGACGCTCGCCGAGAGCCTCCTCTTTCGAGCCGGGGCAATCCCCCGCCTGGGTCGGGTTGACGATGGGACGTCAACTCTCGATCACGAACCCGAAGAACAGAAGCGGCGCGAGTCGCTCAGCCTGGCGGTGGCCACCTTCGACGACGACGGCACGATCGTGACCCTGGTCGACACCCCGGGCTATCCGGACTTCGTGGCTGAGACCGTGTCGGCCGTGGCCGCCTGCGACGGCGTCCTGTTCGTGGTGGATGCCGCCGGCGGGGTCGGGGCCGGTCTGGAGGCAGCCGTCGAGCTCGGCCGATCGACCGGCACAGCGGCCTGTTTCTTCATCAACAAGGCAGACCGTGAGAATGCCGACCCGACCGCCACCCTCGACGCACTCCGGGCTACATTCGGCAACAAGGTGGCTCCACTCCACCTGGCAATCGGGTCGGGCGAGACCCTCAGTGGGTACGTCGACCTGGTGCACCGGCGAGCCTGGCAGTGGGACGGCAAGGTGGAGGCTGAGATTCCCATCCCGGCCGAGCTTGCGGCCGAGGTGAATCGCCGGCGGGACCAGCTCCTCGAGGCGGCCGCGGAGGCCGATGACAACGTCCTCGCCAAGTACCTCGACGGCGCCGAGGTCAGCGATCCCGAGCTGGAGGCCTGCCTGCGCAAAGGGGTCAAGGAATCGATCCTGGCGCCGGTGCTGGTCGGCAGCGCAATGCGCGGAATCGGCTTGCGCGCCCTGCTCGACGCGTTCATCCGCTACCTGCCCTCACCGGCCGACGAGCCGGCCACGTTGGCCCACGAGCCGAAGTCCGGCGATGTGATCCCCGTCCCCGCCGATCCCGCCGGCCCGCTCCTCGTCCGGGCCTTCAAGACGGCCGCCGATCCGTTTGTGGGCCGGCTGACCTATCTGCGGGTGTTCTCGGGCACGCTCCACGGCCAGGGCCACGTCTGGAACGCGACCCGCGGCGAGGAGGAGCGCGTCGGCCAGCTGCTCCTGGTGCACGGCAAGGACCAGGAGCCGGTGGGCGAGTTGAAGGCGGGCCAGATCGGCGCTGTCGCCAAGCTGACGGTGACCGCCACGGGCGACACCCTCAGCTCGCGCGAGCACCCGCTGGAGCTGGATCCGTTGCGCTTCCCCAGCCCATCGCTGGCCGTCGCGATCGAACCTCAGACAAAGGCCGACCTGGACAAGATGGGTGCCGCCCTGGCCCGGATGCTCGAGGAGGAGCCGAGCGCCCGGGTCGACCGCAGCGCGACCGGCGAGCAGCTCCTCGTGGCCATGGGCGAGGCCCACATCGCCGTGATCGGCGAGCGCCTCAAGCGCAAGTTCGGGGCGGCGATCGTGACCCGCACGCCCACGGTCCCCTATCGCGAGACGATCCGGGGCAAGACCCAGGTCGAGGGCAAGTACAAGAAGCAGACGGGCGGCCACGGCATGTTCGGGCACGTCTGGATCGAGCTCGAGGCGAACCCAGGCGGCGGCGTCGAGTTCGCCGAGCGGGTGGTCGGCGGGTCCGTGCCCAAAGGCTACTTCCCCGGAATCGAGAAGGGCGTCCGGGACGCGGCGGCCGAGGGCGTGCTGGCGGGCTACCCCCTGAGCGACTTCAAGGCGACCCTGTACGACGGGTCGTTCCATCCGGTCGACTCGAACGAGCTGTCATTCAAGATCGCCGCTTCGATGGCCCTCAAGAAGGGCGTGATGGAGTGCCGCCCGGCCCTCCTCGAGCCGATCATGCTCGTCTCGGTGACCGTGCCCGAGCGGTACATGGGTGACGTCAACCGCGACCTGAACACACGCCGCGGGCGCGTCCTCGGGATGGATACCGATGGCACGAACCAGGTCGTCAGCGCCCACGTACCGCAGGCCGAGCTGTTCAGCTATGCGACCGACCTGCGCTCACTGACCCACGGTCGGGGTACGTTCAGCGCCGAGGTCGATCACTATGAGGAGGTGCCTGGGCACCTGGCCGAGAAGGTGATCGGCGCCCACCGCCGCGACGTCGAGGCCAGCCACCAGGGTTGAGTCGCCACCAGGGTGAGTCGCCACCAGGCGCTTCCGCGGCGGTCTTGCCGGCGATGGGAGCGGCTGACGTCACCTGACGCTCGCTGCATGATCATTCCGGGCGTTGGGCGCGGGTAAGGCGCACGCGCCCGCAGCGGGCGATCGGGCCAGGCCAGATCCTGAGCTCGGGCCGAGCGCGCCGAGCGTCATGCCCGCGACAAAGCGATGACCGCAGCGCCCAAGTCAAGGCTGCCGTCGTACAGGGCCCGGCCGACGATCGCGCCGACGCAGCCGATGGCCCGGACAGCGAGCAGGTCCTCGATCGAGCGAATCCCACCCGAAGCGATGATCCGCCCGCGGCCCAGCCGAACGAGACGCTCGAGCAGCTCGAGGTCAGGGCCCGCCATGCTGCCGTCCCGGGCGATTGCCGTGACCTCGAAGGTAGCCACGCCCTCGTCCGCCAGCCGCGCCAGCGCCTCTTCGACGGGCAGGCCGGTCGCGCCGGCCTGCCAGGCATCGCCGACCGCGACGCCGTCGCGAACATCAAGGGCCACGACGATCCGATCCCCGCCGTGTGCCGTAACCAGCTCGGTGCTGAAGGCCGGACGCAAGAGCGCCGCTGTGCCAATCACAACCCGCCGGGCGCCGGCACCGAGCGCAGCCGCGACCGCCTTCGCGTCGCGCAGGCCGCCGGCGACTTCGCAACCGACGCCCTCCCCCACGGCCGCCACGATCCGGCCGATCGGGTCTGCCTGGCGAGTGCCACCGCTCAGAGCTCCATCGAGATCGACGATGTGCAGCCCGTCGGCTCCGGCCGCCGCGAATCCGCGGGCAACCTCGACCGGGTCGTCGCTGAAGACCGTCTCTGCCCCAAAGTCGCCGCTTCGCAGGCGCACGACACGCCCGGCTCGCAGGTCGATCGCCGGAAGCAGCTCAAACCCCAGCGGCCCGGACCCAATTGACATCGTCACCTCGGTGGCTGTATCGTGCTGTTCAGTGTATTAGCACGCTACTACGCTAGCATACATGCCGCCGCGCCTGGCGGGGAGATTGAGCAACATGGCGATGACCGACGACGACTGGCGTTCCGAGCACACGAGCGCCCTCTTCGGCGCAATCCTGCGCCTGGAGACGCCTCTCGAGGCCGAGCGGTTCTTCCGGGACCTGTGCACGCTGGGTGAGCTTCGCGACCTCGCCCAGCGCTGGGCGGTGGTCCGCATGCTCGATGCCGGACTGCACTACGCGGAGATCTCAAAACGGACCGGCGCCAGTACAGCCACCATCACCCGGATCGCCTCCTGGCTGCGCCACGGCGAGGGCGGCTACCAGTCGATGCTCGCCCGGATTCGTAGTGCGGGCAGCCCGGACAGCCCGGCGGCGGGCCCCGGCGCAGCCGCTGGCCTGGAACGATCGTGAGGGAGCGCCTGCGGCTGGCCGTGCCCAACAAGGGACGCCTCGTCGAGCCGACCTTGCATCTGCTGCACGACGCCGGGCTGATCTTCGAGGAGCACGATCGCAGCCTGGTGGCGCGGGTCTCGAACTACGACCTGGACATCCTGTTCGTGCGCACCAACGACGTGATCGAGTTCGTGGGCGACGGCGTGGCCGACCTGGGCGTCACCGGGATCGATCTGTTGGCCGAGACCGCCGCCGAGCTGCCCCAGGTGCGGGCCCTCGGCTACGGCCGCTGCCGGCTCGCCGCCGCCGTGCCGACCGACAGTCAGATTCGCTCGATCGACGAGCTGGCCGGGCTGCGCGTGGCCACCTCCCATCCGAACACGACTCGACGATTCTTCGCCGGGCGCCAGATCGCCGTCGAGGTGATCCCGATCTCCGGGGCGGTTGAAGTCGCCCCGCGGCTCGGCCTGGCCGAGGCGATCGTCGATCTCGTGTCGACTGGGTCGACTCTCGTGATGAACGGCCTGCGCCAGGTTGGCGATGTCCTCGAGTCGGAGGCGATCTTGGTCGCCGACCCGGCCGCCCTGATCGAGCGCGCCGGGGAGCTTGCCGCCATCGACACGATGCTCTCGTCGGTGATCGCGGCCCGCGGCCAGAAGTACGTGATGATGAACGCGCCTGGCTCGAAGCTGGCCGAGCTCACCGGCCTGCTGCCCGGACTTGGCTCACCCTCGGTGATTCCGCTCGCTCACGACGGCATGATCGCGATCCATGCGGTGATCGAAGCCGACGCCGTGTGGGGCCTGCTGCCCCGGCTCAAGGCGGCCGGCGCCTCCGGGATCCTCGTCCTGCCGATCGAGAAGATCGTGGCATGAGTCCCACGACCACCTCGATGCACGACCCGCGGGCACCGGCCTCGTATAGCTGGGAGGCGACGAACGAGGAGGTCGCGAAGCGCTACGGCCTGTCCGTCGATGCGATCATCCGTTTCGATCTCAACACCTCGCCCGCGCCTCCGGCGATCGTCGCCCGCCTGCTTGCCGCCGGACAGTTCGAAACCAGCCTGTCCGAATACCCGCCTTCCGACTACCGCCGCCTGACCGCGGCTGCAGCCTCAGCTTACGGCGTGCCCGCCAGCGAGATCCTTGTAGGCGCCGGCGCGGACGAGATCCTCGACCTCGTGGCCAAGGCGTTCCTGCGCGCGGGCGATCACGCCGTCGTCCCCAGTCCGAGCTACACGATGTACCGGGTGTTGTCCGAGCAGCGCCAGACGCTGGTCACGGCCGTGCCCCGCCTGGGACCAGAAGCGGAGCGGGCGATCGATCGACCCGCCGTTCGGACGGCGGCGCGTTCCGCGGCGGTCGTCTGGCTGTGCAATCCGAATAACCCGACCGGCCGGCTCGAACCAGCCGGCCTGATCGAAGAGCTACTGGGCGACCTTGCCCGCGACGCCGCCACGGATGGTCGAGCCGCACCCGTCGTGGTCCTCGATGAGGCCTACAGCGAGTTTGTCGGCTCGAGCCTGGTCGGCCTGCGGGCAAGCTATCCGCGCCTGATCGTCGTGCGCACGGTCAGCAAGGCCTACGCCCTGGCGGGCCTGCGGGTCGGCTTCGCAATTGCGCTCCGGGAAACGCTCGCCTCGATCGAGCCCTATCGTCCGCCTGGCTCGGTCTCGACGATCTCGGTCACCGTGGCCACCGAGGTCCTTGGAGATCGCGACGTGCTCGTCGCCAACCTTACCCGGGTCGAAGTCGAGCGAGCTCGTCTCGCCGACGGCCTGCGCGCAGCCGGCTGGCAGCCCGAGCCGAGCGTAACCAACTTCCTGCTCGTCCCGTTCGCGGATCGCGACCGCGCGGCGACGATCGCTCAATCACTGCTGAAGGAGGGCCTGGTGCCACGCACGTTTCCGGGCGACCACCCGCTTGCCAACTGCCTCCGCCTGACCGTCCGCGACCGCACCGAGAACGACCGGCTGCTGGCTGCCGCCAGGGCAGTGGAGCCGATTCGATGACGGCCGGCGGCGGCGATGGCAGCCAGGTCGTCGAGCTCGTTGGTCGCCGGGCGGTAGTCACCCGGCAAACTCGGGAGACGAGCGTGACGGCCTCGGTCGATCTGGATGGCAGTGGTCGGGTCAGCCTGGCAACGGGGATCGGGTTCTGGGACCACCTGCTCGGCTCGCTGGGTCATCACGGCCTGTTCGACCTCGACGTTCGAGCGGACGGCGACCTGGCCGTCGACGAGCACCACACCGTCGAGGACGTCGCGCTCGTCCTCGGCAGCGCGTTCGCCGCGGCGCTCGGGGACCGGGCCGGGATTGCCCGCTTTGGTGACGCCCGCGTCGCCATGGACGAATCGCTGGCGAGCGTGGTGCTGGACCTGGGTGGTCGGCCATATACCGTGGTCGAGCTGCCCTTCCGGGGTGAGCGAGTCGGCCAACTGCCGCTCCAGCTCGTCGAACATGCCCTCGAGGCGTTTGCCCGGACCGCGGGGGCCACGCTCCACGTGAGTGGCAGCGGCCGGAACGACCACCATCTCGCCGAGGCCGCCTTCAAGGCCCTCGGCCGGGCGTTGGGAGAGGCCAGCGCGATCGATCCGCGGCGGCAGGGTGTCGCGTCACTCAAGGGTTCGCTGGCGTGATCCGGATAGCCGTGGCTGACTACGGTGCGGGCAACCTCGTCAGCATCGGCCGGGCTCTCGAGGTGATCGGTGCCGAGCCTGCCATCGTGCGCGACGCGGAAGCGCTGCGCGGGGCGGACGCCCTGATCGTGCCGGGGGTCGGCGCCGCCGGACCGGCGATGGAGCGCCTCCGGGGTCGGGCCATGGTCGAGCCGATTCGGGGCTGGATCGAGGCGGGCCGTCCGTTCCTCGGGATCTGCCTCGGCCTGCAGCTCCTGTTCGACGGCTCCGATGAGGACGGAGCCGCGACGCTCGGCGTGCTCGCCGGCCGGACCGTCAAGCTGGCTGGGGCGCCCACGCTCCCCCACATCGGCTGGAACACGGTGGACCGGGCATGTGAGCACCCCCTGTTCGCCGGGATTGCTCCGTCGGCGCCGTTCTACTTCGTCCATTCGTACGTCGCTGCCCCGGCCGATCAAGACCTGGTCATCGCCGAGTCCGAGCACGGCACGCGCTTTCCCGCGGCGATCGCCCGAGGCAACCTGCTGGGTGTCCAGTTCCATCCCGAGCGGAGCGGCCCGGACGGCCTGCGCCTGCTGGCGAACTTCGCCGCGATCGTGGCGGCCTCGCCGGCCGTGCTCGTCGCCTGATGCTCAGCCGCCGGGTGATCCCCTGCCTGGATGTCGCGGCTGGGCGGGTGGTCAAGGGCACCCGCTTCGTCGACCTGCTGGACGCAGGCGACCCGGTCGAGCTGGCCGCCCGCTACGCAGCCGAAGGGGCGGACGAAATCGTGTACCTGGACATTTCGGCTGCGCCCGAAGGCAGGGGCACCCTGCTCGAGCTCGTCGAGCGAACGGCCCGGACCGTGTTCATCCCGCTGACGGTGGGTGGCGGCGTGCGTGCCGTCCACGAGATGCGCGAGGTCCTGCGAGCCGGTGCGGACAAAGTTTCGTTGAACAGCGCGGCCGTGGCCGACCCGACCCTGGTCAGCCGCTGCGCGGCGCGCTTCGGCCGGCAGGCAGTGGTCGTCGCGATCGATGCCGCGCGCGAGCCGCAGGACGGCGGGCCCCCGCGCTGGATCGCCTATGTGCGGGGCGGCCGGGAGCGGACCGACCTCGACGTTCTGGCCTGGGCCGAGCGAGCCGTGGAGCTGGGCGCGGGCGAGCTGCTGGTCACCTCGATCGACCGCGACGGGACCGGCCTGGGGTTCGACACGGAGCTGCTCCGGGCGATCACGGAGCGGGTATCCGTGCCGGTCATCGCCTCCGGCGGCGCGGCCGGCCCAGCTGATTTTGTCGCTGCCATACGTGACGGTGGCGCCGATGCGGTCCTGGCCGCCTCGATCTTCCATCGCCGGATCCATTCGATCGCCGAGGTCAAGGCGGTGATGGCCGGCGCGGGACTGAGCGTCCGGCCCACCCCCGGTGGTGTCGCCGCATGACCTTCGATCCCACGGCGGTTGCCTGGCCGGACGATCCCGGCCTTGTCCCGGCGGTGGTCCAGGATCACGCCGACGGGCGCGTCCTGATGCTGGCCTGGGTCGATCGCGAGGCCCTGGCTGCAACCCTCGCCAGCGGCGAGGTCCATTTCCATTCGCGTTCGCGCGACCGACTCTGGCGCAAGGGCGAGACGAGCAGGAACGTCCTGCGCCTGCATTCGATCGCCCTCGACTGCGACGGCGACGCACTGCTCCTGTCGGTCGACCCGGTCGGGCCAACCTGTCACCGGGGTACCCGGAGCTGCTTCGATCCGCCGGACGCCGCTCCGGAAAGCAATCAGGGTTTCGCCTGGCTGGAGACCCTGTGGACCACGATTGCGGCTCGGGCGACGACCCGGCCGGCCGGCTCGTACACGACGAGCCTGCTGCTGGGTGGCGTCGACGCCGCAGCACGCAAGGTCACCGAGGAGGCGACCGAGGTCCTGCTCGCCGCCAAGGACGACGCGGTCGCCGAAGCTTCAGGGGCGGTGCGCGAGGGATCGCGGAGGGCGCTGGCCGGCGAAGCCGCGGACCTCGTCTTCCACACCCTCGTCCTGCTCGCCGAGCGCGGCCTCGAGCCGGCGGCCGTGCTGGGCGTCCTGCGCGAGCGGCATCGACCCGCCTAGCCGGTCCCGATTCGCACGATTCGATAGGCCTTCTTGCCGCTGCGCAGGACGAGGTAGCCGCCCGCCAGCGGGGCCGGCAGCGGGTCGTCCGCCGATCCAATCCGGATCTCGTTGATCGACAGCCCACCCTGGCTGATCGTCCGGCGGGCCTCGCCATTCGAACCGAACAGGCCTGCGGCAACCGCCAGGCCCACCGGCCCGCCGGCCAGGGCGTCGGATCCGACGACCGCGTTGGGCAGCTGCTCGAACGCAAACTCGAGAGCATCCCGGCCAAGGTTCGGCAGTGTTCGGCTGAAGACTGCCTCGCTGACGGCCGTGACCCGCTCGAGCACGTCCGGACCATGGACCCGCCGGCTCAGGTCGGCGGCCAGCGTCCGTTGGCCCAGGCGCGCCTCCGGATGTGCGGCGCCTTCGCTCTCGATCGCCTCGATCTGGGCCTGCTCGAGCAGCGTGAACAGGCGCAACAGCCGGCCGACCTCGGCGTCGTCGCGGTCCAGCCAGAACTGGTAGAAGGCGTACGGCGAGGTCCGCTTCGGGTCAAGCCAGACGCCGGTTCCCGCGGCGGTCTTGCCGAACTTCTGCCCGGTCGGGTCAAGCAGCAGCGGATAGCTCAGCCCGTGGGCCCGCTCGCCACCGCTCGAACCCTGGCCCTCGACCCGGCGGATCAGCTCCAGGCCCGCCATGATGTTGCCCCACTGGTCGGCCCCGCCCATCTGGAGTTCGACGCCGCGGCTGCGATGGAGCTCCAGAAAGTCGGTCGCCTGCAGGAGCATGTAGCTGAACTCGGTGTAGCTCAGGCCGGCTTCGAGCCGGTTCTGGACCGAGTCCTTGGCCAGCATGTACGGGATCGTGAAGTGCTTGCCGACGTCGCGCAGGAAGTCGAGCAGCTTGAGCGAACCGAGCCACTCGTGGTTGTCGGCCATCAGCGCGCCCGTCGGCCCATCGAAGTCGAGGAAGCGTTCGAGCTGGCTGCGAATCCCGGCCGTGTTATCCACGACCATCTCGCGGGTCAGCAGGTTGCGCTCCGCCGATGTTCCCGAAGGATCGCCGATCATGCCGGTGCCGCCGCCAACGAGGGCCACCGGCCGACCGCCGTGGCGTTGCAGATGGAGCAGGCCGAAGATCGGGACGAGGTGGCCGACATGGAGCGATGGCCCGGTCGGATCGAAGCCGATGTAGCCCGAGACCGGGCGCGGATCTGCCAGCCGCCCAGCCAGGCCCGGGGTTGCACTGTGCAGGAGGCCGCGCCAGCGCAGCTCGTCGAGCAGGTCGCCCGCGCCTGCGGCCGCCGGATCGGGTTGCGTCACAGGCAGCGGCGCCCGGCCGTCACGAGGCGAGGGTGGGGAGAATCCTGTCCATGTCCGGCCCTATGCTATCGTGACCGACCGTATGCAGACCAGCCTCGCTCGGCGTCAGCGACACCGCCGCAACGGCAGTGCTCGCGGCTCCGGTGGCGGACGCGCAGCCTCGGGGGCGGCCATTGCGTTGCCTCTCTTCCTGTTCGGGACCCTGGCCCTCCTCGCGATCGTGGGCTTCGGCTCCGTCGTGGCGGCCTACTCGTACTACAGCCAGGGCCTGCCCGACCCGCTGCCCCAGCTCAACAACCTCACCTTCAGCCAGGAAACGGTGATCTACGACCGGACGGGCAAGATCGAGCTGGCTCGTTTCGGGGCGATCAAGCGCAAGGTCATCCCGTACTCCGCGATGCCGCCCGTGCTGATCGACGCGACGACGAGCACCGAGGACAAGACGTTCTGGCAGAACGCCGGCTTCGACCCGATCGGGATCCTGTCGGCCGCCGTCGACACGGTGACCGGTACCGCGCGCGGCGCCTCGACGATCACCCAGCAGCTCGTGCGCACCCGGCTCCTGCCGGACAGCGCCTTCGCCGGGTCAGCCTACGAGCGCAAGATCCGCGAGATCATCCAGTCGATCCGGCTCACCCAGGAACTCCCCCCGGGGGTCGCCGGCAAGCAGCAGATCATGCAGGCGTACCTCAACCAGAACTTCTACGGAAACCAGAGCTACGGGATCGCGGCGGCCGCCCAGAGCTACTTCGGAATCACCGACCTGTCCAAGCTGGACCTCGCCCAGGCAGCGATCCTGGCCGGCATCCCCCAGTCGCCCTCGAGCTACGACCTGGTCCAGAACGCGGTGGAGAAATGCAGCGTCACCGTCGCGACCGGGGTTGCCTGCCCCGCCGCCAAGGTCCAGCTCATCGTGCCGATGAGCGCGCCGATCGTCCAGCGGCGCAACCACATCCTCGACCTGATGAAGACTGAGAGCGTGCTCACCATCGGGCAGTACACCGAGGCCGACTTCGCAGCGGCCCAGGCCGAGCCGGTCGTCCTCACTCCGCCGGCCTCGCAGAAGTGGCTGGCCCCGCAGTTCGTGTGGCAGGTCCGGCACGAGCTCGGCACCATCCTGTGCCCGTCCACGCCCGATGCCTGCGAGCAGGTCGACACCGGTGGCTACAAGGTCATCACCACTCTCGACTACCGCCTCCAGGCGATCGCCGAGAAGTGGGTCAAGGCGGCGGGCATTGCCCCGAACCAGACGAACACGGCGGCGTACCTCAAGTCGATCAACGTGCCCTACGAGCCGTGGATCCAGAACCTCAAGGGCCGGGGCATCTATAACGCCGCTCTCGGCGCGATCGATTACCGGACCGGCCAGATCGTGGCCTATGTCGGCTCGGCCGACTACTACGCCCAGCCGCGCGGCACCAAGTTCCAACCGCAGTTCGACGTCCTGGCCAACGGCTGGCGCCAGCCAGGATCGTCGTTCAAGGGGGTCGGCTACCTGGCCGGGATCGAGGATCACGTGACCACGGCGGCCACGATGTTCATGGACGTGGTGACCAACCTCGGGGGCAACTACGTGCCCGGCGACGCCGACCTGACCGAACGCGGGCCGGTGCGCATGCGCGAAGCGATCCAGCTGTCGCTCAACATCCCCGCGATCAAGGCCGCGATCCTCGAGGGCCCGGACAAAGTCTTCGCCTTCGCCAAGCAGATGGGCATCGTCTGGCAGGCCCAAACGAACCCCGGCGGAGCGTCGATCGCGATCGGCACGGTCGAGGTCCATTTCATCGACCTGATCGGCGCCTACGGCGCGATTGCCAACTCGGGCAAGCTGATGCCCCGCACGACGCTCCTGTCGGTCACCGAGCCGAATGGCAAGGTCGACTGGCCACCGGCTACCGGCCTGCCGGCCGGCAGACAGGCGGTCAGCACCCAGGCGGCGTTCATCATGCAGGACATCCTGGCCTCGAACACCGACCCTCGGGCGAACCCGTTCTGGTCGATCCGGGCGGTTTACAGCGGCAAGATCCGGCGCCCAGCTGCGCTCAAGACCGGAACGTCGACCGACGAGATCGACCTGGCCGCGATGGGCTTCCTGGCACCGCCCAAGAACCCCACTGCCGAGGCCCTCGTCGTCGGCACGTGGATGGGCAACTCGGACAACAGCGCGCCGCCCAACGGCACGGTGGCCCTTGAGACGGCGGCGAGCCTGTGGCAATCGTTCCTGGAAGACGCCTCGACGGGGACCCCGGTCGCCCAGTTCGCGCCGCCGCCGCCGGGCGTCGTTCAGGCGACGGTCGACGCCAACAGCGGGATGCTGCCCGGGCCGTACACCCTGCAGACCGTCAAGGAGTGGTTCATCGACGGGACGGTGCCCACCCAGGTCGATAACACCAAGGTCGGCGTCGCGATCGACTCGGCTACCGGCCTGCTCTGGCAGGATGGCTGCCTTGGTCCTGAGGTGACCAGCGGCTTCCTCGACTTTTCGAACGTGGAGCCCGGTCATCCGACCTGGACCAAGTACACCGACGGCTGGATTGCCCGGGCCCGCATCGGGGTGGGCGTGCGCGGGGGGCCCAAGAACACCCCGACGGACTACTTCCACTTTGGCCAGGTCTACCCGTTCGGGGCGACCTGGGGTGCCCGATTCCCACCAACGACCATGTGTCCGATCGGCGGCCCATTGCCGAGCGGTGGCCCGTTCCCGAGCGNNGTTCCCGAGCGGTGGCCCGTTCCCGTTCCCGTTCCCGTCCGACAACCCGTTCCCGTTGCCGTCGCCGTGACCGATGTCGGGACGCCGGTCAGAGGCTGATCAGGGTTGCCCCGTCGCCGCCCTCGCCGCGCTCTCCGGGCCGGATCGTCTCGACCAGGGGATGGGCCGCGGCGGCCGTCCGGACCGCGTCGCGCAGGGCGCCGGTGCCGATGCCGTGGATGATCGTGACCCGATCGAGGTTCGCCAGCGAGGCATCGTCGAGGTAGCGGCCGAGGAGCTCGAGCGCCTCCTCGACGCGGGCGCCGCGGAGGTCGAGCGAGGACGCGACCGTGCGGATTCGATCGAGCCGCAGGGTGGTCGTTGCCGTGCTGTCGGGCGCGACCGGCACACCTGCCCGGGACCGTCGGCTGCGGGCCCGCTCGACCGGATTCGCGTGCGCCGGCCCGGACGGCCAGATCGCGCCGAGGGTCTCGTCGGCGGGCGCCGCCGCGGGGACCGAATCGACCAGCTCGAGATCGTCGATGTTGGTCGTCACCCGCATCTCCCCGGACTCGAGGGTCGCCCGCCGCCCGCCGCGCTCGAGGGCGGTGATTCGGCCCTCCCAGCCGCCCGACCGGCTGCGCGCCAGCTCGCCCAGCTGCCACGTCCGGGGCTCCGCTGAGGCCGGCTCCGGCAGGGCCGGCTCCGGCTCGGGCACGCGGGCCAGCTCGGCATCGGCGCGGGCGATGGCCGCGTCGAGCGTACGGCCGGTCACGGTCTCGCGCTCAAGCGTCCGGCGGGTTGCCTGGACCTCCTCGTGCAGACCGGCGACGAGCCGCTCGGCTTCGCTGCGGGCCGAGCGGACGAGCTCGTCGCGCTCCTGGCGGGCTGCCCGGCGCTCCTCCTGGGCAACCCGCAGGGCGTCGGCCGCCCGTTGCTCGGAAATGCGGGCCTGCTCGAGCCGGTCGCTGGTCTCGCCCTCGGCCTCCCTGATCGAGGCGAGGGTTGCCTCGAACGATTGCTGCGACTCGGACAGGCGCGACCGGGCGTCGGTCACGATCGCCTCGGACAGGCCCAGCCGTGTTGCAATCTCGAAGGCCTGGCTGCCGCCGGGCAGGCCGATCGTCAGCCGGTACGTGGGACTGAGGGTATCGAGGTCGAACTCGACGGAGGCATTGCGGGCTGCCGCGGTCGTATGGGCGTAGGCCTTCAACTCGGCGTAGTGGGTCGTGGCCGCAACGAGCGCCCCGGCCCGGATGAAGAAGTCGAGGAGCGCTTGGGCCAGGGCCGAACCCTCCGTTGGATCGGTGCCGGCGCCGAGCTCGTCGAGCAGGATGAGGGTGCCCGGTCCGGCCTCGCCAACGATCCGGATGATCGAGCGGAGATGACCCGAGAACGTCGACAGGCTCTGGGCCACGGACTGCTCGTCGCCGATGTCGGCAAACACGTCGCGGAACACCGGCAGCCGGCCGCCGGCCTCGATCGGAACATGGAGCCCGGCCTGGTGCATCAGGGCGAGCAGTCCCAGGGTGCGCAGGGTGACCGTCTTGCCGCCGGTATTCGGGCCGGTGACGACGAGGGCGACGTAGCCGTCGCCGAGCCGGATGTCGATCGGCACCACCCGGCCGGTGAGGCCCGGGTGGCGGGCCCCGAGCAGGACCACCTCCGAGCGCTCGACGGTCTCGGGCCGGACGGCGTCCATCTCCGCCGCGAGGCTGGCCTTGGCCGCCCACAGGTCGAAGCGGGCCAGCGCGCCGAGCGTCTCGCGCAGCTCGCCGTCATGCGCCCCGACGAGCGCCGACAGCTCATCCAGGATGCGCTCGACCTCGATCCGCTCGGCGACCTGGGCCTCGCGCCAGGCATTGCCCAGCTCGACGGCCACGAGCGGCTCGATGAACAGGGTCTGGCCGCTGCCCGATGCATCGTGGACGATTCCCTTGACCCGGCTCCGGGCGTCGGCCCGGACCGGCAGGACGTAGCGCCCGTTGCGGAGGGTGATGATCGGCTCCTGAAGCGCACCGCTCGCGGTCTCGGACTGGACCAGGGCATCGAGCCGCCGGCGAAGCCGGTCATAGGCAATCCGGACCGCCTGGCGCAGGCCGCCCAGCCGGGGCGAGGCCGAGTCGAGCAGCTCGCCGACCGGATCGAAGCTGCGGGCGAGGGTGCTCTTCAATGCCGGCAACGGGTGCAGCTCCCGACCGAGCTCGCGCAGCAGCGGCCGGCGCTCTTCGGCCAACGCCAGCGCCAGGCGGCTGGTCGCCTCGAGGGTTTCGGCGATCTCCAGGAAGTTGCCCGGATCGAGGCGGCCGCCCCGGCCCGCTCGCTCGATCCACGGCCCGATATCGTGAGCCGAGCCGATTCCAACGGTCGACCGCTCGCCCAGCAATGCCCGTGCCTCGTCGGTCTCGTCGAGGCCACGGCGGACGATCAGCGGGTCGTTCGACGGCTCGAGTGCCTCGGCCAATCGGCGGCCCGGTGGAAAGCTGGTGTGCTCGGCCAGGCGGGCCCGCACGGCCGGGAACTCGAGCAGGGCGATCGACTTGCCGTCCATCAGCGCGATACGCTCGGATTTCCGGCGATCGCGAAGCGCCAGGGCCGAGTGGTCCAGGGCGCCCCGGCGTAGGCGATCCCGACCCGGGCAGAGGTCACGATGGCAAAGGCCGGTTCGTCCGGCGGCGCCGGCTCGAGGTGGACGGGGTTGCCCCGATCGAGCAGGTCGGTCCCGATCAGCTCAAGGTCCAAGCTGAAAGCCGCGCCAACGAGGCCCGGTCCCGCGGCGAGCCGGTCGACCGGGGTCCGTTGGAGGCGCGCCCGGAACCGCTCAAGGTCCTCCGGGCTGGGCGAGCGGCGGCTGGTCTGCTCGGCCTTGAAGCGGGCGGCCCGGAGCCG
Organism: Chloroflexota bacterium; assembly: GCA_003152165.1. Classification (GTDB taxonomy): domain Bacteria; phylum Chloroflexota; class Limnocylindria; order Limnocylindrales; family CSP1-4; genus Palsa-1033. The sequence goes on from PLZO01000007.1 coordinate 17,802, forward strand.
CTCGACGCCTTCGAGCGGCTGGACGGCGCGGATCAGCAGCGCATGAGGGACGCCCGCGGGGCCAGTGACGACATTGAGGCAGTAGTGCATGCCGTACACAAGATAGACGTAGGCCCGGCCGGCCTGGCCGTACATCGGACGGCTGCGGGGTGTCTCGCCGAAACGGGCGTGCGAGGCGCGATCGGCCGGGCCCAGATACGCCTCGACCTCGACGATCCGGCCAGCTCGTCGAGCTTGGCGCCGTCCGTCCGCGTCGTCGCGGACGAGGCGGGACCCGAGCAGGCCCCGGGCAACCGCCAGGGTCGGCCGGTTGAACAGGACCCCCAGATCGGCCGCCGTCACGAGCCGCTCAGACGGAGCGGTAGATGCTCCGGATGTCGGCCGGCATCGCCCAGCCGAAGGGCACGAAGAATGCCGGGATCAGCGAGTTTCGGAAGACCCCCACCGTGCCCGAATTGTTGAGCGCGTTCCAGAAGTCGCGCAGGAAGGCCAGCTCATTGTCGCTCTTGGCGACGGGCGGCAGCGCGGCGAAGGTCGAGTCCAGGATCACGACCAGCGCACCCAGGATCAGCAGGCCCTCAACGATTCCGAGCACGCCGCCCAGCAGCTCGTCGACGATCGAGGCGTTGGGGAAGAGGGGCGATGGCTTGTAGAACCCCTGGATCACCAGCGAGAAGGCGATGCTGCCGACAATGAAGACGGTCAGGTAGCCGAGCATCCACGCGTACGACGCCGGGAACTGGTGCCAGTGGGACGCCAGGAAGGTGCCCAGCGAATCGCGCACGGCTGACGCGAGCAGGAACGAGAAGAGGATCGCCAGGAGCCCCAGCAGCCGCCGCATCGTGCCCTGGATGAAGCCGATCAGGAACATCGCGGCCAGTCCGGCGACCACCAGCAGGTCGAAGATGTTCAGGTGCTGAATAAAGTCAACCACGATGACTCCACGTGTCTGTCGATGCGGGCAGAAGGGGCGTAAGGGTAGCAGTGGCCCACCCGCGCTTCAATCACCCACTCCACCCGGGACCGCACCTGGCCCATCTGAGGCGGTCTCGCCCCGGATCCGGCCGCCGACTTCCTGGGCGAGGGCCGCTGTGATCCCTGCCAGCGTGGCCTCGATCTCAGCGTCGGTCAGGGTTCGATCGTCGGCCTGGAAGACCAGCCGGTAGGCAAGGCTCTGCTCCTCCACCGCCAGCGGCGCCCCGTGGTAGATGTCGAAGAGGCGAATTCCCCGGAGCAACCCGCCGCCGGCCGAACGGATTGCCTGCTCCACCTCGCCACCATGCCGATCCTGTCGGACGACCACCGCCAGGTCACGCTCGACGGCGGGTTGGCGGGCAACCGGCACGACCTTGACCACGGGCGGGGACCCCGCAGCCAGGCCCCGCACGGCGAACTCTCCGATCACGATCCGCTCCGCGCGGAGGTCCTGGGCATCGCGCAGGGCGGGATGCAACTCGCCGACCCGGCCGGTCAGCGCCCCTGCGCTGACCCCGTTCGCGCTTCGGCCCGGGTGGAAGGCCGGTGCATCGCCAAGCGCTGTCCAGGTGGGCAGTGCGAAGCCCAGGCGGCCGGCGATCAGCTCAACCAGGCCCTTGCCGTCATCGACGTCCCAGGGTCGTGGCCGACGGTTCCAGGCCGCTGGCGCGCTGGCGCCGGTCAGGGCGAATCCGAGTCGCCACCACTCGCGGATCAGGCCGTCAGTTTCGTCGTAGCCATAGCCTTTGCCGATCTCGAAGATGGCCACGTCGTCGCGCCCCTGGTGAAGGTTCAGGGCGACAACCTGGAGCAGGCTGCCGAGGAGCTCCTGGCGCAGGATCGCGTGCTCCGAGGACAGGGCGTTAACTGCCCGGATCGGCCGTCCCGCGGCCGGATCGTCGCCGGGCAGGGCCGGCCCAGCCGGGCTTGCCGATCGGAACGTCTCGACCTGGCGGGGCGAGACGAGGGCGGCCGTGACGACCTCGGTCAGCCCGGCCCCGACCAGCATCTCGCGAACAAGGTCCCGTACGCCCAGGGGCGAGTCAATGTAGGGCGGCATGGCGGTGTGGGGCAGGACCGGCGGGATCTGCTCGTAACCATGGACCCGGGCGACCTCCTCGGCCAGGTCGCTCTCGATCTCGAGATCTGCCCGCCAACTCGGAATAACCGCAATGAGGGCTTCGTCCGGGCCGGCCATGACGGTCAGCGGCTTGACCTGGGCCGCGATCGGAATCGTCACCGGGCCGGCCGGAAGATCGGTCGTGATCCCGGCCCGGCCCAGGACGGTCCGCTGCTCGTCCGGGCCAAGGTTGGTGCCGAGCAGCCGATCGACTCGGCCCGGCCGGAAGGCGACCCGGGTCGGGTCCGGCTCCTCCTCGGCACTGTCGGCCCGGCCAGGGGCAACGCTCGCACCAGACCACGCGGCGATCAGCCCCGCCACCCGGTCCGCACCGATCCGGGCCAGGCGGAACTCCTGGCCCTTCTCGAAACGCAGGCTCGCTTCCGACCGAAGCGCGTAGCGCTGGCCCGACCGTCGAATCGAGACCGCGTCAAAGATCGCCGACTCGATGATCACCGCGGTCGTCCGCTCCGACACCTCGCTGCCGGCGCCCCCGATGATCCCGGCGATCGCCAGCGGGCCGCTCGAATCGGCCACGACCAGATCCTCGGCCACGAGGTCGCGCTGGACGTGGTCGAGCGTCTCGAGGCGCTCCCCTGCCCGCGCCAGTCGGACGACCAGGTGGTGGTCACGGACCCGCGCCGCGTCGAACGTGTGGGTTGGCTTGCCCAGCTCGAGCATCACGTAGTTCGAGGCATCGACGACGTTGCTGATCGGGCGCATTCCGGCGGCTTGCAGGCGGACCTGGACCAGGTCCGGCGACGGCCCCACCGTTACGTCGCTCAGCCAGCGGGCGACGAACCGGCGACATAGCTCCGGTTCCTCGACGCTGATCGAAACCAGCTCGGCTATCGGCCGGCCCGTCTCGGCCAGCCCGATCTGCGGGAAGCGGACCGGCGCACCGGTCACGATCGCTACCTCGCGAGCGAGTCCCACCAGCGACAGGGCGTCGCCCCGGTTCGGCTTGACATCGATGTCCAGGACCGTGTCGCCGTAGAGGTTGCTCAGCTCGGTGCCGAGGGGCGTACCTGCTGGCAGGATCAGGATCCCGTCCGCGTCGCTGGTCAGGTTGAGCTCGTCACCGGAGCATAGCATCCCGTTCGAGACGACGCCCATCTTCTCGGCGCGCTCGATTCGCCGTCCGCCGGGCAGGACCGCTCCGGGCAGGGCAACCGGGACCCGCTGGCCGGCCGCGATGTTCGTCGCGCCGCACACGATCTCCAGGACCTGCCCGCCGCCGATGTCGACGGTCGTCAGCCAGAGCCGATCCGCGCGGGGATGCCTGGCCACGGTGAGCAGCTCACCGACCACCACCGAACGCCAGTCCGCGCCCCACGCCTCGATCTCCCTGACCTCCATGCCGAGCAGGGTCAGTCGCTCGGCCAGCTGCTCGGGAGCCAGCTGGATGTCGATGTAATCGCGCAGCCAGTTGAGGGGCACCCTCATCGGAACTGCTCGAGGAAGCGCAGGTCGTTCTCGGTGTACAAGCGCAGGTCTGCCACGCCGTGACTCAGGTTGGCAATCCGCTCCACGCCCATTCCGAAGGCAAAGCCCTGGTAGCGCTCCGGATCGAGCCCGCCGTACTGGAGGACCACCGGGTGGACCATGCCCGCCCCCAGGATGGTCATCCAGCCGGTCCGCGAGCAGGCCGGACAGCCCGAGCCGCCGCACACGAGGCACTCCACGTCGAACGCCACAGATGGCTCGGTGAACGGGTAGTAGCCGGGCCGGAAGCGGGTCCGCTTGTCCCGACCGAACATCGCCCGCGAGAACTCATCCAGCAGGCCGCGCAGGTCGCCCATCGTGGTCCCCTCGTCGACCATCAGGCCCTCGACCTGGAAGAACTCGGAGGCATGACTCGCATCAACCGCCTCGTAGCGGAAGACGCGCCCGGGCAGGAGTGCCCGGATCGGCGGACGGTACGCCTGCATGACCCGGATCTGGAGCGGTGACGTGTGGGTCCGCAAGAGATGGCCGGGCACATCCACGTACAGGGTGTCCCACAGATCGCGCGCCGGATGGTCGGGCGCGATGTTGAGCATCTGGAAGTTGGTCAGGTCGTCTTCGACCTCCGGCCCCTCGTGAACGATGAAGCCGAAGCGGCCGAAGATCTCCTCGATCCTGCCCATCGTCTCGATGATCGGATGGAGGGCGCCGCGGCCGACCGGCCGGCCCGGCGTGGTCACGTCGATCGCCTCCGTGGCCAGGCGGTCGGCCAGCTCGGCGGCGCGGAGCGTCGCGCCACGAGCAACAAGGGCGGCCTCGATCGATGTCCGGACCTGGTTGGCGACCGCGCCCACCCGCGGCCGGTCGTCGGCTGGCAGGCCGCCAATTCCGCGCAGGACCGCGGTCAGCGAACCCTTCTTGCCCAGGATCTCCACGTCGATCAGCTCGAGCGTGGCGCTGTTCCGGGCGGCCGCTACCGCGCCCAGCGCATCGTCGCGCAGACGCGCAAGCTCACTGGTCAGGCTGCTCAGGTCCAGGTCCGAGATCCTCTGCGACGGGCGGCTGAATCAGCGACCCTCGACCGTCGCCGGGACGAGTCGAGGGTCACTGTCTGTCGGCTGGGCTTGATCAGGCGCCGCGCGCGGCCTCGACGATCTGGCCGAACGTCCCCTCATCGCGAACCGCAAGGTCGGCCAGCATCTTGCGGTCGATCTCGACCTCGGCCCGCTTCAGGCCGGAGATGAAGGCCCCGTAGGTCATTCCCCGCTGGCGGACCGCCGCGTTGATCCGGACGATCCACAGCTCACGCATCTGGCGCTTGCGCTGCTTCCGATCGCGGGTGGCGTAGGCAAGGGCATGGAGGAGCGCCTCACGGGCCGGCTTGATCAGGCGCGAGCGGGTGCCCTTGCGCCCCTCGGCTGCATTGAGCAGACGCTTGTGGCGGGCGTGGGAGGTAACGCCTCGCTTGACTCGTGACATGGTTCTGGACTCCTAGAGGTACGGGAGCAGCCGGCGGACCTGCCGGGCCTGCTCCTTCCCGATGACGGACTTGCCGTCGTAGCGCCGGGTTCGCCGGGACGACTTGATCTCGAGGTGGTGACCACGCCACGACCGTACGCGCACGATCTTGCCACTGCCCGTCACACCGATCCGCTTGGCGGCGGCCTTGTGGGTCTTCATCTTTGGCACGTTGGTCCTACTCTCCTGTCGTCGCCGTGGCCGGGGCCTCGGGCTCTACTGCGCGGGTTGCTCGCGGCGCCCGTTTGGCCGCCGGTCGGCGTGCGCCTGGTGTGCTGGCGCTAGTTGCTGGTTCTGCCGTCACGGCCCGTGCCGCGGTTGGTGTCTTCCTGCGGGCCACGACCGATTTGGCCGGAGCCGGCTTGGCCGGGACTTCGATTGGCGCTGGTTCGGCGGTTGCGGCCACAGGTTCGGGTGCTGCCACTGGTTCGGGTCTGGGCGTCCGGGCGGTCCCTTCCGGGCCGGCGCTGACCGGGGCTGGCGGCGAAACCTCGGTGCTCGTCGGCGGCCCGCTACCGTCGTGCTTGGGGGCCTCGATCACCTTGGGCTTGTGGGTCGAAGCCACCGTGATGTGCATCGATTTGCCCTCGAGGAGCGGCGCGCGCTCCACGACGCCGTGGTCCTTGATTCGATCGGAGAACGTGGCCAGCAGCTTCCGACCAATCTCGGGGTGCGTAAGCTCCCGGCCCCGGAACTGGACGGCGACCTTCAGTCGATCTCCCTCCTCGAGGAACTGGATCGCACGGCGGACCCGCGTATCGAAGTCCCCGGTTGCAATCTTTGGCTTGAGTCGGACTTCCTTGAACGTCACCGAGCGCTGCTTGCGCTTGGCTTCCTTCTCCCGCTTGGTCGCCTCGTACTTGAATTGACCGAAGTCGAGAAATCGGACGACCGGCGGGGCAGCCATCGGCGCGACCTCCACGAGGTCGTAGCCGCGTTCCTGCGCCATTGCGAGAGCATCGGCCGTGGGCATGACCCCAAGCTGGCTCCCGTCCTCATCCACCACCCGGACCTGTGGGATCCGGATCATCTGGTTGACGCGCAGGTCTCGGCTGATGGCTTCACTCCTTCGAGCGTACGTTCATTCTGTCTACGAGCGGCACGGCCATATGGCGCCCGGTCCGGTCGCCGCCGGAGGATAGCATGGCCGTTCGAGCCGGGCAATCGAGGGCCGGGCGACCGACGGCCCGCCAGGGCGACTTCGGTAGCCCGTTCCATCGCGCTGACCGCCAGGATGCCCCACGAGCCCAGCTTCGAGCGTCGCGCCGAGGCGGCCACTCGCAGTCCGATTTGCCAAATGGTTCATGAATCGCGTCTTGTGCAAGAAGTCGGGGCAGTTTGGGAGTCAATCCCCGGGATTTAGCCGGTGCTCCCGCACGATTCAAGGCGAGTTGAGCGCCGCCGACGTCGATCGCGGTCTCCGAACTACCGTAAGCCGGCATTGAACGCAGATCTGACAATTTGCCCGGGGCGCGCCGACCCTGCCCCGACGCCCCGCGCTAGCGGCCCCGCGCGGCGGACTCGACGCTGCCGCGTCAGGCCGACCCGACGCTTACAGACCTCGCGCGGCGGACTCGGCGGCGAGGCGATCGGCCAGCGACTCCCAGGCCTCGGGCGGCTGCTGCTCACCGGAACGCGTGCGCGGCGCGGCGGTCCGGGCCTCGATCTCGCGGTCGCCCAGGACAAGCATGTACGGGACCTTCTGTTCCTGGGCCAGCCGGATCTTGTTCTGCATCCGGTTTTCGGAAGCGTCGACCTCGGTCCTCAGGCCGCGGGAACGGAGGACGCCGCCGAGCTCCTGGGCCGCGGTCAGGTGACGGTCAGCGATCGGGATGATGACGGCCTGGACCGGGGCCAGCCAGAGCGGGAAGGCACCGGCGAAGTGCTCGACCAGGATCCCGATGAAGCGCTCCAGCGAGCCGTAGATCGCCCGGTGGATTGCGATCGGCCGCTGCGGCTGGCCGTTCTCGTCGATATAGGTCAGGTCGAACTGCTCGGGCAGCATCGTCAGGTCGGCCTGGATCGTGGCCATCTGCCACTCGCGTCCGAGCGCGTCGTCAATGTAGATGTCGATCTTGGGCGCGTAGAACGTGCCGTCCTTGGGCTTGACCACGTAGGCCACGCCGGACTGATCGAGCGCCTCGCGAATCAGGCCCTCGGCCCGCTCCCACAACGCCGGGTCGCCGAGCGCCTTGTCGGGCTTGGTGGCGAAGGCGAAGCGAGGTTTGAACCCAACCCAACCGTACGCCTCCTGGACTTCGCCCAGCAGGGCCCCGATCTCGTCCGCTAGCTGGTCCGGCCGGACGAAGATGTGGGCGTCGTCCTGGATGAACTGGCGAACCCGGGTGAGCCCCGAAAGCGTCCCGGACCGCTCGTTTCGGTGGAGCCGGCCGTACTCGTTGTAGCGCAGCGGCAGNNTGAACGTGCTCTCGGGGCAGTTCATGGGCTTGAGGCCGAACGTCTGCCCTTCGGCCTCGAGCAGGAACATGTTGTCGGCATAGAGCGGCAGGTGGCCCGACTTGAGCCAAAGCTTCTCGTGAACCAGGATCGGCGTGCTGACTTCCAGGTAGCCGCGCCGCTCCTGGAGCTC
>PLZO01000007.1:25463-31362 GCA_003152165.1 Chloroflexota bacterium
GCGCCAGTACGCGCCGGCCACGCTGAGCAGCTTGAACGGGCCGATCAGTCCGGTCGAGGCGACGTGGGGACCCTTGCACAGGTCGATGAACGGACCGTGCTCGTAGGTCGAGACGACCGGGGCCGGCTCGCCGGCCGCCTGCGCCTTCGAACCCAGGTCGTCGAGGATCTCGACCTTGNNAGTCGTAGTAGAAGCCGTCGGTGATCGCCGGGCCGATGCCCAGCTTTGCCCCGGGGAACAGCTCGAGGACCGCCCCGGCCATCACATGCGCGGCGGAGTGCCGCATCGCGTCGAGCTCGCTGTGCGCGCCGGCGTCGAGGAGCTCATCGGCCGAGCCCCTGATGGGCGCGACGAATTCCTCGCTGAGGGCTGCCTCGTCGAGAGCGGATTCGGCGGGAATCGGCGCTACGGGCTGCGTCATGTGGGTCTCGTGGTGGGAGTGGTGGGCGACACTGGACTCGAACCAGTGACCTCTTGCATGTCAAGCAAGTGCTCTAACCAACTGAGCTAGCCGCCCGGTGGGCGTTTGTTCGAAACGCCTCTGGCTTCGGGGGCCTGGCCGCCGCACCCGTTGAACCGACGGTCGCAACGTTCCTGTTTGCGTCCGCCGGCGCAGGCACAGAGCCAAGCCACCGGTGGGCATGGTACGACAGCCAGCGTTCCGGGCGCCAACGGACGCCCCGAGTCGTCCTTTCAGCCGATCAGCAACCGAACCCCGACGACCGTGCCGACCACAATGATCGCGAACCGCAGGACGTTGGCCGGTAGGCGCCGTCCGACGCTTGCTCCGACCTGGCCGCCGACGATCGCGCCGATCGCCAGGAGGATGGCCGGCGGCCAGGCCACGGGCGCAAAGAGGATGAACAGGATGGCCGCCACGCCGTTGATCAGGACGGCCAGTGCATTCTTCAGGCCGTTCAGGCGCTGCAGGCTGTCGGGCAGGAAGACTCCCAGCAGGGCCATCATGATCACCCCCTGCCCTGCCCCGAAATAGCCGCCGTAGATCCCGGTCAGGAAGAGCGTGACGACGAGCGGCAGCGTGTGCTCCTCGCCCTCGACGCGCCGGTCGCCCATCGCCCGCGACAGGCGCGGCTGGATCGCGATCAGGACCACCGAGCCAAGGATCAGGATCGGCACGATCCGCTGGAATGCGGCCGCCGGCAGGGCCAGCAGGAGCAGGCCCCCGGTGAGGCCGCCCAGGCTGGCCGCGATCCCCAGGCGGATCGCCCGGCCGCGCTGTCCGGCCAGCTCGCGTCGGTAGCCGATCGCACCGCTGAGCGAGCCGGCCACCAGACCGATCGTGTTCGAGACGTTCGCCACAACGGCCGGATAGCCGAAGGCAAGGAGCGTCGGGAACGTGATCAGCGAGCCCGAACCCACGATCGTATTGATCGTGCCCGCCGCGAGGCCGGCGGCCAGGATCGCGATCGCCTCGGGGGGGCTCACCGGCCGACGTCCCCCGGACGGCTCTGGCGGGTCCGGGGCCTGGTGCTCACCGGCGCAGTTTGAGGCCTCCATCGTTCCTCGGCTGGCGGTCGACGGCGGCCATCGCCCGCGGCGGATGACGCAAGATGGGCCGATGTCGACCGCCAGCCCCGATTACGCCCTGCTCGACGTGGGAGACGGGCGGCGGCTCGAGCGCTTTGGAGCCATCACCCTCGATCGCCCGGCGCCTGGCGCCGACGGCCACATTCCGCAGGAACCGGGCGCCTGGGCCGCGGCCCAGGCGCGCTTCGATCGGGCGGACCGGGGCGCCCTCGCGCATGAGGGCTGGACGACCCGCGATGGGCAGCCATTGGAACCATGGCTGGTCGAGGATGGCGCACACCGGTTCGAGCTCCGCCTGGCGCCGAGTGGACAGGTTGGCCTGTTTCCGGAGCAGCACGCAGCGCGCGCCTGGATCAGCCGCCAGGCGGACCGGATCGCCGAGCCAGGGACGGGCATCGCCGGCGCGTTCAGCGGCCCCGGCGCGGTCCTCAACCTCTTCGGGTATACCGGCGCGGCGACGATCAGCGCAGCTCGAACGGGAGTTGCTGTCACCCACGTCGACGCGTCCCGACCGGCCGTGGCCTGGGCCCGTCATAACGCGATGCTGAACGGTTTGGCCGGTGCGCAGATCCGCTGGATCAGCGACGACGCCGCCGCCTTTGCCGAACGCGAGCTGCGCCGCGGCCGGCGTTTTGCCGGGATCGTCCTCGATCCGCCGTCGTACGGCCACGGCGCGACCGGGCGGGCGTGGCGCCTGGCCGATGACCTGCCGGCCCTGCTGGCGGCCTGCGCCGAACTGCTCGACGACGGCCCAGCGTTCGTCCTGCTCACCGCCCACACTCCAGGCTTCGGGCCCGATCGTCTCGGCCAGATCCTGCTCGAAGCGCTCGAGCCGGTGGTTGGATCCAGCGCCGGTGGCGGGATCGAGGTCGCCGATCAGTCGCTCCTGTCAGAAGGTGGCACCCACCTCCACCTCGGCTCGATGGCGCGCTGGGCGCGATGAACGCCCCCGAGATCAGCAGCCCGGCCAATCCCCGGGTCAAGGCAGCCGGCCGGCTGCGCGAGCGCCGGGAGCGCGAGCTGAGCGGGCTGACCATCGCTGACGGTGCGCGCGAAATCGGGCGGGCGATCACCGCCGGCGTGGGCCTGGTCGAGCTCTTCGCGTGCGCGGAGCTGATCACCTCGGCCGAGGCGGGCGCCGCACTGGATGCGGCCCGCACGGCCGAGGTGATCGTCACCTCTGTGAGCGCGGCCGTCCTGGCGAGGCTGGCCTTCGGTGATCGCTCGGATGGGCTGGTGGCCGTGATCCGGACGCCGTCGACTGACCTCCAGCGGCTCGTTGTGCCGGCCGAGCCGCTCCTCGTGGTGGCCGAGTCGGTCGAGAAGCCGGGCAACCTCGGCGCGATCCTGCGCTCGGCCGACGGTGCCGGCGCCGACGCCTTGATCGCCGCTGATCCGCGCACAGACGTTTTCAACCCAAATGCTATCCGGGCCAGCCTGGGCACGATCTTCGCGGTCCCGATCGCGGTCGCCACCACCGTGGCCACGATTGCCTGGCTGCAGGCCGCCGGTGTCGCGATCGTCGTGGCCCGGGTCGACGCCTCCCTACCGTACGCCGATGCCGACCTCCGCGGGCCGCTGGCGATTGTCCTCGGCAGCGAGGCCCACGGCCTGGCCGACGCCTGGTCCGGGCCGGCGATCCGGGCGGTCCGCCTGCCGATGCTTGGGATCGCGGACAGCCTCAACGTCTCGGCGGCGGCCGCAATTCTGCTCTACGAAGCGCGCCGCCAGCGAGGCTCGCGGTGAGGCTCGGCGGGATCTGATCAGGCCTCGAAGACCACCTTGCCATCGATCAGGACGAGCCGCGGTCGGGTCGTCGCCAGCGGGCCGTCAGCCTCGATCGACTGGGTGATGGCGGCGGCCGGAATGACCATGACATCGGCCCGCTGGCCGGCGGTCAGCCGGCCGCGGTCGTGGGCGCCTTCGGCCTGGGCCGGGCCGAGACAGGCGGCACGCAGCGTCTCGACCAGGGTCAGCGCCTGGTCCGGGCCGAAGTCAGCGGTACCAGGCGGCCAGCCCGCCCAGCGTCGGTTGATCGAGAGGGCGAGACCGGGCCAGGGGTCGATCGGCTCCACTGGAGCATCCGTGCCGAACGCGAGGGTGGCTCCTGATCGCAGCAGCGATCGCCAGGCGTAGCTCGTCCGCTCGGCCCGGGCACCCCAGGCCCGGCGCGCCAGGTCAGCATCCGTCCGGAGGTGGACCGGCTGGACCGAAGCGACGATCCCGAGCTGGCCAAAGCGGGGCAAGTCCGCCGGATCGACGAGCTGGGCGTGCTCGATCCGGGCTCGGAGCCGCAGCGCCCGGGTCGATTCCGAGCGGAATGCATCGAGCGCCGCCCGAACGGCCGCGTCACCGATCGCGTGGATCTGGGTCGCGATCCCGCCGGCCGCGGCACGGGCGGTCAGGCGCTCAAGGACCTTCGGCTCGGTGACCCACATCCCGCGATCCCTGCCGGGTCCCCCGGCTGGCCCCGAATCGGTATCGGGCTCGAACGGCTCGAGCATCGCCGCCGTCCGCGACCCGAGCGATCCGTCTGCGAAGAGCTTCAACCAGCCGAGTCGAGCCCGGCCCTCCGCATCAGCGCCCAGACCGTCCCCGCTGCGCAGTCCGCGGGCGATCACGAACTCGAGCGCCTCGGACCGGATCGACGCGTGGACTCGGACCGCCAGCCGCCCGGCGTCGGCCAGGTTGCCATAGGCGCGCTGCGGCCCGTCGAGCCGTGGATCGGGCCGAAGAAGCCCGGGATCGTGGACGGCGACCACGCCCAGGGCGACGAGATCGCGTCCGAGCCGTGGCAGGGCAGCTTCGTAGGCGGCCGCCGTGGGTGCCGGAATGTGGGCCGTGACAAGCACCGTCGCAGACTCGTGCAGGATGCCGGTCGGCAGGCCATCCTCGGTACGCCGGATGGCACCACCGGACGGGTCGGCGGTCGTCATCCCCACGCCGGCGACCATGAGGGCCTCCGGGCTGACCCACAGAGCATGGTGATCGTGGGCCCACAGCGCCACCAGCCGGCCGGGCGCGACTCGCCCGAGCTGGGCAGCCGTGGGCCAGCCTCCCCACCGATCGCGCGCCCAGCCGTGGCCGGTCAGCCAGGCGCGCGAGTCCGCCGTTTGATGGGCCTCGGCGATCCGCCCCAGACCGTCCTCGAGCGTCTCGGCCCGCGCCAGCTGGATCGCGTCGATGGCGATTGCTGCCTCGGCTAGGTGGAGGTGGCTGTCGGTCAGGCCGGGCAACGCAACTTCGTCCGGGCCGAGCTCGATCCGGCGCGTCCGCCGTCCGATCAGGACCTCGACATCCGAGCGGCTACCGGCCGCAATCACGCGGCCGTCCCGGATCGCGATCGCGGCCACCTCGCCCAGACCGTGGTCGCCGGCGAGGGTCAGGACCTGGCCGAGGACCACGGACCCAGCCGGTTCCACGCTTGCGCTCAGGCGCTCGCGCTGGCGCCGGCGGCAGCGCCTGCCCCTGGGTTTGCCCCTGCGATTCCCTCCGGCCCCGACTCCGGTCCGGCCATGAACGACCCAAGGGCAGTCCCCCGGAGCCCCGCGCCCAGGGCCAGCGACAACGCGATCCGCGCCTTAGGTCCGGTCAGCGTGCCCGCCAGGAACGCTCCAGCCCGGACCCACGTCGCCCCGCCGCCGGGGAACGCGTAACCGGGTCCGGCTGCTCCCGACGGACAGCGGGTGGTCAGCACGATCGGGATCCCGTCACGGATCGCGCCGGCAGCCTCAACGAGCAAGCCAGCGCCCGTATTGCCGGCCCCGGTCGCCTCGACCACGATTCCGGCGGGCCGGAGCGAACGGATGGCGCCGATCAAGCCATCGTCGAGGCCGATCGTGGCGACCACGATTGGGACCGGGCTGGCGGCCATTGTCGTGGCCAGGACGGGTCGACGCGGGCCTCGTGAACGTTCAACGATCACGGCGTCGTCGACCAGGCGGCCGAGCCGACCCTCGTTCAGGCTGCGAAACGTGTCGAGGGCGCTGGCGTGGGTCTTGGTCACGTCGGCGGCGGGCTCGATCGTGCCGGCCAGGACGACGACGACGCCACACCCGATCAACTCCGGAGTCGCGGNNCGATCGTGCCGGCCAGGACGACGACCACGCCGGCCCCGGCCAACCCGACATTCGCGGCGCAGCGGACGGCATCGCGCAGGTTGGCCGGTCCGTCGTAGCCCGGATCGGTGGCGTTGCGCATCGCACCGGTGACGACAATCGGCTTGGAGCTGTGGACCAGGAGCTCGAAGGCAAAGCTCGACTCCTCGATCGTATCGGTGCCCTGGACCACAACGATTCCGTCGATCGCCGGGTCCGCAGCCAGGCCCCGCAGATCGCCGGCGAGATCGAGC
>PLZO01000042.1 GCA_003152165.1 Chloroflexota bacterium
TTACGTCGACCGGAAGGCCCCTTGAACGCGTCCCGCGTCCTGACGCAGCCCGGTCCGCGCATCGGCGCGGGACACGGTTGGCCGGCCAGTCCCGATGATCTGGCTGAATCGTCACAGGTATCAGCCGGCCCGGAAGATCGATTGACCGCCTCTTCGACCGAAGTTCGTGACGCAGCGTCCGATCCACGCTTTGAGTTGGCCTTGCCCAACGATGAGGCTCCGGCCACAGTCGGAAAGGTTGGCGCAGAGCGGGTCTTCCGCTGATGAGCCGCCGCATCACCGAGAACGAGATCACCAGACTCCTCGTGCAAGGGCTTCGTCGGGACCTTCACCACGAAGCTCCCGGCGGCGCAGATTATCGCGTTCCATTGCCCGGTGAACCTCGAGACGGAGCTTTCGCTCGGCTGAGCTTGGTCGTCAGTGAAGGCGCGGCAGAGGGCGACCGAGTGGCCTCGTCGCACGCGTCGTCGGCTTCGGCGTGGATTTGCGGCGCGCGACCTCGCTGCGCCGTATGAGGCATGTCGACCTCCTAGGGCTCGACGAAGTCCCGGAGGGCACCATGAAGATGGCCTGGGTCGATGGCACGGATCCCGTGCTGGTCGTCCACAAGGACGGTCGACTCGGCGCCTACCAGGGTATCTGCAGCCACGAGTATTTCGAACTCGACAAGGGCTTCCTGACCGCCGGGTCGATCACCTGCGCGCTGCACCTCTCCCGCTTCGACCTGGCGACAGGCGACGTCCTGGACCCTCCCGCCGACCAGCCGCTCGCGATGTACGACGTGCTCGTCCAGGGCGGTCGCATCCTGATCGAGGTACCTGAGGGCCCCCTACACATGAACACCTGAGGTGAGTTGCCGAAGCCGGCCGTCGGTCAGGGCCAGCGGTACGCCCGCCCGGATCGCGCGACGGTGCCCACGTCGGACGCACGGCCAATTTCGCCGCGGGCCTCGAGACGGGCGAGCAGCAGGCAGAAATAAAGCATCCCGCGCTGCGATCCCAATGTCTCGAGGGCAGCTCCTATATCTATGCGCTCGCCTGCAGCGAGTACTAGGTTCGCCGCCACGCTGCTGTCGTGGCCGGGAAACACGTCCAGCCGGCCGAGCCCGCGCAGCAAGATCACCGCGGCCGTCCAGGGCCCGATGCCCTTGATGTCGCTGAGCAGATGGCCTGCGTCCGCGCTCGATCGCGCGTCCAGCATCGCCTCGCTGATCGCACCGCTAGCGATCGCCTGCCCCACGCGCCATAGCGTCGCGAGTTTTCCGGTGCTCAAGCCCGCGGCCCGAAGCACGGCATCGTTGGCCCCAAGAAAGGCTTCCACGTCCGGAAATATGGCCAGGGGCACACCATCGAGCTCGACCGTCGTGCCGAGCTCGAGGATCACGCGGCGCATGATCGCGCGCGCTGACTGCAGACTGACTTGCTGAAACACGATCGCGTTGGCGCATGCCTCGAACAGTGTGGGATACCGTGCGGCTTAAGACCGCGCATCCGTCGCGCGAGCGGAGCCAACCACGGCATTGCCCGCACGTGCCGGCGAAAATCCGAGAGATCGCGTTCGGTGCCGAGCATCCGGCGTACGCTCGACAGCGCCCTCTCAGTGTCGCCGGCACTGCCGATCACTGACACCGCCAGCGCGTCGGCGCGCGGCTGGGTGACGCTCACGATCACCGGCTCGCCGAAATGACCAAGCGCGCGCAAGTAGTGGCCGTCCGCGGTGAAGACGTCCACCGGGTTCGTCGCCATTCGGCGTAGCGCACTCACCGTGAGATCGAGCCGGTACGGCGTACCACTCGGATTTCGTGCGATCGAGGCATGAACGGGATGCGAACCTCGACATCTGGCGGCCCCGCCAAGGCTCGTAATATTGCGGCGCTCAGGCACCGCAAGCTATCACCCAGCTCGTGCGGAAGGAGACCCATGACGGCCGAGCGGTTCAAGCCCGGGGATCACGTCTCGTGGAATTCGGAAGCCGGTCGCGCGCGCGGCACGATCACTCGCGTCGTCACGTCGCCCACGACGTTCAAGGGCTACATGGTCCACGCGAGCCGCGACGAGCCGCAGTACGAGATCAAGAGCGACACGACGGACCACATCGCGATGCACAAGGGGTCGGCGCTGACGAAGCTCCGGACATGAATCGCCAGGCGGACGGTCCCGTCTTCACTATCGGCCACTCGACGCGTACCCTCGCCGAATTTGTGGCGCTCCTGCGGCAGGTTGACGTCCTACTGCTCGTGGACGTGCGCTCGATCCCGCGCTCGCGGATGATGCCCCAGTTCGACGAGGACGCACTGCCGGAGACCCTCGCCGCCGATGGGATCAGGTACCGGCATCTGNNTACGCTGACTACGCGGAGACCGACGGATTCCGCGCGGGAATGGACGCGCTGCACGCCCTCGCGCGCGATCAGCGGTGCGCGATCATGTGCGCCGAAGCGGTCTGGTGGCGCTGTCATCGCCGGATCATCACCGACTACCTGTTGGCCGCTGGAACCCGCGTCGAGCACATCATGGGACGTGGCCACGTTGTCCCGGCGACGCTCACGCCTCGTGCGCGCGTCATGGGCGACGGGACATTGCGTTATGACGCGCCAAAGGACGGCGAACCGAGCGCGCGCAACGATTGACCGGAGACCGGCGGCCTTTCGCGGTTGGCACGGCCGCCGCGTAGAGCGCCGAGCGAGCTCATCGGTCGACCGCGGGTTGGAACGACCGGCCAACGCTCAAAGGAATCGAAGGGGCGAGCCTGGCGACGCCGTTGCTCGGATAGACGCTGCGGGGGGGAGCCTCACCGGCGCGCTCGAACCGCTCAGTGCGGGCAAGGAGCTCCTCGAGCGCAACGCGCAGCTCGAGGCGGGCGAGCGGAGCGCCGAGGCAGAAATGGATGCCCCGACCCCAAACAAGGCTGGCATCGAGTCCGCGGCGGGGCTCGATCGACTCCGGATCCTCGAACGCGCCCGGATCACGGTTCGCGGCGATCCACATCAGCGACAGGCTCGCGCCCTCCGGGATCGTCCGGCCCCCGATCTCCACCTCACGGGTCGTGGTCCGCCGATTCGCGACCAACGGATCATCCGCCCGCAGGATCTCCTCGACGGCCGCCGGGATGAGCGACGGATCAGATCGCAGTCGCAGCTGGAGTTCCGGCTGCTCGGCCAGGTGGAGGACGAGGATGCTCAAGCCGGCGGACACCGTCCCGTGGCCGGCGGTCCAGTTGCGCAGGATGCTGACGATCTGCTCGTCGCCGAGCGGACTGCCCTCGACCGAGATCGCCAGCAGGCCATTCGTCGCGTCGTCAACGGCGTGCGGTGACCCGCGATGTGCGTCCAGGTTCGCCTTGACGTGCTCGGAGAAGAGGCGCGCCTTGCCAGCCGCCAGATCCGCCGTGAAGGCGGCCTGCTGGTCGCATGCGTCCAGCCGCCGAGGCATTTCCAGAGCTGCTCGGGCCAG
>PLZO01000094.1 GCA_003152165.1 Chloroflexota bacterium
ATGGTCGCGATCATTGGCTACGACGGGATCTCCGGGAAGTACTACGGCGCGACGGCCTCGACGATCGGCGACACGCCGCTCAACCCGGCCTTCTTCAAAGCCGACGTGGCGGCAGCGCGGGCTGCCGGCGCCGCGGTCGTGATCGCCTTCCCGCACTGGGGCATCGAGTACACGGGTGGGCCATCGCCGCTCCAGCAACGCCTCGGCCACCAGATGGTTGACGCCGGGTTCGACATCGTCATCGGCAACCACCCGCACTGGGCCCAGGCAATGGAGGTCTACAAGGGCAAGCCGATCTGGTACTCGCTCGGCAACTTCACGTTCGACCAGGGCTGGTCGGAGCCGACGCTCGAGGGGATCACGCTCGAGCTGACGTTCCGCGGCGGCACGCTCGTCCAGGCCTGGATGAACCCGCACATCCTCATCGACTCTATTCAGCCCAATCTGCTCGACCTCGCCGGCGACGGCCAACGGGTCCTTCAGCCGATCTACCGAGCCTCGGCGAAGCTCCTGCCCTGGTAAGGCAAAGCCGAGGCCCTAGGGTCCGAGTCAGTCGTCGCCGCGGTTTCCGCCGATCGAGCAGGTCCAGGCCATAGCTCCGCCGCTCCTCTGGTTCACGTCAGATTCACCTTCTGTTAGTCATGCTCTGAACGGCGCCCATTCAGCCTGGGCGCGGACAGGAGCTGAAGTCCCAGGGCCGTGCGAAGAGTGCGGCAATTGGGGCCTCTGCTCTTGTCGGCTACGAGCGGAAACGGACAGGGGCCATGCAATCGCAGCCACCTGAGCCACCCAGCCACCGGATGCGCCTGTTCGTCATCGCCGCTGCCGGGGTGACGATCGCCATCCTCGCCCTCGTGACGTACGTGCTGCATGAAGCGATTCACCAGGTTCCGGTGATTGACGAGGATCTCCTCTAGGCTGCCGGCGGACTCGCCGCTGTCATCATCGTCGTCCTCGCCTTCCACCACGATAAACGCTCCGGCAGCGCGGCCTGCCCGTGCCGAGAAGGCCCGCCGCGTCCACCCGGCACGGCTCTACATCGGCCAGCGGAAGCCTGTTGGGCGCGCCTTCGTCAGGGGAGCCAAGGTGACCGCGGAGAGTTCCGAGCCCTGAAGCACTCGCTCGCGACGACGAGCTCTGCCCGACGTATCACGTGTAACTTGTCATCCGGTAGGGCCGAAGCAGCCAGGGTCTGGTCCCATTGCCAGAACGAGGCCATAGGCCGCTCCGGCCCCTGCGGCCCAGATCGAGTAGGCATCGAGGGGCAAACGTGGATCGACCTCCATTGGCGGCCCGACGACGTGGGTTGCGAAGAACCACACGCCGCCAAACGCGGCGGGGGCGAGGAGTAAGTGCGCCAACCACGGAGTTCCTGCGAGCAGGCGCTCCGTGACGGCCGCCGTTGCAAGATTGATGGGGAGCGCGGCCACCATGAAGATAGGCACGAGGAAGAACGCTCTGGCGAGCCCGTCAACAAGATTCTGTGCCGCGCCTTGGCCGCCAACGAACAGCACCACGATCACGGCGTACGGGATCAGGAGCGTCCCCCACAGGACATGCCACACGGCGGCAAAGCGGAGAAAGCTACGCACGTCGGCCTCCGGCACTTGCGTCATTGTTGCGAGGGTACCCGGCGCTTGACCGACGACACGATGGCGAGATCGTGCGCGGCCGGAACCGTTGGCCCGCCTTCACCGTCAGGAAGACGATGAAACAGCTCGACCTCTTTGTGCTGTCGGTTCTCACGGTCATTGTCGCAGCGTGTGGGTCGTCGCCGGCTGGAGCGCCATCGGCTCCCGCGTCGCCCGCGATCGTATGCGACACCGCCCAATTCCAGCCTCCGCCACCGTTGACCTGCGGCCCGGCGATCACTTAGGCCCTGGCGGTGCTGGCCGGCGGTCATCCGCCGATCGTTGCTGAGGAGTTCCGCTGGGGCGGCCTATGCCCGTCGGGCGCACCGTGCGTTCCCCCGATGTCAGATGCCGCGATCGTGATCGTCGATTTCTCCAGTGGGGCCCCCGTCTATGTCCAGGTGACCTCGAACTCGGCCGGGGTCGTGACAGCCACGGCTCCGGCACCGTATCCGTCCGGCTACTAGACCAGCTCGGACCGCGGGCCCAACACCCTGTTCGCCCATCTCTTGCCCGATGAGAGCGCGCCGCTGGCAATCGATCGACCAGGGACCGTCGGCCGGGCGCACCAACCCACGACGATGGCGAGGAGTGCCACGGTGAACAGGTGGGCCGGGAGCGGCGTCAGGGCGGCCATCGCGGCGATCCCGACCAGCACCCGCCAGTAGTCGCCGCGCGCCGCCGGCCAGAGCGCTGGGACGAGCAGGAACACGAGGAGGCAGTCCTGTAGGTACAGGTGCGGATCGACAAGCAACACGATCCCGATCCCGGCAGCGAGCATCTGCCGGCCAGCCCCCGTCTCGAACCCGGGTCGCTGGGAACGGCAGGCGAGGAGCCACACGGCGAGCAGCCCGACGGCGAGGATGGCCCACAGCACGTCGACGGCCACGACCGACCCCTGGCCGAACACGCCGACGAGGAGGCCGTTCAGCCCTTCGACCGCCGCCAGGTTGCCCTCCCAGACCGACTGGACGAGCGCGCCCGCCCCGGTGAAGTGGCTAACGCCCACCTCGACGAGGTAGCCCAGGTACGTGGCGTAGACGCCGATGCCGACGGACGGCAGGCTCGCCAGGACAAGTGCGGCACCGCCCAGCAGCGACCACGCCACCGCCGTCCAGCGTCGATCGAGCGCGAGCGCCAGCAGGGGCAGGGCGATCAGCTGCGGCTTGAGCCACCAGGTTGCGAGCGCCAGTCCGGCGAGCCGCCACGACCCGCCGCGTGCCGCCTGCAGCGCGGCGACACCGCCGAGCAGCATCACCGCCGACCACTGGCCCTCCGCAAGCGTGTGGTAGGCCGGGAAGCTCAAGCCGACGAGCAGGGCCGCCGCGATCCGTTCGCGACCGGCCAGTGGCCATCCGATCCAGAGCGCGGCGCCAGCGAGTGCCGCCGCGCTGAGGCCCGCCAACGCCACCCGCGCCACCTGGGGCGGGAGGGCGGCGAACGGCGCGAACGCCATTGCCGCGAACGGTGGGTTGAGGAACGGCATGTAGCCATTGGCGCCGACCGGGCTCGGGATGATGGTGCGCTCGATTGCAGTGATCGCAGACGCTAGGTAGAGACCGGCCGCGTTGCCGTCGAGCACGAGCCTGCCGGCCCCGTAGAAGGCGAGGAAGTCGTCATGGGTGCCTGCGGCGATCGGCGCCGCGAGTTCGCGGGCGAGGACGACCACGAGGACCGCGCCCAGCCCGACGAGGGCAACCGCGAGTGACGCCAGGGCCGAGCCGAGCCAGCTGCGCTGGGTATTGAGGCCGCTCGTGGAAGACAGGGTGGACACGTGCCCGAGGATCGTGCCACGGACGGCCGCAATCCGTGCCGTGCATGGCGAAGGTCGGGGCACGGACCGGCGCAGGTGGTCGTCTTCGCTCACCAAGTTGGGCTGGTGCGAGCCGGTCGAGCCGTAACCAATCGCAGCACCATGACCAGATCGTGGGAAGGATCTCAATGGGCACTTGGCCGCGGTCAACCTAGGCGCGGAGCCCTCCTGTTTAGCGCCTGGGACTACGAGCCGTGATTGACCTCGCCGACGGTCATCGGCGGCGTGATCGTGACGCTCGTTGCTGGGACCATCCTCGAGCACCGAGGCGTCGTCCGCACCCGGCGTTGGCCGTTGGCGTCTGCGTCGCAGCCTGGGGCGCCAGGCCCAGCGAGATGTAGGCGAGGACAGCGGTCTGGTAGGAGTCCGCGGGCGCGTTCCAACCGTAGTCGTAGGCGCAATCCGCGGTATCGTTGCCCGGGGACGACGCGGTGTTGCAGGCACGCGGGGACGTCTGGCCAATGGTCGAGAGCACTGGGCCCGGGTTCCCCGTATTGGCGGCCAGCTGGGCGCTCGTCCCACCCGCCCAGGCAAGCTCGCTGGGGACGACCCCATGCCAAGACACGGATTAGGACTGAAGGCCCGGCCCCCGTTGACACCGACGATCGCGAAGACTCCGCTGGCCGGCAACGGGTTGCCACATTGCGGGTAGGAGATGTCGTAGCCCGGGGACGGCTCGACTTCGAAGGCGCCCGAGTCACACGCTGCGCCCTGCGGCCGGGGCACCCCGCGCTGGTCTGCCACCGGCGGTGGGCAGGCGACCCCGGCGTTGATCGCAGGACTGCCCGGTAGCAGCGCGACCGTCTGGGTGGGGCGAACGGGCCATTCGCGGACGGAGGGCAACGCAGCGTCGGAGGGCTGCTTCGGGAGATCTGACAAGCCGAGCGGGATCCGTGGCGAGGATCGTGGCTGTTTCCGACTCGTTCGCCGCGGCACACCGGGACGACTCGGCTCGTCGAACGATCGGCGAAGTCGCATGCCGGAGGCTGTCGAGACGAACCCAACAGACCAGGCCACGCCCGCACCACCAGACCGAGTTGAGACGAGACGACGGACCTGGACGATCCGGCGGACGATCGCCTGGAGCGCCCTCGTTCTCGCCGTTGTCGCAGTTGCCGGGAGCCTTGCCCTCTGGGTCCTCTCGCCATCGGCGAGCGACCTTCAGGGCCGCGTCGACGCCCAGGCGGCGCTCCATGGCGTACCACGCCTTCAGCCTGGAGAGGTCCCGCCGCTCCTGGCCGAGGCGATCGTCGCGACGGAGGATGAGCGGTTCTATGAGCACCATGGGATTGACGTAATCGGGCTCGGCCGGGCGTTCCTCTATGACGTGACCCACCTGTGCGGCTGTCAGGGCGGGTCGACGATCACCCAGCAACTCGTGAAGGACCTCTACCTCAATGGGTCCGACAGTGGCGTCATGAAGCTCGTCGACATCGCCCTTGCGTTCAAAGTCGAGCTCCAGTACAGCAAGCAGCAGATCCTCGCCGACTACCTGAGCGAGGTGCTCGCCGGCGATGGCGTCTATGGCATGCCGGCGGCGGCCTGCGCGGACTTCGGGCGACCGCTCGCCGCCCTCGATCTCGGCCAGATCGCCCTACTCGCGGGGATGCCCCAGGCACCCTCGGCCTATGACCCCAGGTTCCATGCGATCGCCGCGGCCACGCGACGCACAGAGGTCCTCGCATCGATGGTCAGCGAAGGCTTCGTGACGCCACAGGAGGCGGTGACAGCCGCCACGGAGCCGGTGGTCGTGCATTCCCCGAGTGGACGCTGCTAGGCAGGGTGACTGACTCTCCAGCGGTTCATGCCCGAGCACGCGGACTGGCCGGGACGCGCGCCTGTTCTCGCGACGCAGGGCCTCCTCCCGATGATCAGGCCAGCGTGTGTTGCGGCACCGATCTGGCGGCGCTGATCCGCCGCGCGCCGGCACGCTGCGGGCAGATCGGCCTCGTCGCGATCGGCGGGCCGGGCGGCGCGGGCAAGAGCGTGTTCGCTGAGCGGCTGGCCCGCACGCTCGGCGGAGTGCAGGTCGTCCGTACCGACAACTTCGCCTCCTAGTGTCCCGGTTCGTTAGTCGC
>PLZO01000099.1 GCA_003152165.1 Chloroflexota bacterium
CGTCGAGCTTGGCCGGCGCGTCGGCGGTGAGCGCGTGCGGCTCGGTCCCGTCCTCGTCAACCATACCGATAACGACCGCGTCGGCGGGCGCGTTGGGCAGGTCGAGATCCGGGTGGTCGTCCTCGACGTGGTCGAGTCGATCGGGGCTGCGGTAGGCCCTGAGGAGAACGGCGTCGCGTGTGATTAGAAGGCTCCTCGTTGTACTAGGGGGCTTCGGGACCGTTCCGGACGCGAAGGCAGGCACGATCAGACCGCGCCACACGATGAGGGCCCTCGATCCGCTGAGCGGCCGAGCGCAAGGCCCGAGGCTACAGATCGGCCGTCTCAAACATAGCCGACAGGCGCGGGCCACGCCAGGGCAAGCAGGCCCCTTCGCGCGGGCCAGACGGCCCTGGGCGCCATGGCTCACCCGCATCCGCCCCACACGCTGGGAGATGGACGATCGAGGATCCGCTCGGGCCGGTCGGCCGCGAGTCGGCGCGGTCAGCGGCGGAGGCGGGCGGCGAGCTCGGCGGCGTGGTCATCGGCACGGACGGCGACGCGATCGACGTGGTCGGCGGGCAGAGTCCGCGGCGTTTGAGCTCCTCGATCGTCTCATCGCGGCCGCCTTATGACCGACGGCACCAGGTCCGACGGGTCCCCGGGCGCCGGCATGCCGGGAGAGGTCGTGCTCTCCTCGGCCATTGCCGAGGTCAGGCAATGGGCGGCCGCGTGAGCCGCAGCTGAGAGAGATCGGTGCTCGCGGCCGGCGCCAGAACAGTGGCTCGTCCCGTGATCTGACCCGTGCTCAGGTCGACCCGCAGCAACCGTCTGCCGAAGGGGTCCCATGCGTAGAGCGCGCAGCCGGCGCACGACCCGGAGAGGAGGTTCCGGGGGGAGCGGGTCGTGCCTCAAGGTGAGAGTCCCACCAGCCAGGGCGAGGACCGCGCCGGCAAAGCGCGCGGGCGCCAGCTAGCCGGCAACCATGCGCCGGTGATCCCATCCCAGTATGGCGCGCTCGGCTCTATTGGCGGCACGGGCGTACAGTGCGGGTGGAACCGATCGGCTCAATCTCCGTCGGCTGCTGCCGGACGAACACGGCTGCTCCGCGACCTAGACTCCCGCGCTCAGCCTCGACCCCGGACCACCCCACTGCCCTCCGACCGGGTGGCGGCCCGCTCGAGAAGCGAGACGACCTCCTCGTCCGAGGTCTGGGCGAAGTCCTCGTAGAAGTCTCCAATCGCGAAGAACCGTGGCGGCGTGTCGACGACCACCACCTCATCGGCTACACCGCGCATGGCAGCGACGCTATCCTCGGGCGCCACGGGAACGGCGAGAATCACGCGGCGTGCGCCTCCTCGGCGAATCGCTTCGATCGCCGCACGTGCCGTATACCCAGTTGCCAGCCCGTCGTCGACGACGATCACCACGCGGCCGTCGACAGGAACCGCGGACCGCTCCCCTCGGTAGCGGTGAACGCGCCTCGCCAACTCCCCACGTTCGCGGGCGGTCGCCGCCTCGAGCTCAATCGGCTCGATCCCCACCTCCTCGACCAGGACGTCGTTCAGGACGCGGATGCCACCTTCCGCGACGGCGCCGATCCCCAGCTCCGGCTGCCAGGGCAAGCCGATCTTCCGAACGACGATAATGTCGAGCGGTGCACCAAGACGGTCGGCCACCTCCGCCGCGACCGGCAATCCGCCGCGCGGCAGCCCGACGACGACCGGCTCCAGGGCTGTGTACCGGCCCAAGCGGCTGGCGAGCTGTCGGCCCGCGTCCAAGCGATCTTTGAACATTCGTCCTTGCTCCTGAGGTAGACCCCGGTTCCGGCCGTGACTTCAGCCTCAACCGATTGACGCCCGGCGCGAGTGCCACTGTGCGGTAAATCGGGGCGACCGCTGGCAACCCGTCTGGCCACGCCCTGCAGCTCGGTCCTGTGAAGGGCCCGCTGACCCGCCGCCGGCCCTTGCGGGTGATCTGTGGGGCCCGATCCGAGCACTCCGGGCGAGCATTCTGATCGACCCCAAGACCGGGCTCGACGTCAGCGGCGTCCGGCGACGGACGCCGGAGACGCTCGGTCGATACTCCGTCGAGGAGGACGCCGATCGAGCCGGTATTCGCATGCCGAGGCCAATCCCTCCGATCGCGAGGCGGCAATCGGCAGCGCTATGGCGCTCGCCCCCAGCGCTAGGCCAATCCCCGCACCGATGGGCGCCAGCGGATCGTTGCCATCTTGGCGGTCGGCCACCCTCCCAACCGCCCTGCTGCTGCATCGGCCATCACCACGACCGGAGCGCGCGCAGCCGCGAGGTCTTCTTGCTCTGATGCGCCTGCATGCGGCAGATCACGTCGATCAGTGTGTCGATGCCCTCGAGGATGTGCGGCCCCTTGTTGAGCATGACGCACTCGGCTCGTTGGGCCATCGCGGCATCTGTCAGTTCTGCCCGAGTCGGAATCCCTGTCTTCACCAGCGACTCAAGCACCTGTGTCGCCCAGATGACCGGAACGTGCGCGGCCTCGCACAGCCACATTACTTCCTCCTGCATCTCGGCCAACCGCTCGTATCCGATCTCGACTGCGAGATCGCCCCGGGCGATCATCACGCCGAAGGGCCGCCGAGCAGCACCGGCGACGATGATGTCGGGCAAGCGCTCGATCCCACTCTGGGTCTCGATCTTGGCGATCACTCCGGTGTCGTGGGCTCCGCGGGCGTCGAGCTCCTTGATCAGGCGGTCGACGTCTTCGGGACCCTGGGCGAATGAGAGCCCGACGATGTCAGCCGTGTCGGCCGCGACGTCGAGCGCGATGAGGTCGTCCGCGCCGAATCCCTGGCCCCGGATCGGCGAGTCCGGGAAGTTGAGCCCTTGATCGGCGCGAAGACGCTCCTCGGGTCGCCGCGTTGTCATCACCCGGAGTCGCGCTTCGTTCGCGGCGATCGCCTCGACCCGGGTCACGACGTGACCATCGTCGACAACGACCTCGCGTCCGACCTGGAGCGCCTCGAGCACGCCGGCCTGGATGCAGGCGATCCATGGACCATCGGGATCACGATCGCCCACGTCCGACCGCGTCATGGGCCGGTCAGCGACAAGCCGCAGCACGTCTCCGACCCGGACCGTGATGCTCCCGGGTGCGGGCTCAAACGGCCCGATCGTGACCGAGGCCCCCTCTTTGTGCTTGCGTAAGAGGCGGAGCTCGATACCCTCGGCGAGGGCGATCCCGCGCCGGGTGGAGACTAGCACCGTCTGAGCGGACGATCGCGCATCGACCCGCAATATTCGGGGGCGCGCTCGCGCATCGACACATTCGATCCGATCCCAGATGTCCAGGTGTGCGAGCCAGGCCGGATCGACTGCGACGCGGGGCTCGCTCCCATCCAGAGGCCGGGGCGTCCCTGGCTCACCGCTGCCGTCGAGTAGGAAGACGTTCAGGCCGCTCCCGTCCCGCGGCGACCGGAGCCGAAGTCGTCCGGGCTTGCTGGGCAGGGGCGCAATCCGCAGCTTGGGCCCGGGCAGGTCGAGCAGGATCCGGCAGGGACGTCCGGACTGGCTTGAGGCGGACCGGACCTGCCGAGCCATCGCACGCCACGTGTCCGGGCCGTCATGCGCGGCGTTGATACGGGCGAGGTCCATCCCGCGCTCGAGGAGATCGCGGACGACGTTTGCATCGGTCGCGGCTTCCTCGGGCAGCGTGACCATGACCCGCGTCCGCCGATCGGGCCGTTCCGGCCCCAGGAGGACGGCCGCACGCTCGGGGAGGCGGAGCGTCTGGGCCTCGCGGAGCCGACCGATCCGTTCGACTCTGGCCAGTGAGGCGGCGTCGCCGAGGACCGCGCCGAGCGAGGCCTGGACGGCAGCGATACCAGCTCGCACGTGGGCCTCGATGCGACCGAGCGACGAGAGGCCGAGAACGGCGAGCTCGTCTTGGATGTCTCGGATGTCGTGATGCCGAAAGGCGAGATATGCGGCGAGGTTCGCCGCACTGCCGACGTAGGACGATCCGACTAATCGCGGTCGCCAGGTCGCGAGGCGATCGCGCTCGCCGCGGCGAACGTCGATCCCGAGCGATTCGAGGCGCTGGTGGAGTCGACGAAGGTGCAGCGACACGACGGCCTGGCTCGTTGCCGTCGAAGATCGCACGCCCGTGTGATCGGAGGTGGCCCCGGCCACCGGTGCACTCACGTCTGCGAAGCCCGCGGCCCCGGGCCCTGCCGCATATGCTCGGCAGATGAAAGCGCGCCGGCGATGCATCCGAGGTAGGACCCACGCTCGGCCCGCTGCTCGACGGTTAGGCTGCCTCGGCGCTGGGTCTTCTTCCGCCGAGCCTGGGCACTCTTGAGCGCGAGCCGTGCGAAGTACGCCTGCCGGGCCAGGTCGGCGCGCCGGGTTC
>PLZO01000060.1 GCA_003152165.1 Chloroflexota bacterium
TTACGTCGACCGGAAGGCCCCTTGATCCGCAGCCGCGCTGCGGATCAAGGCTCTCGTGCCGTCCCTGCGCCGACCGGTGCCGACCCGCTGCACCCCGCGCCCTCCCTGCGCCTCTCGCGCCGACCCGCTGCATCCGCGCCGTCCCCACGCCGACCTGCCCCCCGCGCTGACNNGCATCCGCCTCCCCGGACCAGCCGACCGCTCCGAGTCGTGCTTGGCCGCCCTCGTGATCGCCCAGTAACCGGTTCCGAATGCGGGATTTCCGATCATACGCAGCGCCCGGCGAGGGATTTGACAATTCCGGCAGGCTGCGTGGCCAGGGGCGTCGCGTGCCGGGGCTCGGCGTGGGCCTGCCGCACGGCGAAGTAGTCCCTTCGGGGCGTGTCGGAGGCCGAATCGGCGCTGCTATCCTCGGCCAATGATGAGTGGCGGCCCGAATGGGCTCCCGGTCGCGCCCCGGATCCTGGTCGTTGACGACGATCCGAACCTGCTGGTCGTGCTGGCCGATCAGCTCCGCGCCGATGGCTTCGAAGTGTCGACCGCTCGCGACGGGGTCGAGGCGCTGCGCCGGCTCGAGCACGCCTGGCCGGATCTCCTGGTGATCGACATGATGATGCCCCGAATGGACGGCCTGACCCTGGCCCGTGAGGTCAAGGACCGGGCCGACCTGCCGATCATCGTGCTGACCGCGATCGACGCTGGCGACAACAAGGCGGACCTGCTCGAGGAGGTGGCCGAGGACTACGTCACCAAGCCGTACCACTACCCCGAGCTCCGGGCGCGGATCAACCGGGTGCTCAAGCGGCTCGGCGACAAGGTCCCCCGCCAGAGCCTGGTCCTCGGCCCAAAGCTCGTCCTGGAGCTCCACCGGCGCGAAGCGATCGTGGCCGGTCATCCGGTCGCCCTCACCCCGACCGAATCGCGGCTGCTGTACGCCCTCGCGGCCAACCTGGGCAACACCGTGACGACCGAGACGCTCCTTGCCCGAGGCTGGGCCGAAACCGAGGATGCCGATCCATCCTATGTCTGGGTGACGATGCGCCGCCTTCGCCAGAAGGTGGAGCCGGAGCCCAACCGGCCGATTCACCTCCTGACCGTGCGCGGCGTGGGCTATCGGCTGGTGACCACGGAGGCCGGCGGCGGCGAATGACCGCGCCGAGCCAGCCCGATCTGGGGCCGGTCCTGCCCGAGTCGGACGAACCAGGCACTCCCGGCCTGCCGTTTCACGAGCGGACGCTCCCGGCGCCGTCATTCGGCACGAGGATCAGCTTCCGGACCCGGCTCACCTTCGCCCTGATCGCAGTCGCGGTCATCCCGCTGGCCGTCTTCGGGTTGCTCCTCGTCGCCGCCGAGCGCCTACCGGACCCGGTCTCGACCGTACCCCGCCTGCTGCTCCTGTTCGTGGCCCTCGTGGCCCTGATCGCGGTTCTTGGCGCTTACCTTCTGGCGGCCGACCTGACCGGACCGTTGCGGGCGATCGCCGCCGCCGTCGATCGGGTCTCTGCCGGCGACCTGTCGACACCGATCAGCGTCGGCGGCGATGACGAGCTGTCGCGCCTGGCCGAGAGCCACAACCGCCTGGCTGGGGCGCTGGAGCGGCGGAATCGCGAGCTCGGCCGGATCCTCGCCGCGATCGAGCATGCCTCGCCGCGGGACGGCGTCGAATTCCTGGTGGGTCGGGCATCCGAGGACGCCCGGGCGGCCTTCGGCATGATCGAAGCGATCATCCTGCTGGTGGATCCGGGCACGATCAACGAGGAGGAGACGATCCCCGGCGAAGCTCGGCCCGTACGCGCCGAGCTGCGCGCGGGCGACGAGCGCCTCGGACTGATCGTCGGCCACCTGCCGGCGACCCGAGCCTGGGAACCGGCCGACCAGAACCTGCTCGAGCTGTTCGCGGCCGAGATCGGTGTCGCGGTCCGCAATGCCCAGCTGTTCCAGCGGGTGACGGCCCAGAACGCCCAGCTGCTTGAGCTCGACGCGGCGAAGGACGACTTCCTGCGCGGCGTCAGCCACAATCTGCAGACGCCCCTGACGAGCATTCGGGCGTTCGCCGAGCAACTCCGCGACGAGCGTGACGATCGCCGCCTGTCGATCATCACGGAGCAGGCGGAGCGACTGTCGCGGATGGTCCGCCAGCTGCTCACGGTGACGCGCCTGGAGTCGGGTGCACTCCGGCCGCAGGCCGAGGTCCTGGGCCTGGCGCCCCGGGTTCGGCGCGCCTGGGAGGCCCTCGCCGTGAGCGGTGTGACCTTCAGGATCGATGACCGGTCCGGCGGCTGGCTGGCCGTGGCCGATGCCGACCAGCTCGACCAGGTCCTGTGGGCCCTCCTCGACAACGCCGTGAAGTACGGTCGGCGCGAACCGGTCACCGTCGAGATCGCGGTCGACGAGGCGCTCGGCCGGCTCAACCTGACGATCATCGACCATGGTCCGGGCGTCGCCGAGCGCGATCGGGCCCGGCTGTTCGACCGCTTCGCTCGGGGCACGGGCACGAATGCTGAGGACGGCAGCGGCCTGGGCCTGTATGTCTCGCGCGAGCTATGCCGGGCGATGAACGGCGATCTCGTGGCCGAACCGCTCCGGCTGGGCTCCGGCGCGGTGTTCACGGTTGCGCTGCCCGGCGAGGCACCACTCGAAAGCTGATCCGTCTCCTGCCGGCGGGCAGTGGCCCGTGGCCGGCCGGGCAAGGCGTCCGAGTTCAGCCCCCCAAAGCCTCGGCTTTATAACCCCCATGCATAGCGAGCACGTTTCTGCCGCCCAATCGCCGATCTGGACGGGCTGGGCTGGGGCTGCGGAGCAGGATTCGTGCGTGGACCAGCCGTCGAGGGCCTCGACAAGCCACTCGGGCACATCGTGTGAGATCGCAAACGCGATCGCTAAGCATGGGGCGAATATAGCGACTGGGATCGGCGCCGAGGACGAGGAAGGAGGCGCCGAGGGGTGAAACTTGGCTGCCGTCCCGAGGCGTGTGGCATCCTCCGCGCATGTCGCGCCTGCCCGTCGCCCTTGTTCAACTCGACGCGGGATCCGATCCCGAGGCTAATGTCCGCGAGGCCGTCCGCCTGGCCGATCAGGCCGCCGCGGAAGGGGCCCGGTTGATCGCCCTGCCCGAGTATCTTCAGTACCGCGGCTCGGACGACGGCTACCGGTCCTCCGCTCAACCGATCCCCGGCCCGTTCAGCAACGCGTTCGCCGCAGTGGCGCGGGCGCGCTCGGTCTGGATCCTCGTCGGCAGTCTGGCCGAGACGGGCCCGGCCGAGCGCCCGTACAACACCAGCATCCTTGTCGATCCGACCGGCGCGATCGTTGCCACCTACCGCAAGATCCACCTGTTCGATGTGGCCATCGATGACGGGCCCGCGGATCGCGAGTCTGACCGGGTGACGGCTGGCGATCGGGCCGTCGTTGCCGATGTCGAAGGAACCCGGCTAGGACTGTCGATCTGCTACGACTTGCGGTTCCCGGAGCTGTATCGGGCGCTGGCCGAGGCCGGCGCCGAGATCCTGGCCGTGCCGGCCAACTTTCTGGAGCGGACCGGGCGCGACCATTGGGAGGTCTTGCTCCGGGCACGAGCAATCGAGAACGCGGCGTTCGTGATCGCGCCGGCCCAGGTCGGCGGTCCGCTCGGGGTGCCGGCCCACGGACGGTCGATGGTCATCGATCCGTGGGGCACGGTGATCGCCCAGGCCCCCGACGGCGTTGCGATCGTCCATGCGGAGCTGGATCTTGCCCGGGTCGCGTCGATCCGCCGCCAGATTCCCGTCCTGGCCAACCGCCGCCCCGACGCGGTGGCCCGGGTCGATGACCCGCATGGTCACCGGCCGGCCAAACGACGGGTTTGACGAGCGTAGCGGCGGTCGCTAGATTAGGGGGCAATTGAATAGCTCTATCAAGAGTGGCGGAGGGACCGGCCCGATGATGCCACGACAACCTACCGATGCAGAGCCGGCAAGGTGCCAATTCCGGGCAGGTCCGCCTGCGAGATAGGGAATCCCTTGAGACCCTTCCGTGCAGGAGGGGTCTTCTCGTTTGTGCCGGTCCCGGGTTGTCAGCTGACCTTACCCGCGTCCCAGGACACGGCCGGAACGAGGAATTGAACGTGACCACGGAACTGCTGGGCGAACCGCGCGCCGCCCAACACGATGTTCAGACCGGGACCTTGCCCGACGGTCGGATCCTGGGCCTGCGCTGCCGCTCCTGCGGCCGCCCTGAGCCGCTGGGTCCTAGCTACGTCTGCGCCGCCTGTTTCGGACCGCTCGAAGTCGCTTACGATCTGGACGTCGTGCGGAGCACGCTCAGCCGAGCGGTCATCGAAGCCCGGCCGGCGGGAATCTGGCGCTATCTCGAGCTCCTGCCGGTGGCCGGCCGACCGGCACGCGGCTTGCCGGTCGGTTCCAGCCCGCTGCTCAGCGCCGAACGGCTGGGCGAGGCAATCGGGATCGAGCGGTTGCTGATCAAGGACGACAGCCGCAACCCCACCCTGTCGTTCAAGGACCGGGCGGTGGCGGTGGCCGTTGCCCGGGCCGTGGACTTCGGGATGGACACGCTCGCCTGTGCGTCGACCGGCAATCTCGCCGGTGCAACAGCCGCCGCCGCTGCGGTCGTGGGGCTGCCGGCCTATGTCTTCGTGCCGGCGGATCTCGAGCCGGCCAAGATCGAGCACGCCCTCGCCTATGGCGCGACGGTCGTCCCGATCCAGGGCACATATGACGACGTCAATCGGCTGTGCCTCGAGATCGCCGACGAACGCGCTTGGGGGTTCGTCAACATCAACCTCCGGCCGTTCTATGCCGAGGGCAGCAAGACCCTTGCCTTCGAGATCGCCGAAGGTCTCGGCTGGCGCCTGCCCGACGTCGTCGTCGCACCGATTGCCTCGGGCGCGATGTTCACGAAGCTCGCCCGCGGGTTCGACGAGCTCGCGGCGATTGGCCTGGTGAAGCGAACACCCGTCCGTTTCGTCGGCGGCCAGGCCGCCGGCTGCAGCCCTGTTGCCAGCGCCTTCCGGTCGGGTAGCGACATCATCGAGCCCGTTCGGACCCCAGACACGATCGTGCGCTCACTGGCGATCGGCAACCCGGCCGAGGGTCGCCAGGCAGTCGAGCTCGCCAGCTCGAGCGGCGGGTCGATCGAGGCAATCCCGGACGAGGCGACAGCGCAGGCCATCCGTCGTGCCGCCCGGCTCGAGGGCATCTACACGGAGACGGCCGGCGGCGTAACGATTGCCGCGGCGGAGGCAGCCCGCCGGCGCGGGATCATCCGCCGCGACGACGAGGTCGTGGCCCTCCTGACCGGCAACGGCCTGAAGACGCCCGAGGCGTTCCGGTTCGGGACCCAGCCCCGGCCGGCTGAACCCGGGGTCGCCGGGCTGGCGCCCACGATCCCGGCCAGCTTCAGCGCGTTCGAAGCGTGGCTTGACCGATGAGCACGGTGCGGATCCCGCCGGTCCTGCGCGTCTCAACCGGGGGCGAAAAGCTCGTCGAGACCAGCGGGACAACCGTTGGCGAGGTGCTGACGACGCTGGTCGCTGCCCATCCCGGCCTGGGCGGGCAGCTTTTCGCCGCCGACGGCGAGCTCAATCGGTTCATGAATGTCTTTCTCAACGACACCGACATCCGGCATCTCCTGACGCTCGCCACCCCGGTCGGGGACTTGGATGCGATCGTCCTGCTGCCGGCCATGGCCGGCGGCTGCTCGACGGCCGGCTGTTGCTCGATCGCCCGGATCCCAGCCAGGAAAGGAGCCTCTCGATGACCTACGCCCGCGGCGCCCACCTCGTTGGCAGCTTGGCCGCACCTACCGCCGCCGACGCCTTTCGCCAGACGGCTGGAACCCTCGGCCGTCATCTCAAGCGCGCCAGTGACGGCGAAACCGGGGCCCGGAGCCAGTGGATCTGGTGGCAGATCGACAAGCTCCAGGAGGTCCCCGGGATCCGGCTGGGCGAGCCCCAGGTCAACCCAGATACGGGCAACCCGGACTACTCCGTCTTCCCCGGCCTGGAGGTCGACGAGGGCATCGTGATCCCCGCCCGCGGTCTCGGCTACGCCGATGCGGCCGTGGCGTCCTACGCCGAATTCATCCGGCTGCGCCAGGCCGGAGTGATCCCGGCCGGGGTCCGCTTCCAGGTCAGCGTGCCAACGCCGTACGCGGTGGTGGTGGCCTGGGCCGCGCCGTCCGCCCAGCTCCGCCTGTGGGCGCCGTTCAAGACGGCGATCTTCGCCGAGGTGGCGGCCACCCAGGCCGAGATCCCGGGCGAGGACCTGGCAATCCAGTGGGACGTGGCCGTGGAGGTCGGGGCGCTCGAGGGTGCCTTCAAGCCCGCGCCCGAGCTCGCTTCGTACGAGCGGATCGTGGCCGAGCTGATCGAGTGCGCACGGCAGGTCGAGCCACCGGCCGAGGTTGGCTTCCATCTCTGCTACGGCGACTACAAGCATCGCCATTTCGTGGCGCCCAAGGATCTGGGCCTGCTCGTCCGGATCGCCAATGACATCGCCTCGGCGGCACCGATCCAGTTCGTCCATATGCCGGTCGACCGGGACAACGGCGTGGATCCCGCTTACTTCGCGCCATTGGCCGGGCTGGCGGTGGACGACGCCGAGCTGGCGCTTGGGGTGATCGACTACGAGAACGACAGCCAGCGGATCGATGCCCTCGTGGCTGCCGCTGATTCGGCCGGCCGGCCGTACCTGGTTGCAACCGAGTGCGGCATGGGCCGGATCGGCGAACGAGGCGAGTCAGTCTCGCTCGGCGACCTCCTTGCCCAGCACGCCCGGGTGGCCGAACCGATCCGCTGAGGCGGATTCCCACGACACAGGCTCCTGCCGAGCTCCATTGACGACCAGACGGAAGATGTCGGGGCGGGCGTAGTGGCCAACCACGTCGAGATCGAACTTCCCGCGAGCAATCTGGCCGAGATCGAGATCTGCCACGAGGATCGTCTCGCCGTTCCGTGCCGGGCCGGCCATGACCTGACCGAGCGGATCGACGATGCAGCTTCCGCCGCTGATGAGGACCGCGTCCGGACCCGTCGTTTCGACCGGATAGTCGGGGGGATAGTCCGAGCGGCGCGAGAACTGGTTCGCCGAGAGCACGAAGCAGCGGCCCTCGAGGGCGATGTGGCGCATCGTTGACAGCCAAGTCTCTCGATCATCGACCGTTGGCGCGCAGTACAGCTCGATCCCCTGCTCGTACATCGCGAGGCGGAGCTGGGGCATGTAGTTCTCCCAGCAGATCACCGCGCCGATCCGGCCGAGGGGTGTCGCGACGACCGGGATCGTTGAGCCGTCGCCGAAACCCCAGATGAGCCGCTCGGACGCCGTGGGCATGAGCTTGCGGTGCTTGCCGAGGAGGCGGCCGTCGGGACCCACAAGAACGACGGTGCAGTAGAGCGTGCCGCGGGCTCGCTCGATGACACCGACAACCAGATGAACCGCGTTGACGCGGGCGATCTCGCAGAGGCGCTCGACGGCCGGCCCGGGAATATCCACGCTGCTGTCGTGGTAGCGCCGGAACCACTCGCGACCTTCTGACGATCTGGAGCCGACCACAGCCCCGAAGTCGGCGCCCTTGGGGTAGCCCGACACGAACGCTTCGGGAAACACGACGAGCTGGGCGCGGTCGGCTGCCGCCCCGGCTGTCAACTGCGCGACACGCTCGAGCGTCCGCTCGCGGTCGAAGGCGATGGGCGCAGCCTGGACGACCGCGGCCCGAACGACGTCTGGGCCAGACGATCGATCCACGGGTCGATTGGGGACGGTCATAGGCTCCTCACCCGACGCGGCTGGGGATCGTAGTCATTATCGCGTTGCCGAAGCTAGCATGCCGGTCTCCGGAAAGGCCGTAAGCGGCGAGCATTCGGGCGCCACATGCCCCTGAAGGACCCGGTTCACGTTGGAAGGCCGAATCCGCGAGGGCTGGTTCCACGATGGGAGCTGGCACGACGTCCTCGCCTATGCCATCCTGCGGATCGAGCTCAACAGCCTGGGAGGATGAGTCGTGGCCGGCATCCGTCCGCAGGCGCCACGGTAACGGGCTCAAGGAGCGCAACGTGGGTGCACTGCCATTCGCGCCCGTGCGAGCAAATGAACGACGCAGGGCTCTCGACGCCCTGGTCCTGGCGTTCACGGCCGATCCGGTCATCCGCTGGCTGTATCCGGAAGCGCGCCAATACCTGACCCACTTCCCAGAATTCCTTGCGGCGTTTGGCGGCAAGGCGTTCGCCGAGAAAACTGTCTGGCGGTTCGGCGAGTTCTCCGCTGTCGCCCTCTGGTTGCCCCCGAGCGTGGACCTGGACGGCGACGCCGTCGTCGCCTTGTTCACCGAGACCGTCGCGCCGGAACAGCACGAGGACGCCTTTTCTGTACTCGGCCAGATGGATGACGCCCATCCGAGATTCCCGCATTGGTATCTTGCCTGGTTCGGCGTTGACGGGGCCATCCAGGGAAGAGGCTTCGG
Organism: Chloroflexota bacterium; assembly: GCA_003152165.1. Taxonomy (GTDB): domain Bacteria; phylum Chloroflexota; class Limnocylindria; order Limnocylindrales; family CSP1-4; genus Palsa-1033. The sequence continues at coordinate 8,455 of PLZO01000060.1, forward strand.
CGGCGAATTGATGAAGCGCTGCCTCAGGGTCGTCGACGAAGATCATCTGCCGACGTATCTCAATACCTCGAATCCCCGGAACATTTCTTTCTATGAGCGTCACGGTTTCGAGGTCACCGGCGAGGTCCAAGCTGGAGGGTGCCCGCCGGTCCTGTCCATGCTCAGGGCTGCGCAATAGCCGGCGAGGCGCTAAGAGGCTCGCAGTTCATGCGCCGGCGAAGGGCGCCGGTATACTCGCCCTCGCGCCGACATAGCTCAGCGGTAGAGCAGCTGTTTCGTAAACAGCAGGTCCTCGGTTCAAATCCGAGTGTCGGCTCCACCCTCCCCCGCACGAATCGTCCACCGTGGCAGCCGGCTGCGCCGATTCTGGCCCCGCCTGACCCCTGCGCTGACCCCTGCGGGGAATCAGCCCGCGGCGACGTCCCTCGTGTGCGGCCCGAGCATCGCCTAGCAATCCCTACCATTGGCTACCTCTGGAGGGGAAGTGCCGCTGCTAGGCAACGTAGGCCGTAGGATTCCGGCCTGCCATCGCTCATGGCGGCCACTATGGCGCACGGGTCAATCTCCCGAACCCGCGTGCCCCTCCACGATTTGGTCCATCGTGGAGGATCGATCTCGGCGAGTGGTATGGTTGAACAGTCCACCACCAGCCGCCCTGACCGTGTTCTCCGGTGGCCTCGTGACGATGTACGCACGGACGCCGACGATGCACGCCCCAGGGTCGATCTGGCCAAGCCGGCTGGGCATCGCGGTCAGCAAGGACGTCTGGATGCTCGGGATCGGGCTCGGCCTCCTCGCGGACGCACTTGGTCGCCGAACGACGACATGAAGGCTCGATCCGTCGCGCCCTGGCGGATACGGGCGGATCGCCGGCACTGACGAAGGTCACGAGCGGCGGCTCGCGATTTGAAGGAGAGGCGCGCTCGATGGACCTGCTGACGACTGACACACGAAGCGATCGAGTCGCACGGGCGGATGCGCCGCTCGCCACAGCACCGAAGGGGAAGCGTCGTCGTTCGACTCGGACGCAGGCAGGCACACCTGACTCCGCGGCGCCCGGCACAGGTCCTGATCCACGGCGCATGACGCTTGCCCGAGCGATCGTCCGACTCCTCTCAACGACGATCCCCGACTCCGTTGGGCTTCGGATTGAGCTCGAGGATGGGACCACGGGTGTCGCGGTCATGGGCGATCGGCCGAAGGCGACCCTCCGGATCAACGGACCGGATGCCCTCGGCAGGATCATCTGGCCGCCAACCCCGGATTCGATCGCCGAAGCATTCCTGCGCGGTGACGTGGAGGTCGAGGGCGACGTGCTGGCGGCCGTTGCCAGCGCCCAGGCGCTCGATCTCCGCCGCCTCGGGCCAGGCGGTGCCCGCCAGCTCGTCCGTTGGGCCTGGGAGCTCCGCTTGATGACGCCCTCGGCACCGAGGTTGGCACGCGTTGCGCGACTCCGGGGGCCCCGACACTCACGCGCCCGGGACATGGCGGCAGTCCGCTTTCATTACGACGTGGGTGAGGACTTCTTTCGGCTCTGGCTCGATGGCCGGCTCACCTATTCGTGCGCATATTTCGAACGGCCGGACAACCCGGCAGCTGACCTCGACGGTGCGCAGGAGGCGAAGCTCGACCTGATCTGCCGAAAGCTGCAGCTGCAACCGGGCCAACGTCTGCTGGACATCGGGTCTGGCTGGGGCTCGCTGATCAACTTCGCAGCCGAGCGGTATGGTGTGCACGCCGTCGGCGTTACGCTCTCCGAGCGCCAGGCGGATGAGGCGAATCGCCGAGCCCGTCAGTCGGGGCTGGCCCATCTCGTCCGGGCGGAAGTTCGCGACTACCGCGATCTCGCGGACCTCGGGGTCTTCGATGCGGTCGCTTCAGTCGGGATGTTCGAACACGTCGGGCGAGCGAACCTCGCCGCCTATTTCGGGGCCGCCTACCGTGCCGTCCGACCGGGTGGCCGTTTTCTCAACCACGGCATCGCCCAGGCCCGCCGGTCAGCGAAGTTCGGCTCGAACCTCTGGCCCGGCGGCTCGCGGTTCGGAGGGCGATACGTGTTCCCCGATGGCGAACTGGTCCCGGTCGAGGTTGCTTCGCTCATCGCCCGCGATCAAGCGGGCTTCGAGCTCCTCGATGTGCAGCTTTTGCGGCCGCACTACGCCCTGACGCTGGCAGCCTGGGTCAGCCGGCTTGAGGCGAACTGGGACGCGGCCGTGGCGGCGGCCGGAGCGGAGGTGGCTCGGACGTGGCGGCTCTACATGGCGGCCGCCCGCCTCGGCTTCGAGACCGGCGAGCTCGAGGTCGCCCAGCTCCTGCTGGCCCGCCCCGCAACCGATGGACCGGCGTCTCATCCGCTTCGAGCATGGTGGTGATGACGCGCTAGGTCTCGCGAGCGACTCCCGGCTACGAACGCACGATCAAGACGGCGTCGGTGTCCTTGAGGCTGAAACGCGGCGAGACGCTCGCGGAGCCCCTGAACCCCCGCGTAGCAGCAGTGACCGGACGAGTCCGCCCGGGTAGCCTGCGGCGACGAGAACGCGATGACAGGAAGGAGACCGCCTGTCGTCCCCTGGCTCGGCCTTGGTGACCGCACAGTCAACGGACGAACCACCGGGGCTTAGCGAGGACCACCACGACTGGGGTCAATAAGGTCGGTCTCGAGGCCCGCCGAACAAGCCTCGGCCGTCGAGTGGCTCGTGCTCTGCGTGCCCGGTCGGCACGGGTGGTGCGAAAGAGCCCGCCTTCGGACAAGCTCACCCCGTGCTGAAGAGCCGAAACAAGACTCCACCGAGAACGACGACGGCCAGCAACATGAGGATGCTGTCGCGCCGGCCAGCCCCGCTTCGGTAGGATCGCGCCAAGGGGATCAGGACGAGCGCGACCCCGCCGTACAGGAGATGCAGTCCATCTGACGGCCTTTGGCCAAGTGCGAAGAGCGCAGCGCCTGCCGCAGCAGCCAGAACGACCAGGCCGACCAGGACGGTCTGCAGGCGATCGTAGAGGCGGCCGCCTGAATGCACTTTGATCGCGAGGATAAGGGTCCAAACGAGTGCCACGCCTACAGCCAGCACGGTGGCATCGGCCAGGATCGCGTGGACGGTTTGCACGCCGGCCTCCGTGGTCGTGGCGGAACACTCTCTTCGTCCCCGATTCTATCTCGGACCCTCGAACGTTGGTGGCTGGTCGCCCGACTGCCGAGAGAAATCCGATCCTGGGGATGGCTCGCTCCGATGAGCGGCGATTCCTACGCTGTCTCGGAGCTCGGGCGGGTCCGCCGCCAGCGGTAGTAGTCGCGCCAGACGAGGCGATGGATTGGGATCCAGCGTGGGATATCTCGCAACACTGGAATGTGAGGGACAAACGCGAGCACCAGCGTCAGCGCGAGCATCGTCAGGACGACGAGCAAGTCGGCGTTGGGCGCGGTGTTGTACGGCGGGAGCTGGTACCACATGGAGTAGAGCCACAGCCAGGCCTGGCCGGGGTAGCTGCCCGTCTCGTTCATCATCCCCCACTGGCTACCAAGGAGGTGCTGGTCCGCGGCAAGTCCGGCGAGGTAGCCGCCATCGCCCATGAACAGTAGCGGCTTGGTGTAGTTCGTCTGGAAGAAGTGGCCTCCGGCGAGGAGCAGCTCATCGAGGCCGCCCGAGTGCGCGACGGCAATGAGGTTCGCCATGAGCACGGGCACAGGCCCGTAGCTGCCGGCCGGTACGACGACCTCCCCGCTCTGCGTTGTGGCTGTGCCGAGCGCGCTGGTGTAGGCGGCGAGCCAGCTTTGCTTGGTCGCGTCGTCGGCCGCGCCGTAGGTGCTCAGAGCAGACGTGAGATCCGGGTTCCCGACGGCCGCGGTGCCGAGCGGCCCCAACACGAAGTCCTGGGCCGTGTCGAGGTGGACCGCATTGCCCGCCCACTGCTGCGGTGCGAAGGGGCCAAGCACCTGGACCGAGTCCGAGCCGTCGGTGTAGGGCGGGCCGTATGCGGCACTGAAACTGGTTCCAGCGAGCTCGGATGTCGCGGTGGTCACGAAGTCGACGGGATCCTGTTGAGCCCAGGTCTGGATCGTGAGGGGTGGAACCTCGGGTGACGACATTACGAGTGCCAGAACGAAGATCACGATGCCGGATGCGACAAATGCGAGTGCGAGCTCCTTGAGAAGGTCGTAGGGGACCGTCGGGATCCCTCGATAGTAGGTTTCCTGGTCGGCCTGGGGCTTCCTCATCACGCCACATCGGTGGGAGCGTTACGGCGACCACCGGGCGCCTGCGGCTCGATGGGCTTCACGACGCCGCGCATCCGGACCTGAACGACATGAAGGACCACGAGCATCGTCACGGTGATTGGTAAGAGCATCACGTGGATGCCGTACATCTGGCCGAAGTCGAGGACATTGAAGAACGACCCAGCCCCGGTCGCGTTGATTCCGTCCTTGGCATTGATCGCGATCCACTGCGCGTCGAGGTTCTGCTGGGACACATAGCCGGTGAAGCCGGTCACCAGTCCGACGACGAAGATGACAACGCCAACAAGCCATGTCGTCGCTCGTCCGTCCCGCCAGGAGGCCATGAAGTATTGGCCCCACAGGTGGAGCACGACGAAAAAGAAGAAGAGCTGGACGCTCCAGAAGTGGATGCTATTGACGAAGCGTCCGACCCCGGAGACGTGGAACCAGCCCGGACCAAAGAAAGCCAGCACGATGCCGCTCCCGATCACCCAGATGAGCGCCGTGATCGCCACGACCCCGAAGACGTACACCCAGGAACCGACGAAGAACGGCTGGCGGCTGGGCAAGAGATGGGTCAGCGGCAGGCGTCGTTCAAGGAGTCGCCGAGCGGCCCCGGTCCAGGTCGCGTCCCCCGGTTCGGGTGCCGGGTGGCTACTCGGGGTGCTCATCGTGATCCGTTTCGATTCCGTGATGTGCAGGGAAGGGCGCGAAGAGTGCCGCGAGGAAGACGAGGACCATCCCAAGGATAACCAACAGGTTGGGGACGGAAATCACGAGGAATCCCAGCTGGACGTAGGTTGCTGGCGTGTCCACGGTTAGACTGTCTCCACTGGCGTCGGAGCCTTCCTACAAAGCACCCGTGGCACCCGGGTGGTCAGCATCGCTTGGCTTCCGGTCCGGGCCGCGGTCGTGTCACTCTGTCACCCCTTCTACCCACCCGGATAGGGCCGAATGGCCTGTTTATGGGGCCTGGCGAAGGGGCACTCTTAGCCGTTCCGGGGAACCGATGAACGCCCAGCGCGGGCCGTCCTCAAGCGGTCGTCCGACGTCTTCGAGGCGAAACGCGCCGCAACGATCCGCCGAGCAGATCGTTGCGATTTCCGGTCCGGGCGGACTCTCGTCGGCAGATCTCTACCACATCACCGGCCACCGATTCGCGGTCCTTCCATCCTGGGCGCGTACCCAGCGTTCGTATGCGATTGGCCTCGTCCGCCTCGATGTTGCCGAACGTCTTCGAGGTCGACGTCCGCCAAGCGCCTGCCCAACGGCGTGGCGCTCTATGAACTCGCCAAGGATGCCGCCGGCGACGCCTGGGTCGCCGCCTTACCGCCGATGATCCGCATCCGGCCTCGGCCAACCGCCGTCATCCAGCCCATCCCGCGACGCAGCGACGGTTGTCTCAAATCCGACTGAGCGGGCGAAGCCAACGGTCGCGAAGGCGATTCCGAGCAGGACCTGGCCGACCCAAAGAGCCGTGCTTGCGTTCATGGCCGGATAACGAGCACGAGCTTGCCCCGAACCTGCCGGGTCGCTTGCTCGGCGAGGGCTCGCCCAGCTTCCCCGAGGGGATACGTCTTCACGGGAATACGCAGCCCTTTGGCGGCGAGCTCGGCCAGCTCCGCGATTCGATCCACCGCCCCGCTCGCCTTGACGCCGATCAGACCTCGTTTGGCAAGCCCTTCGACATCGAGGGACCGCGACAATGAAGCGAGACGACCACCGCGTCTGAGGGCGTCAGCCAACCGATGGAGCGCCGCGTCGTCGCTCGAGCTGTCGATGATCGCGTCGATCCCGTCTGGGTGGCTCGTTCGAACCGCAGCCGCGACATCGCCCAACGTGTAGTCGATCACCTCCGAAGCGCCCAGGGTGCGGACCTGGTCCTCGAGCTCGCCCCGCGTCGCAGCGATCACCCGAGCCCCGGCGTGGACCGCGAGTACGATCGCGTAGCTCCCGAGCCCGCCGCCCGCGCCCATGATCAGCACCACCTGACCCGGCTCGAGCTGAGCGGCAGTGACGAGGCCGAGGGCCGTCCCGCCGGACAAGGGCAGCGCCGCGGCAGTCACAGCGTCGACACCTGCGGGCCGATGCCGGAGTTGGCCTGTCGAGGCGACCGCGTACTCGGCGAATGTGCCGTCCCCGAAGTATGGCTTGCTCAGACTGCCGAAGACGTCGTCGCCGACCGCAAAGTCGGTGGCGCCCGGCCCAATTGCGTCGATCGTCCCGGCGAGATCCAAGCCGGGGACGAGGGGCAGACGAGTCTCGATGAAGTCCTTGAGGTAGCCGGCGACCATCGGCACGTCGACCGCATTCACACCCGCCGCGTCGATCGAGACGCGCACCTCGCCCTCGCCGGGCACAGGAATCGGGCGCTCCCCAATGACCCCCTCGGCGCCAAAATCTGAGACCATGAATGCACGCATTGCCGAGACTTGCTCCTTGTTCGATTGTCCGGGTGATATTCGTATCGTAGCCTCGATGGTTTAGTAGTGACAATGATATGGCGGTGTTAGGATTTCTGCATGATTGATCTCGACGACCGCGACGAGCTGGCCCGCCACGCCTGGCGGCTGCTCATGCGGGCGGCCCAACGCCATCTCGAGACAACGTCCCACGAGGTCGAGCGGCTCGGCCTGAGCAAGGTGATGGCTGCCTTCCTCGATGCCCTGACCACGATGCCCACGGGACCCACGAATCAGCTCGCGACACGGTTCGGCGTGAATCCCGCCTGGGTCACGGACATCGTCGACCGGCTCGAGGCGCGCGGCGATGTGGTCCGCTGCATCTCGCCCGACGATCGGCGGGTCAAGCTGCTCGAGCTGACCGAGGCCGGCCGCTCCACCTACGAGCAGCTCGAGGCGCTCTTCGCCACGCCTCCGTCGGAGCTCCTCGATGCCCCGATCGAGGAGCTCCGCGCATTCGCCCGGATCGCGGAGCGGCTGGGCGGAGTCCCGTTGCCGTCCGCTCTCGAGGCAGCATCGCCCCGGGACTAGGTTCGGCAGGTCGTTTCCGTTACCATACGGTTCGCTCAACGCCATGATACCGCCTGCCAAAGTTACCATGGCCGCGCTCGGTCAGTGATCGACCAATCGCCCAGGCACCCGGAAAGAGAGAGACATGCTCCGCTTCTTCACCGCGCTTGGGCGCTTCTCAGTGCGCTTCCGGTTCGTGATCCTGGTCGCCTGGGTGGTGGTACCGATCCTCGTTGTGCGGACGCTGCCCTCATTAAGTGACGTTGCCAAAGACACGACCAGCGGTTTCCTGCCGGCAACGGCGCCCAGCATGGAGGCGTCAGCGCTGGCGGCGCCGTTCCAAAACGCGTCGTTGGCGAGCGCCACGCTCGTGGTGGCACGTCCTGGCGGCCTCACGGGGGCTGACGATGCCGCGGTCGATCGGCTGGAAACGCGGATCAAGGCCGTGCCATATGTCAAGGTCGTCGTCGACCTCGGGGTATCGGCCGATGGGATGGCCCGCCAGGCATTGGTCGAAGCTGACGTCGTGTCATTCAGTGGCGGTCCGGAGGCCCAGGGCGTCGTCGACGGAATCCGCGCGACCTTTGGTCAGGTCGGCGCCCCGGCCGGACTCCAGGTGCATCTGACCGGCGAGCTGGCGACCCTGATCGATGCTACGGCAACGGCAGGGCGCTCACAGAGCGATACGCAGTCCTTGTCGTTGCTGTTCATCATTGTCCTCCTCTTGCTCGCCTTCCGGGCTGCCCTGGCGCCATTCCTCACGTTGATCCCGGCCGCGTTCGTGCTGGTGCTGTCTGGTCCGGTCATCGCTGAAGCGACGAAGATCGGGGTCCAAGTCTCGTCGATCACGCAGCTGCTGCTCGTCGTCCTCATCCTGGGCGCCGGAACGGACTATGGCGTCTTCCTTGTCTTCCGAGTTCGGGAGGAACTGCGCAATGGCCTTGCGCCGCACGCGGCGGTCGTCCGCGCCGTGAGCCGGGTGGGTGAGTCGATCACATTCTCGGCGCTGACCGTGATTGCCGCCCTGGTGACCCTGGTATTCGCCGATTTCGGGATCTACCAAAGCCTGGGACCGGCCCTTGCGATTGGTATCGCACTCATGCTGCTGGCGGGGCTCACCCTGCTGCCGGCACTTCTTGCGATCTTCGGACGAGCGGTGTTCTGGCCAAGCCGGCTAACCCCATCGACTTCTTCCAAAGCGGGACTTTGGGACCGGGTGGCGTTACTCACGACGCGCCGCCCGATCCAGACCTTGGCTGCCGGCCTGGTCTTGTTCGTCGTCCTGGGCGTCTTCGCGGTCACGACTCCGACGGCGGGCTTCGGGGCCGTGCCGGCCAGTGCCAACGGAACCGATTCGGGGGCCGGGACGGCCCTGATCGCCAGCCACTTTCCGTCATCGACGACGAGCCGGAGCGCCGTCCTGATGGAGTTCCCGGCTTCCGTCTGGCAGGATCCGTCGGTCCTCGCGATCGCCCAGACCACCATCGCGTCCTTCGCCGAGTTCACCGGCGTCGCCGGGCCGCTCAACCCGAACGGGATCAGCCTGACAAGCGACCAGCTCCTCCAGCTGCACGCGACGCTCGGCCCGGCTCAGGAATTGCCCGCGGTACCGACCACGACGGCGGTCTCGGTCCAGCTCTACAACGCCTACCGAACGACCGCGCAGCTGATCAGCATGGACGGTCGCACGGTTCAGTTTTCGGTCGAATTCGCGCACGGCGACTCGTCGAGCCCGGCCGCCCTGGCGGGCGTGCCCGCGGCCCGGACGGACGTGAGCTCCGCCGCGGGCGCGGCCGGTGCCTCGGCCAGCGGCTTCTTCGGGCAGGTCGCGTTCGCCTATGACGTGAGCGACATTTCAAGCCGGGACCTGGCCCGGATCATCCCGATCGTCGCGATCCTCATCGCGCTCCTGCTGGCCCTCGTTCTGCGCAGCCTGGTTGCGCCGCTCTACCTCGTGGCGAGCATCGTCCTCTCGTATTTTGCGGCGCTCGGCGTCACGGCCCTTGTGTTCGTCAAGCTCGGCGGCCAGGACGGTCTGAATTTCATCCTGCCCTTCCTGATGTTCGTGTTCCTGATGGCCCTGGGATCCGACTACAACATCCTGATCATGAGCCGGATCCGGGAGGAGGCCCATGCCCTGCCGCTCCGTGACGCGGTAGCCAAGGCGATCGGTCGAACCGGGAGCACGGTGACTACCGCGGGCATGATCCTTGCCGGGACGTTCGCCGTCCTGGCGATCGCGGGCGGCGGCGAGAGCGGAGGCGGACAGATCCAGCAGATCGGCTACGGGGTCGCGGCCGGCATCTTGATGGACACGTTCCTGGTGCGCTCGCTGCTCGTTCCCTCGATGGTGGTCCTGCTCGGTCGCTGGAACTGGTGGCCGGGGAGGCTCGAGCCAGATCGAGCAGCATCGATCGCCGGGGTTCCCAACGTTGAGAGCAAGGACCTCGACTAAGGATGGAAGGCAACGTTCCACCCCTCGGTGACGCGGTCCCGACGCTCGCGGATGATCCGGCTCTGGGACTGTCCCAGCGGGCGAAGCTCGAGATCCTCGGGGCGGTCATGCTCGGACTGTTCCTGGGGGCGTTGGACCAGACGGTCGTCGGGACCGCCTTGCCGAAGATCGTGACCGACCTCCATGGCAACGATCTTTACACGTGGGTCGTCACGATCTACCTCTTGACCTCGACGATCTCGATCCCCTTCTACGGCAAGCTCTCCGACCTCTATGGTCGACGGCCGCTGCTGATGATCGGCATCTCGCTGTTCCTGATCGGCTCGGCGCTGTCCGGATTGAGCCAGCAAATGTGGCAGCTCGTCCTGTTTCGTGGGATCCAGGGTCTCGGTGCGGGTGCCCTGTTCCCGATCTCGCTGTCGGTCATCGGCGATCTCTTCACACCGGCCGAGCGGGGCAAGTACCAGGGCCTGTTTGGGGCGGTGTTCGGGATCGCGTTCATCATCGGGCCTGCCCTCGGTGGCTTCCTGACCGACAACGTGACCTGGCATGCGATCTTCTATGTCAACATCCCAATCGGCCTCGTGAGCCTGTACGTCATCTGGCGACTCCTGCCCACGGTCAAGACACGGAACGCCTCGCGCAATGTCGATGTTCTTGGTGCTGTCGTGTTCACCCTCGCCATCGGGTTCTTCCTGGTCGGCCTCACCAACGAACAGACGGGCTCCTGGACCGACCTCTCCGTCGGCGGGTTCATCGGCGTCGGGCTTCTCCTGGGCGCCGTCTTTATCGTCATCGAATCCCGGGCGAAGGAACCGATCGTGCCGCTTGACCTGTGGCGCAATCGGACCTACACCGCGTCGATGATCGCGACGTTCGTGATCAGCTTCGGGTTCTTCGGGGCGCTCATCTTTCTGCCGCGCTGGTTCCAGGTCATCCGGGGCGACAGCGCAACGATTTCCGGCTACGAGATCTTCCCCCTGCTGATCGGCCTGATCGGCGCATCCGTCGTATCTGGCCTGATCGTGTCGCGGACCGGACGCTACAAGGTGCTGGTCATCGTTTCGACCATGATCATTGCCGTCGGCTTGTTGGTGATGTCGCAGATCACGACAGACGTCCCAATCACGACGCTCTGGGTCGGTATGTTCGTCGCCGGCGTGGGTATCGGACCTTCGATCTCCGTGTACACGATCATCGTCCAAAATGCGGTGCCCTTCAGCCGCCTCGGGGTAGCCACCAGCAATCTGACCTTCTTCCGACAGATCGGTGGCTCGGTCGGGCTGGCGCTTGCCGGTACTGTGTTCTCGAATGCCCTAACGAGCGAGTTGCCCCGCCAACTTGGCCCGGTCATCCAGAGGATTGCGGCAGCGGCACCCGTGGCCGTCCAAGGGCAGATCGCTCTGGGGTTTCAGCAGAGCGCGGCGAACCTCAACCTCAACAACCTGACAGGAGTCGGCCAGAGCTTCGGCGGAGCTGTCATCGCGGCTGTGCCGCAGCAGCTCCAGGCGGTCTTCGAACCCTTCAAGAGCCAACTCGATCTGGCCTTCAATAATGCGTTCAGCTTCGGCGTCAGCGAGACTTTTCTCTTAGGTGTCCTGATGTCAGTCGTGGCGGCTGTCGTGTCGCTTGCCATGAAGGACATCCAACTGCGCCGGACCCTTGGTTCCGCCACGGCCCCGGCACAGGCTGCGACGACAGAACTTTTTGAGCGTGTCGACTAATCCGACTGTCGGCTCCAGGCCTTCCCACACGAATCGTCCACCGTGGCAGCTGTGGCCCTCGCGAGCCATCGGGCGAAGATAAGATGCGGGAGATGGACGGGTGACCGGCCGGTCACAGTGGCGCGGGTTGCGCGAGGAACCAGGAGGCTGCCAGGTGGCTGACCTTTCACGGCTCGGCGTAGCCATCGAGGATGGCGATCGTGATCTCGCCGTCGAGCTGACCCTGGGTGCCATCGCTGAGGGCATCACTCCACAAGCGATCCTCGACGCGATGACCGGCGCGATGGACGTCGTGGGCGACCGATTCCAGGCCAACTTGATCTTCGTCCCGGAGATGCTCGTGGCGGCTCGGGCGATGAAGGAGGCGATGGCCACGCTCGAGCCCTTCCTCGTTCAGGCCGGCATACGGCCTGAGGCTCGGGCGGTCATCGGGACGGTGAGGGGCGACCTCCACGACATTGGCAAGAACCTAGTCGCGATGATGTGGCGCGGCGCGAACATCGAGGTGATCGACCTTGGTGTCAACGTGACGGCCGAGCAGTTCGTCGCTGCGATCGAGACGCACCACCCAGACCTCGTCGGCCTCTCCGCCCTGCTCACGACGACGATGGCGTCAATGCGATCGATCGTCGGCACCCTTCGCAGCATCGACCTGGGTGGTGCCCGGATCATCGTTGGCGGCGCACCCCTCAATGCCGAGTTCGCGGCGTGGATCGGCGCCGACGCGTTCGCCGGGGACGCCGGTGCTGCGGTGGCGGTCGCGCGGCAACTACTTGGCCTGGCCACGGGACCGGGCGGATCGAATGGACCCGGGATCGGCAGGGCGGTGCAGTGACGATGTCGGGTCGCGACCGGGTGCTTGCGGCGCTCAACCACGAGGAGCCCGATCGAGTCCCGATCGTAATCGGGGCGAGCAATGCAACGGGCATGAAGGTCGCCCCGTACCACGGACTCAAGCGGCTGCTCGGCCTCGACAGCGAAGATCGCTACATCTACGACTGGCCGGAGCTCGGCACGATCCTGCCCGACGAGGCGGTGCTCGAACGGCTCCACGCGGACGTGCGCGGCGTGTTCGACAGCTTCCCGGCGGCAACCCTCGCTCGCAACCGATCCCGAGCCCCGCACGGCCCGTTCATCGACGACTGGGGCAGCGGACAGGTGGAGATCGAGGACGGGACCTGGTACCCCGGCATCCACCCGATGGCTGATGCGACGACCATTGACGCGATCGAGCGGTACCCGTGGCCCGACATGGATGATCCGTCGCGCGTTGCCCACGTCCACGACACGGCGGCTCGCCTTGCCGCCGACGGGCGCTATGCGATCCTCGCCACGCCGTGGCTCCTCTTTCCGTTCGAACGCGCCTTCGCGATGCAGGGGTTGGAGCAGTTCCTGCTCAACCTCGCGGTCGAGCCAGACTTCGCGGAGGCGCTCCTGCGCGCGATTGCCGATCGGTGCAAGGCCCTTATGGGTCACTTCCTCGCCGAGCTCGGCGAGGATGTCGACATGATCAAGATCGGCGACGATCTCGGCACAGAGCAGAGCCTGCTTATGTCGCCTGCGATGTATCGGCGGATCCTCAAGCCGATCCACGCCGACTACATCGCCTTCATTCGAGAGCGGACGAAGGCCAAGATCTTCTTCCACACCGACGGCGACGTGTTCGACCTGCTTGACGACCTCGTAGAGATCGGGGTCGACATCCTCAACCCCGTCCAGTCGGGCTCCGGCAAGCTCGGTAACCTGGCCGAGGTGAAACGGCGCTATGGCAGCCGGCTTGCGTTCTGCGGGGCGATCGACACCCAGCGCGTTTTGCCGACTGGGACGCCCGAGCAGGTTCGGGCGGAGGTGCGTCGCGCGATTGGGACCCTCGGACCGGGCGGCGGCTACCTCCTCGCCGCGGTCCATACGATCATGAACGAGGTGCCGCCCGAGAACATCCTCGCCATAGTGGACGCGGCGGTCGAGTTCGGGACGTACCCGATCCGCGACTGATCTCACCCAACGGGCCACAAATCGCCGCACGGCTCGGGGTGCTCGCCCGCGCCTACGGGCTCGAACCCGTCGTAGGAACGACTCGGATCGGCGAGGTGAGTTCCGAGGACCTCATCGCCGAGATCCGGCGCAAGGCGGCCAAGGGCCGCTAGCAGCCGGAGCTCCGATCCCAAGCCTGGTCGGTAGCGTAGAAAGGCGAGTGAGTGCGCTCGAGGCGTCCTCAGGAGCGGCCCAAGCCGTCGATGGCCTCCCTCATGTCTTGGGCCTACGCCTGATCGAGGAAGGACGCGGCCGTCATCGCCAGGGCCGGCGCGACGTTGATGTTGTAATGGGTCACCCGTGGCAGGATCGCCAGGCCGTGCCTGGTCATTCCGGAGCCATCCCAAACGGCGTCGCGCGCACCGCCGCCCAACAGCTCGAAGAACTCGACCGCGTGGCGGGGCGGCAGCCCATCTGCATCGCCGACGACGAGCAGCACCGGCATCGACAGGCTGCGGACCTCGTCGGTCCAGTCGTAGTCGAGCTTGAGCAGCTCGATGAGCTGGGTCACCAGGATCGGCCAATCCTCGACCCGCGGCGCCACCTCGCGATAGACCTCGTACATCGGGGTCTGTTTCATCGACTCCGCGACCTCCGGACCCATCTGATCAAAGCCCGCGACCATCTCGGGATACCAGCCGTTCCGCCGGAACGGCCACGAGACGAGAACGAGCTTGCGGACCACCGCCGGATGCTGGATCGCCGTCCGTAACGCGACTCCGCCGCCCAGCGAGAAGCCCATGACGTCGGCCTGCTCGTGGCCGAAGTGGCCGATCAGGGCGGCGATGTCGTCGGCCATCGTCTCGAAGCGCATCGGCCGGTCGAGGGCCGGCGTCCGTCCGTGGGACTGCAGGTCGACACCGATGACCTGGCGACCGGCGGCTAGAGCAGCCACATTCGGCCCGAACATCTCGAGCGAACCGAAGGCGCCATGGAGGAGGACGAGCGGCTTGCCGTTGCCGTGGATCTGATAAGCGAGCTCGATGCCGTTGACGGCAATCAGGCCGCTGGTCGCGGAGAGAGTTGCCATGAGCGGGCTCCTATGGGGAATCGAGGCGAAGCGAGCGCGTCCAACAGAAGGTCGATCGTCGTCACGATCGGGGCCCGTGACCTTGGGGTCGTAGCCGAGGGCTCCGTCAGGCTGGCTGGCGGATCGGCCTCAAGCGAATCATTGGGATCACCCGACCGGCCGCCTTCTCAGGATAGGCGGCGAACTCCGGCCGCGCCTCGACGTGCCGCGCCCATAGCCGGTCGCGATCTGCGCCCTCGGCGACCGTCGCCCGTGCCTTTAGGGTCTCCCCTTCGGCTTCGAGCGTCACCACCGGGTTGGCGACCAGGTTCCCGAACCAGAACGGATGGGTCGGCGCGCCACTCTTCGACCCGGCGACCACATAGGCGTCACCGTCGCGGGTGTAGGTCAAGACAGCTATCCGCTGTTGGCCCGTCTTCGCCCCGATCGTCGTCAGGATGAGGAGCGGCCGACCGGCCATCGGACCGCTCGAAGGCTGACCGCCGTGCTCGCGCAAGTCCGCGATCAACGCCTTCGTGAAGGCGACTGGATCCCAGTCGGTCATCTGCTGCTCCCGTGTCGGTGCGTGCGATCCAAAGCCATTGCGTATGCAACCATCTCACGAATCGCAAAACCTCGTGCGCGTTCAGGCACGAAGGCTGAGTCCGATGAGCAGGATGAGCGTTGGCCCTGGCCGGTCCGGCATCAGCCCGGACGTCCGCCGTATGAGCCCCATCATTAGATGGCGCGTTCGAGGCCTCGGAGGGCGCCTCAGCGCCGACCTGGACGGGGCAGCGCAACGACATTCGTGCGTAACCGAGCGGTCGAAGACCCGCCCAGGGCGCACCGAATGCCGGATTTGGACCCCACAACGTGTGCGCTAAGCATGGGGCTTATACGGCAGCCGGTACGAGGGTGATGTGGTCCTGCCCGCGAGCCACCGACTGCGGAAGCTCGTGTGAGCGGGGATGGCTGCACGGGTCAGCCATTCTCGGTAGGAGCGAACGTGGCGGGTGGGGCATCATGAGGTCGCGCGAAGGGGAGCTCGGATGACACACGAGGACGAAAGCGGCAGGAACAGGAATGAACGAAAGGAGCACGACCGCAAGGCGCGCTCATACGAGGCAACGACGAGCAATCCGTATCACCTGTCGAAGGGTGGGCGGGTGGCCGTCGGCGTTCTGACCGTGATCGTGGCGATCGCGCTGACATGGCTGTTCGTGGGCGGCTCCGTCCACTGGTAGGCCCGGCTCGACTGACGAATCTGCCCGATGAAGGCGGCCATGCTCTGAGACGCAGACCCGATCAGCATTCTTGCCGAAACGGGACGCTACATGGCGGGTGGGCCGACCAGATGAGGGGGTGATGAGATGCGAGCGCGAACGATCGTGTTCTGCCGCCTTCACCGTTCGCTCCGAGGCGCCCGCTGGGCCGCTCACCACGGGCGCGATCGAGGCCTGCCCGAACCAGTGCGTCATCGTCGCCACGCTTGGCTCCGGTTTCGCGTTCGCGTACACCGGGATCGCCTTCCAAGGTCCGTAGGGCAATCGTCGCGGGCGGGCGGGCAATCGTCGCGGGCGGGCGTGCCCTCTGGCCGGACGAGCCGGGCGTCGGGATTCGCGTGGCAAATGAAGTTGCTTGCTACAATCAACTTGTGCCTGCGACAGCGCCCCTCGAGGACACGATCGTTCGCGCCGAGCGAGCGCTGACCGACCTGATCCGACTATTCAATCGCCCCGCGGTGCAACGTCGCCTGATGGCCCAGGCGGACATCGCCATCGAGGTGAGCGCGTGCTGGGCGCTCGGGCGGCTCGGCCAGCTGGGGCCGTCGCGGCCTTCTGACCTTGCCACGTCGCTCGGCGTCGACGCCTCATCCATCACCCACCGCGTCCAGGCCCTGGAGCGCGCGGGCTACGTCGAGCGGCTGGCCGATCCGGCCGACGGCCGGGCCTGCGTGGTCGGCCTCTCAGCAGCAGGCGCGGCGGCGCTGGCCCGGCTGCGCGCCGCGCGGGGCGCATTCATCGAGCGACTGCTCACCGGTTGGGAGGACGAGGAGCGCAACACCTTCAGTCTTGCCCTCGATCGGGTGCGCGAGGCCCTGGAAAAGGAGATCCGCGAAGCATGAAGGCGGCGCCTTCGACGGCGAGCTCGGACCATCGGACCCGGCCCACCAGGACCCGCCGGCACGATCCCAACTACAAGTGGATCGCCCTGTCGAACACGACGCTCGGCGTGCTCATGGCCGCCATCGACGGCTCGATCGTGATCATCGCGCTGCCGGCGATCTTCAACGGGATTCACCTCGATCCACTCGAGCCCGGCAGCACGAGCTACCTGCTCTGGATCTTCATGGGCTACCTGCTCGTGACGGCCGTGCTTGTCGTGGCCTTTGGCTGGCTCGGTGACCGGTACGGCCGGGTGCGGATGTACAACGCCGGCTTCGCGATCTTCACCGTCGGCTCGCTCCTCCTCGCGGCGACGCCGTTCATGGGCACCGCGGGGGCGCTCTGGATCATCGCCATGCGGATCGTCCAGGGCATCGGGGGGGCCTTCCTCTTTGCGAACTCGGCGGCCATCCTGACCGACGCCTTTCCCGTCACCCAGCGCGGCCTCGCCCTTGGCATCAACGGCGTGGCGGCGATCGCGGGCCAGTTCATCGGCCTGCTCTTGGGCGGCTTCCTGGCCACGATCGACTGGCGGCTCGTCTTCTTCGTGAGCGTGCCGATTGGAATCATCGGCACGATCTGGGCGTATCTCCGCCTCGAGGAGCTGAGCACGACCTCGCACAGGCGGATGGACTGGTGGGGCAACATCACCTTCGGCGTCGGCCTTGCGGCGATCCTCATCGGGATCACCTACGGCATCCAGCCCTATGGGACCCAGCCAACAGGCTGGACGAGCCCGCTCGTCATCGGTCTCGTCGGGGGCGGGATCCTCCTCCTGGCCATCTTCGTGTGGATCGAGCGGCGGGTCAAGGAGCCATTCTTCGACCTCTCACTCTTCCGCATCCGGGCGTTCGCTGCCGGCAACCTCGCGGGCCTCCTCGCCTCGACGGGCCGCGGTGGCCTTTCCTTCATGCTCGTCATCTGGCTCCAGGGGATCTGGCTCCCGCTCCACGGCTACAGCTATGCCGATACCCCGCTCTGGGCCGGCATCTACATGCTGCCCCTGACGGCTGGCTTCCTCGTCGCCGGACCGCTCTCCGGCTTCCTCTCGGACCGCTACGGGGCGCGGCCCTTCGCCACCGGCGGGATGCTCCTGGCCGCGCTCGCCTTCATCGGGCTGACCGGCCTGCCGGTTGTCTTCTCGTACCCCGCCTTCGCCCTCCTGCTCCTCCTGGCGGGCATCGGCTCGGGGCTCTTCAGCTCCCCCAACTCGGCCGCCATCATGAACAGCGTGCCGGCCCGCCAGCGCGGCGCCGCCTCGGGCATGCGCGCGGTCTTCGCCAACGCCGGTTTCGTCGTCTCGATCGGCCTCTTCTTCTCGCTCATGATCGCCGGCCTCGCCGGGTCGCTGCCCGCGACCCTCTACGCCGGCCTCGTCGCCCATGACGTGCCGACCGCCGTCGCGACCCAACTCTCGCACCTCCCGCCGGTGTCGAGCCTGTTCGCGGCACTGCTCGGCTACAACCCGGTGGCCACCCTCCTGCCGCCGGCGGTCCTCCACGCGCTGCCGGCGGGCCAGGCGGCCATCCTGACGGGCAAGGATTTCTTTCCACAACTGATCAGCGGGCCCTTCCAGCAGGGCCTGACGATCGTCTTCGCCACGGCCGCCACGATGGCCGTCATCGCGGCGGCGGCTTCCGCCTTGCGAGGTGGTCGCTACGTGCACGAGGAGGTCGCCCTCGGGGAGACTGAGGTCGCAACGCCCTGACATCGATCGCCGCGGTCGCGTGCCAGTAGAGGTCCGGCGGCGTTAGCGAGCCAGTCCGCCAGGTACGGGCTCGGCACAAGGAGCGACCCCGGTCGGACTGACCGGCTTGGGGTCGCCTCGCTGTGGGTGGACTAGCTGCCTGCCTCGGAGCTTACCTCGCGCCCGCGCCCGAGCCGCATGACGAAACGGATGAAGAGGTAAGCCGCGGTCAGGCCGAACAGGACCAGGCTGACGTCGAGGATCGGCCAGGCCAGCGGATTGACGGTGATCCCGTCGCTGCCGATCGCGCTCAGGGCGCCCGAGAGCCCGCCGAGGCCGATGCCCTTCAGGGCGTCAGCCTGGTCGGCCGACTCCAGACCGTAGATCTGGGGGACGATATAGAGGACCGAGGCGATGACCAGGAGCACGCTCACGATCTGGAACGTGCGCTGGTCATCGTCTGCGTCGTGGGTCAGCTTGACCACCATCGCCCACAGCAGGACGACCGTGGCCAGTGGCGCGGTGAGCGGCAGGCCCAGTCCGATATACAGGTTGGGCATGAGGAAGATCACGCTGAGGGTCAGAGTGATCGTCAGCAGCGCGTCGCGAATCAGGACGTACGACAGCCACCAGACATCGCCGCCGAAGCGGAGAGTGAGACCGCCCAGGAAGCGCAGGATGTACGGTCGGGCGAAGTGCATGACCATCGCGAAGGCCCACAGGATCGGCAGGATAGCCGCGAGCGACAGGACCAGCCAGCCCGAGCCGCCGCTCGTCAGGGCGGTGGCCAAGGCATCGGCGTTGAGCGGCGATGGGCTCGGCATCAGGACACCTCCCCGGTGTGGCGAGCGCCGGTCTGGCGCAGGTTGTAGATGACGGCCACCAGCGCCAGGATCCCGACGAGGGCTCCCGACAGGTAGCACAGCGGCAGGGCCAGCGCGTGGTTCTGCGAGCTGACGAGGAACGCCGCGAGCTGGTTCGTCGTGGCACTGCCGATCTGGGTGACCTGGACGCCCAGGAGGTAGGGGACGATATAGAGCGTCGCGCCGAGTCCGAGCAGGAGGACCTGGATGCGATACCAGCGCAGGTCCGCGTCGCCCTTGGTCACCAGCTTGATCAGCAGGACCGAGAAGGCGCAGACTGCAGCCAGGCCGCCGGTGATCGGCAGGTCCTGCCGGCCCACGACATCGGGGTAGAAGAAGATGAAGCTGCCCAGGAAGACCTGGACAATCAGGATGTCGCGCAGGGCCACGTAGACGATCCACCACAGATCGGCCCCGAGACGCAGCGAGAACTTGCCGACGTTGGCGGCCATGTACGGCCGGGCGAGATAGAGCGCAACGGCGAGCAGCCAGAGGGCCACCAGCGCCGCGGCGATCGTGCCCTCGACGAACCTCTCACCTGCATTGAACAGGCCCGCTACCTGATCCGTGGTCATGAATCTCCTCCTGCTGGGGTCATGGCGACGAGAGAGGCTCGATCAACCGGACCACGTCCGGCCAGCACCTCGACTGTGGGGCAGCCCGCCAGCGCATCGCAGCGGAAGCAGCGACTGGCCTCGGCAATGGCGACGGCCGGGGGGAAGCCCTCCTGAGTGGCCTGGAACGAGCGCGTTCCGTCCACGGGATGGACCTGGCTGGCTCGGTCGCGGTAGGCGAGGTCAAGCCGGAGTACCCGCTCCGGCGCCGTCGCGTAGCGCACCGCAGCCAGGATCTCGGCTTCTCCATTGCGGCTGCCGGCGAGGTATTCGTGGATTGCTCCGGCGGCCCGTCGACCGGCGGCGACGGCATCGATGATCGTCTTCGGACCGGACACCACATCGCCTCCGGCGAACACCCCGGGATGACCGGTTGCCAGGGTCCGTGGGTCGGCGACGATCCCGAGGGTTGCCCCGACCTCGATTCCGGCACCGGCCGGCAGGATCGACGGATCGGGTTCTTCGCCGATGGCCACGAGGATCGTATCGGCGGGCAATTCCGCGGCACTGCCCGGGATCGGAGCCCAGACCGGGCGTCCGTCTTCGATCTCGCCGCTCGGTGCCTGGCCAACCACGCGGACGCCGACTACAGACCCGCCCTGGCCGACCACTTCGGTGACGGCGGTGCCTGTCCGAACCTGGATCCCCTCGTTCTTGGCGGCCTCGACCTCTTCGGGCTGGGCCGGCATCTCGGCGGGCCCGCGCCGGTACAGGACCGTGACTGAGGCCGCGCCGCAACGCCACGCGGATCGAGCGGCGTCCATCGCCGTGCTGCCGCCACCCACGACCACCACAGCGCCGGTCAGGTGGGGTGCAGGGCCCAGATTGACGTCCTTCAGGAAGCGCGTTGCCGGGATCACGCCCTTGAGCGTGTCACCGGCGACGCCGAGTGGCCGGCTCTTCGGGGCGCCCGTCGCCAGGAAGATGGCCTGGTACTCGTGTTCGAGATCATCCAGCGAATAATCACGGCCCATGACGGCGTCGAGCCGGAGTTCCACGCCCAGGCTCAGGATTCGAGCGATCTCGGCTTGAAGCGTCTCGCGCGGCAGTCGATAGGCCGGGATGCCGATTGCCATCATTCCGCCCGGCACGGGCATCGCCTCGAATACGGTGACCCCGTAGCCCAGCCTCGCCAGGTAGTACGCCGCTGACATCCCGGCCGGACCGCCGCCCACGATCGCCACACGCTCGGAGCGCCGCTTGGAAGGGGGGCTGATCGGCGGCAGCGTGCCGTGCTCGGCTGCGAAGCGCTTCAGACCTCGGATGGCGATCGGCTCATCGAGCTCACCCCGGCGGCACGATTGCTCGCACGGAGCCGTGCAGATCCAGCCGCAGACCGACGGAAACGGGTTGACCTCGGCCGCCACCGCGTAGGCATCGTCGTAGCGGCCGGCGGCCACCAGGCCGACGTAGCGCCCGGCGTCGGTGCGCGCGGGACAGGCCACCTGGCAGGGCGCCTTCCCGGAGTCGCGCTCGACCGCCGTACCGCCGCGCGGTCCAGTCCCATGGGCCCCGGTCCGCCAGCTCAAGACGTCATCGAACGGCGACACCTTGGTCCGCTTGAGGGCTTCGCGAGTGACCGATGAGAGTGGGATCCAGGCGTTCGCGGGGGCAGATTCGACGGGTCGGTGGATCGGTCCCTGGCGGGGCGCCAGGGCGGTCGGACCGGCGACGGTCGCCAGGGTCATCACCGAGACGGGGCACTCACGAATACAGATCGAACAACCGACGCATTCGCCCACCTGGATGGGCCGCTCCATCAGCCACGGGATCGGACCCTGGCCCGGGCCGGCCTCGACTCCCGGCGATTGCGGACGGGACATGTCGAGCGCCTCGACCGGACAGACGTCCATGCAGATCCCGCAGTTGATGCAGTTCTTGGAGTCGATGTCGATCCGATAGCCCATGAGCCGCCTCCACTAATTGCGACCCACATTGACCATCGACAGGTCCTGGGCCATGTGCCGTTCCGGCCCTAATAGCAGGGCCATTCGGCCCCATCTCGAATCAGCTCGTAGCGTCGCGCCAGAGGGCCTCGCCATCCGCCCATTCGCTCGGGTGGCTCGTTTGGAGGCGGCGCTCCTCGGCCTGCAGCAGTGTCCACAACTGGGGCTGCTCGTCGCGCAGGCGCAGGCTCGCCCGATAGCGGGCCAGCCCATCGGCGAGGAACGCCACATAGCGGGCGAGTGGATCGGCCCGCGCCACCCGACCCTCGAACCCGGGCGCATAGTCGACGGCCAGCAGGAAGCGGCTGAAGAAGGCTCCCACGCTGTCGGCACCCTGGTCCCAGCCCTGCGAATGGCCGCCCCGCCTCAGGAGCGGCGCCGGCGACGTGAAAACGGCAACGACGACGCCATCGATGACGTCGGCTGACAACCGGCCGCCGAACGCGAGGTACGCGTTCGTCACATGCAGCCGATCGACGATCCTGATGGGTCCCCACGAGAAGTCGGTTTCGATCGGCAGGCGCGTCTTGCGAGTCAGCGTCCGGGCCACGCCACGGCCAGCTTCGCTGACCCAGTACTCGACTGTCTCCGGATCATAGTGATGCAGCGTTGGCGCCTCCCGAATCGCCACGAGCAGGTAGGCCGGGCCGGGTGGATCAGGCGGATCCGAACTGGCGCTGAACCCGAGATCCGCCAGCACCGCAGCCGCGCTGGCGGGAGCGAGGTGGATTGGGTCCGGACTGATGACGGTCATGCTGGCTAACTCCGCCTCAGTCCAACGTCCCGACCGGCACGCTGCGCTCGTCTGCCCGGAGCGTTGCGCGCTCGTCTTCGAGCAGTGGGATGAGGAACCGTTCCTCGCGCTCGATGTGAGCCCGGAGGAGCGCCTCGAGGCCGAACAGATGACAGCGAGCTTCAGCTTGCTGGTCGCCTCCCCCGCCGCTGCTCAGCAACGCCTGGTCGGCGCGAAGCCTGGCCGCCATCTCGCGGACCTGCTGATGATCGAAGCGTGCCGCCCGGGTTGCCCATGGCGTGCCGATCCGCGCCTCGATCTCGGGATAGAGCCACGCTTCTTCCCACCCGATGTGCGGCTCGAGGGTGCCGTCCAGCCAGCGCAGGACGTCGAGCACGTCCGCGGATAGCTCGGGCGTCGGGCGCCGGCCAATCTCGCAGGCAACATCGTGAATCCGGTTGATCCCGCGCACGAGGTCGCGATGCTCGTGTTCCTCGAACGCCCAGATCGCCTGTGTTCCGGCGGCCGTCGTCATCATCGCTCGAGTCCTCCCTGCAGACCTCTCATGAGCCTTCGCCTGCCATCACGATCGCCCTGTTCGGCCCGCTGGCCCAGAGCCGTCGGTCACGTTCTTCCGGTCGTGATGGCCCGGGGCACAGGCGGTCCGAGGGGCTCAGATCGTCAGGTTGGCGACGGCGATCTCGCGCCTCGTCCAGGTCACCAGGCCCGCCAGCTGCTCCGTCGACAGCCGGTCACATGCCCACGACCAGTGGATGGCGATGATGTCGCCGGGCAGAACATCATCCACGAACGCAACCCCATCGCGCCATGCCTGGACCCGTTCGGGACGCGCCGGACCAAGCTCCAGCCGGCCGCCGGCCAGCACCAGCGGGACGACATTGACGACCAGCCAGTCGCCGTCGCGCTCCACGACGCGACCCCACCGAATCCGGCACGAGTCCATCACCTCGAGGGCTCGATCGACCGCGCCGGAGCGGAGCAGCCCGATCCGCGGGAAGACGTCGAGGACGTGGAAGGCATGGACCGGAACGGCGCCCGCGGCGGGCTTGTCGGCCAACCAGTGCCACCCTTCGGGCCGAAGGCGCGGCCGGAATCGACTCGCCAGGGACGCTCCGAAATAAGCCGGTCGAACGGCCTTGAGCAGAGCGTTGCCCAGCCAGTAGGCTTCAACCACCCGCCGATCGAGCGGGTCAGCCCGGCCGTTCGCCTGTGCGATCAGCTCCAGGTACGGCCAGGCGCCCTCGAACGATCGGGCCAGCTCACGCAAGGCGCGATCATCGCCGCCGACCGTCCCTTGGCCAAATAGCTCCTCGACTGCATCGGGGCCACAGTAGCCCAGCCGATTCGGGCCGAAGGCATAGCGGGCGAAGAGCACCGACCCTGATGTCGGCACGGCCGGCCCGGACGCCGTCTCAGTCGGCGTGGGCATCGATGACCGCCCGTCCTCGACCGGGGTCCGCCAATTGGCGTGCGGCGCGCACCGACCACGCCGCGATCATCCCCGCCGCCGCGACGATCAGGAAGTACCCACCGATGATGGTTGGGCTCGGTGGGGCTCCCGCGGAGATCGCGGTCAAGGCGCCGGTGACCACGGCTCCCAGGACCAGCACGCTTGCCACCACCGACGCCGGAGCGCGCTTGAGGGCGGCAAACCACGTACCCACGTAGCCGGCGAGCACGAGACCGGTGAGCACGACCCAGGCCCACTGGGTTGCACCCAGCCCGGCGACGACTCCAAGCTTGCCGGTCAAGGCGAGGTATCCGGCGAGAACCACCAGGCCGATGCCCATCCGGAGCACCGCCATGACCTTGCTCGGGATCGAGCCTAGGAGTCGCTTGACGAGGATCGTCTCGGCCGCCCAGAACAGGGTCGCCCCGAGGATCAATGTCTCGCCCATCCCCCAGCGAATGCCAGCGGGCGGCAGGACGAGTGCCTGGCCAACGAGGAGGATGCCGAGGCCGATGACCGAGGCGACTCCCAGCCGCTCGCCGAGGAACGGGACGGCCAGCAGGGCCACCCACACGAACAACGTCTTCTGGATGAATGCGGCGCTGGGAGCGCTGGCCTGGGCGAGGCCCGTGAAGAACAGGATGAACGGCACGCTGCCGCCGATCACGCCAACGGCCAGGATGGCCGGCCAGTGCCGACGGTCGATCGCTCGGACGTCCCGGACAGCCCCGAGTCCCACAGCGGCCGCCATCAGGACGAACGCGGCAATCGCATTCTTGAGGGTGGTGTAGACGGCGGCGTCCGGCAGCTGCTTGACCGCAAACGCGTTGAGGTAGATGGCCAACCCGCTGATCAGTGCCGCGCCAGTTGCGAGGACGACGCCCCAGCCGACTCCATCGGGGATGGCGATTGCGCGCCTCGCCACTCGATCAGAACGACTGGACATCGGACGCTCCTCCTGCCTGATCGGTAGCTCCAGCCGCTGACCGGTCGCCCATCTCCAGGGCGATCGCCGTGCGCAGAGCCGCCTGGATCTCCGCCGCATGTTCCGGCTCGAGCCGTTCGACGATCGTGCCGGCAGCAACGGTCACCCAGTCGCCGACGGCGATATCGGGCAGGAACAAGGTGGACGCTCGACGGCGGCGACCCTCCGTCTCGACGACCGCCCCAAATGAGTCGACAGCCACGACCAGGCCGGGAAACGCGATACACATCTCGCTCAGAACCTCTCCTCAATGGGAACCATGCCCGCGACCTGTTCGATGGCTCCACGAATGGCCTGGATCAGCGCCGGCATCGCCGCTGCGACGGGCCGGCTGAGACCAGCGCCGAGACCGAATTCGACGGCGCCGATGGCGACGATCCGGCCCCAAACGGGCCGACCCCGGATCAGCTCCGCGAGCCCAAGAACCTCCGCAAAGGCGAGGGCGTGGGACGACCGTGGGCGCACGCGGCCCTGGCCACCGATGAGCCCGGTCAAGGGCAGGTCGACGACCTGACCCGGCCGGAGGCCAGTCGCAGCATCGACGATGACGACGGCGGCGCCTGCCGGGACGGCCAGCAGGTCGTCGATGTCCAGCTGGCCGACGATCCGCACCCGAGCGTCGCCGGACAGGTGGTCGCCAATCATCCGGGCAGCGACGGACGGCGCTCCGTCGTCAGCGCGATCCGGCGAGCCACACACGAGGACTTCGACCACGACGCGTTGGGGTCCGGCCCCGGATTGGCCGATTGCCGCCCGCTCGTCGACAGGATTGGCTGGCGGGTGCGGGGTCATCCCACGTTCTCCACGGTAAGGTCCAGAAAGTGCGTGGCACAGCTGATGCACGGGTCATAG
This sequence comes from Chloroflexota bacterium, assembly GCA_003152165.1. Lineage (GTDB taxonomy): Bacteria > Chloroflexota > Limnocylindria > Limnocylindrales > CSP1-4 > Palsa-1033. The sequence goes on from PLZO01000060.1 coordinate 34,181, forward strand.
CTCCTGATGAGCTGTTCGATCCGCAGGGTGGCCTCACGCTGCGGCAGGTCAAGGACCCGCGGGGCAAAGGCGGCCAGGTCCGCCTCGATCGCGGCCTGGTTCTGGCTCGTTGGCGGCACGATCTGGGCACGAGCCACGAGGCCCTGATCGTCGAGCTCGTAGGCATGGAAGATCAGGCCGCGCGGAGCCTCCGTCGCCCACGCCGCGGAGCATGGCCCCGGGCGCCAGCGGGCCGCCGGCTCATGGGGCGGCTCGTACGCCTCGATCAGGTCGAGTGCTTCAGCGGTCGCGTCGACGAGCTCAACGGCCCGGGCGACGATGCTGCGGTATGGGTTGACCGCGATCTCGGCGGCGAGTCCCGTCCGGGCCAGGGCCGCAGCCGCCATGGGATGGAGCCGGTCGCCGGCGAGGGTGATCCTGGCTGCCGGGCCGAGCAGGTATGGCCGTCCGTCGCGACCGCGCGCCTGCAAGGCGTTGGACCAGGCCACCTGCTGCTCACTGAACTCCGAACGCCAGTCGGTCGCGGCCAGGTCGAGACCATCGCTCGACACGATCCGGCCTTCGTTCATCGGATACTCGCTCGGATGCCGGAGGGCGACGAGGCGACCGTCGCGCTCGAACTGGGGTGTATCCAATCCGGCCACCAGGTCGACGGTTTGCAGGGCAACTTCGAGAGCCGCCGTGAGCGGCTGCCGGAGGGCGGCGATCTCGGTCCGCCGGAAGGACCGCGAGAAGCCGCCGACGCGGACGGACACGGGGTGGATCGCGCGCCCGCCGATGAGCTCGACGATCCTGTTGCCCGTTCGCTTGAGGGCCAGCCCGGCCTCGACCGCTGCGCGCCGGTCATGAGCCATCTCCAGGGCGCTGGGATAGCCCAGGAAGTCGGGCAAGTGGAGCAGGTACACGTGCAGGGCGTGGCTTTCGATCCACTCGCCGCAATAGAGCAGCCGGCGTAGCGCCCGCACGGCGGGGTCGATCTCGATCCCCAGGCCGTGCTCGAAGGCATGCACGGCGGTCATCTGGTAGGCGACCGGACAGATGCCACAGATCCGGGCAACGATGTCGATGACTTCGTCCGGGGTCCGACCGACGACGAGGCGCTCGAAGTACCGGGGCGCCTCGAAGATCTCGAGGTGAGCCTGCTCCACGACGCCGTTCCTGACCTGGAGGCGCAGGGAGCCCTCGCCCTCAACCCGGGTCAGCCCCGCGATATCGACGCTGAGGTCGCCGCTCGACTCGGCCAGCGTGTCGGTGTCATGCATCGTCGGTTTCCCTCGCTGGAAGCACCTGGCCGGGCGGACCGCCGTACGCGTCGATCGTGGCCCGGAAGGGGACCGACCAGGCAGTGAACCCGGCGAACAGGCGGCCAACGTCGGCGGCCGAGCGGTCGTCCGACAGCCACCTCGCCAGGGAGGTCGTATTGGCAGATTCTCGCGGCCCGAAACAGCCGTAGCAACCGCGGCCGTACGCCGGGCAGATGGCACCGCAGCCAGTCCGGGTCACCGGGCCGAGGCAGGGGATGCCCTGGGCGACCGCCACGCACACGACACCGCGACGCTTGCACTCCAGGCACACCGCTTCGTCGGGCAACTGGGGTCGGCGCCCGGTGACGAGCGCGACGAGGAATTCACGGAGCTGGCCCGGCGAGATCGGGCAACCACGGAGCTCGCCGTCGACCGCCACGAAGTCCGCCACGGGTCGGGCCTGGGCGAGCGACTCGACGTAGGTGGGCTCGGGATAGACCGCCGCCCGGACTTCGTCGGGATCGAACCAATTGCGGATGGCCTGGATTCCCCCGGCCGTGGCGCACGCCCCGATGGTCACCAGGCGGTGCGACACGGCGCGCAGGCGGGCGATCTCCTGGACCTGCTCGGCCGTGCTGATCGAGCCTTCGACGAACAGCACGTCGAACGGGCCGGCCGACCGGCGCGAGGTTGCCTCCGCGAACTCAACCAGGTCGACCCGATCGGCGATCGTCAGCAGCTCGTCCTCGAGATCGAGGAGGGTCAACTGGCAGCCGTCGCACGAGGCGAACTTGACGATCCCGATCCGGGGGCGCTGGGGCGTCCCCGAGCGCGGGCCTCGCCGGCCGGGCAGGATCAGCTCCGGCGGCTCCATCACAGACCCTCCCGACCGAAGGCCGTGCCGAGCTCCGCGACCGAGAACACGGGGCCGTCCCGGCAGACGAAGAACGGCCCGAGCTGGCAATGCCCGCAGGTGCCGACCCCACAGGCCATGTTGCGCTCGAGCGTGAGCCAGATGGCCGTCGGGTTGACTCCCCGTTCCGCCAGCGTGACGGCAGTCGCCTGCATCATTCGCTCCGGGCCGCACACGAACGCCGTCGCCCGCGACCCGTCCCAGCCGGCCTGGTCGAACAACTGGGTGACGATCCCGACCTGACCCAGCCATTCCGGTCCAGCCCGGTCCACGATCTCGGCGACCTCGACATCGGCCCGGCCCGCCAGCGCATTCATCTCGGCGACGAACAGCCGGTCGCGGGGGGTCCGGGCGCCGAGGTACAGCCGAATGGCACCGAATCGTGGCCGCTCGCCGAGGATGGCCTCGATCACCGGACGGAGCGGCGCCAGGCCGATCCCGCCCGCGACGATGACGACATCCCGCCCGATGGCCGCATCGATCGGCCAGCCTCGGCCGAGTGGACCACGCAGGGCAACCTGGGCGCCGGCCACGAGGCCGGTCAATGCAGCCGTTGCCGGCCCCGCGGATCGGATCGTCAGGTCCAGGCCGCCCGGGCGAATTCGCGAGATGGAGATCGGTGGAGTCGCGAATGCCGGCAGCTCGACCATCACGAACTGACCCGGGCGCGCGTCCAGCACGGCCTCGTCGTTGGTGGCCAGACGGAGGGTGACCGAGTCCGCGGTCTCGGGCACGACGGACCGGACCGTCGCGATCACATGACGGGCAGGCGTGATCGTCGCAAGGGCCGCCGGCGCGCGCCCTTCCGGCGGCGAGGGCGGCCACGGGATCGGCCCCGTCGGCGCGCTCACCGGCGCGATCGCAGCAAGCTCCTCGCGGACGTCGATGCCCACCGGACACCAGGCGATGCACCGGCCGCAGCCGACGCAACCACTCGAGCCGAACTGGTCCCACCAGGTCGAGAACTTGTGGGTCAGCCACTGGCGGTAGCGGTCCCGGACCTTGGGCCGGAAATTCGCGTCTCCGGCCACTCGCCCGAAGCCGAGGCTGAAGCAGCTGTCCCAGCTTCGCTCGGTCGACGCGTCGGCGCCATCCAGGTCGGAGGCCACGCCGACGCTGGTACAGAAGCAGGTCGGGCAGACGAGGGTGCAATTGGCACACGCCAGGCAGCGCTCGGCGACCTCGGACCAGCGCGGATGATCGAGCGCGGTCCGCAGCCGCGCCGCCAGGCCGTTCGCTGCCACCGGGTCCCCGATCACCTCACGGACCGCCGCTACCTGGGCAGTGGCGCGCTCGACCTCATCCGGCGCGGCCGCCCGCAGGCCGAGTGAGGCCACGACCGGGACGCCCGCATCGCTCTCAACCCGGACCACGAATCCGTCGTCGAGCTCGGACAGCACGAGGTCCGCCCCGTGATCGACCTCTGGGCCGCTGGCCATCGACGTGCAAAAGCACGTGCTCGTGGCCATCGCGCATTCGACCGCCACGATCAGGGCGGCGTCCCGGCGGGCGGCGTGGTCCGGGTCGCCCGCGGGACCGGCGCGCATCGCCCGCTCCTGAATCCCCAGGGCGGCGAGCTCGCAGGCCCGGACCCCGACAAAGGCGAGCTTCGGAGGCTCCTCGAGGACCGACTCGACGACGATCCGATCGGCGTCCCGGTGCGCCCGCGTCAGCGGAATCAGCGAGGGATGGGTAAAGCGCTTCCACGACGTGAGGGCGACACCGTAGTCGAAGGCGCGCCGGTCGCCCGTGGTGCGCAGCCGGTAGCTGCCTGGGGCCGTGTCGGCCGTCCGGCCATAGGGCAGCTCAGCCGAGCTGTTCAGCTCGTCATAGACGACCGCGCCATCGGCGATCGTGGGGCCGACGATGCGCCGGCCGTCCGCGACCAGTGCCCCGAACAGTCGGTCAAGCTCGTTCCGTGGCAGGAAGTACGCGGCCGGCATCACCACGGCTCATTTCCGGGGCGGTACAGATCCAGCAGCTGCACGCGGGTCGCCGTGAGGCGGCGCGCGACGCTCACGAGCAGCCGGCCGTAGATCGCGGCCGCCAGGTCGCAGTCGGCCGCGAGCGCAAGCTTCAACCGGTTTCCGTCGAACAGCACCGCCGTCGTCGGCATGACCGCTACCCCGGTGGAGGTGGCGATGGGCTGCGGCAGCACGGCGGACCAGCCGAAGACATCGCCCGGATGGACCGTCAGGATCGTCCGGTCCTGGCCGCCCGGTAGGCGCAGCCGGAGCGCGATCCGCCCGCTGACCACCACACCCAGCGACTCGCACACCTCTCCTTCCCGAACGACGATCGTGCCCTCCGCGAAATCAGCCAGGCTGCCGAGCGCGGCCAGACGACCTGTGGCCTCAGTTGTGAGGTCGGCGGCGAACCACGTCGCGTCGAGGACGGTAGTCAGGTCTCGAGTCGCCATGGCCCAATCCTGCTCGGCTCGGAGGTGGCCCCGCGAGGGCCATAGGTCACGCCCGGACGTGACCGTCGGCCGTCGTCGCGGAACCGCCCGAGGGCCATGCTTGCGCTGAGGTTCAGCCCATTCCGGGCGCGCCCGAACGTGGCGAAAGGAACACGAAGATGAAGAAGATTCTCGTCGCCTATGACGGTGGTGAGCCGGCCCATCGCGCGCTCGAGCTGGCGGCCGACCTGGCCCAGCGGTTCGAGGCGAAGGTCGGGGTCGTGAGCGTCATTCCTGTCCGTTCAAGCCGTGTGCCGGTCGATCCGTGGGACGACCGGGCCGTCCACACGACTGAGCTGGCCGAAGCGAAGGCGATCCTCGCCAAGCACGGCATCGAGCCGCTGCTTTACGAGCCTGCTGGGGATCCGGCCGTCACCATCGAGAAGATCGCCGACGAGGGCGGCTACGACATGGTCGTCGTCGGCTCGCGCGGTCTCGGACTCCTGTCGCGCGCCCTGCAGGGCAGCGTCTCGGAGCACGTCGTGACCCATTCCACGGCGACGGTGGTGGTCGCTCGCTGACGACCGCTCCGATCGCTCTCACAGCCTGGGCCGTCGGTGCGACGCGGGTCGTCGCCGCCTGGCTCAGCGGCCTGGCTCAGCCGGTTGGCTCAGCCGGTTCTCAGATGACCCCGAGTCGATGCGCCTCGGACCCCAGCCGGTCGCGATGGTCAGGATGAGCGATGGCGATCAGGGCAGCTGCCCGTTCGCGCAAGCTCCGACCAAACAGCTCGGCGACTCCCCACTCGGTTACGATCGTCCGAACGTGGGCACGGGTCGTCACGACCCCGCCGCCAGAGGTCAGGGCTGACACGATCCGCGACACGGATCCGCCGGCGGCGGTCGCCGGCAGTGCGATGATCGCGCGGCCGTCGGACGCGAGCGCGGCCCCCCGGACGAAATCCATCTGGCCGCCGACGCCGCTGTAGATCCGCGGGCCGATCGAGTCGGCAACGACCTGGCCGCTCAGATCGACCTCGATCGCCGAGTTGATCGCGGTCATCGTGCGGAACGAGCGGATCACGTGGGTATCGTTGGTGAATTCGACCGAGCGCATCTCGACCATCGGATTGTCGTTCACGAAGTCGTACAGCCGGCGCGTGCCCATCACGAACGCCGCCACGATCTTGCCGCGATTGCGCTCCTTGCGGGCGCCGGTGACCACGCCCGCCTCGACCAGGTCCACCACCGCGTCGGTGAACATCTCGGTGTGGACCCCCAGGTCGCGATGGCCGCGGAGCACGAGCGCCGTCGCCGCCGGGATGGCCCCGATCCCGAGCTGGATGGTTGCGCCATTTGGGACAAGCTCGGCGACGCGCTCGCCGATCCGTCGGTCGACCTCGCTGATTGGGCCGTTCGCGACCTCATAGGGCGGCACGTCCACCTCGATCGCGAGGTCGATCTCGTCGACATGGATGAAGCTCTCGCCCAGGGTCCGCGGCATCGCCCGATTGAGCTGAACGATGACGGTGCTGGCCGCGCGGACGGCAGCGTGCATCGCCTCGACCGACACGCCCAGGGAGCAGAACCCGTGGACGTCCGGCGGCGTTGCGTTGACGAATACTGCATCGAGCGGCAGCGCCCGGCGGTTGAACAGGTGGGGAACCTCGGACAGGAAGACGGGCACGTAGTCGGCCCGGCCCTCGTTGACCGCAGCCCGCGCGTTGGGCCCCACGAACAGCGCCCGGTGGCGGAAATGGGGCGCCATCTCCGGGGCGAGATGCGGCCCCGGGCCCTCCGTGTGGAGATGGATCATCCCGACGTTGCGCAGCTCGGGCGCCCGGGCCACGAGTGCGTCGAGCAGGACCGACGGGGTCGCGGCAGCGCACTGCAGGTACACCTGCTGGCCGCTCCGGATGCCGGCGACGGCCTCGGCCGGGGACACGATGCGCATGGCCAAACGATAGTCCCGGCGGTTGGCGCCGGCCCTAGCCGGTCCGACGAGCCTTGCGCGGGCCGGGCGCGGACGGCTCGACGTCGACCAGGCGGTCGGGTCGATGGGTCACGGCGACGTATGCGCGATCGAACTGCGTGCGGACATCAGCCGGACCGGAAACCACGACACGCTCCTCGTCCACGACGGCGTCAACCGTTCTGGCCTCAAATCGTGCCTCGCTTTCGGCCGGCTTGCGGCCGAGCATCTGGACCTCGTCAGCGCCATCGGCATCTCGGCCGACGATGATCGCCTGGTTCTGGTCGATCCATACCGTTGCCTCGTGCCCGGAACGCTTCGTCTTACCTCGCTCGCGTCGTCCCAACATCAACACACCTCTCCTTGGCCGAGCATGCACCAGCCAGGGCAAGCTGGGCAGAGTCGAATGGCATCATTCGCAGTCCAATCGGCCCACCCACGGTGAACCGGCCGCATTTGGATCCTGATCGCCCACAACGGGCCATTCGGCACTCGCGCGGTCGACGTTTCCGGGGCTAGGGTCCGCCGAAGAGCCGAGATAGGCAGGAGGGCCGGATGATGGGAGCATCGGAGCAGGCTCGTTGCCGGTTCATCGCCCGGCAGGTGGTTACTGAGTACGCGCGGGACAAGGTCGCGAAGGCACTCTACGAGGCCATTCTCGAGGGCCTTGAGTTCGGACCTCGCGACCTGCCCTTGGCCGAGGATCGAGAGTGGATCCGCCGAGCGATCGGCGCGCCCTTGCAGGAGGCGACCGACGCCGCCTTGGAGGTTCTCAGCCAGTCCGTCGGTCGCACCCTCGAGCGGGCGCCGAATGGCCTGCTCGAACGCTTCGCACGGAGCCATCAGCTCGAGGCGCTGGCATTCGACTAGGGCGGCGGCGCAGCTATGGCTCAGTCGCTCACAGTTAAAAACCGGATTCCAGGCCGGTCAGCCCTCGACCCGTAGCGAGCGTTGGACCCCATCTTCGGTGAGGTCGACGAGGTAACCGCGCAGGATCCCCATCGAGCTCTCCGACCCGGCGTTCACGCACAGTGTGTCGCCGATCCGGCGCTCGCCGCCCGATTCGTGGATGTGGCCGTGGACCCCGAGAACGGGCTTGAACTTCTCGATCGCCTTGCGCACGCCGGTCGAGCCGACCGGGCCGCGGAGCAGGTCGCCGGCCGTGACCGTTGGACGGAGATCAGGCGACAGGAGGGGCGCCGTGTCGATCCCGGAGTCGTACGGCGGGACGTGGGTCATCATCACGGTCCGGCGCGAGTCCCTGACGCCACCGAGAAGGCCGGACAGCCGATCAAGGAACTCCTCTTCGGGCATCTCGCGCGGGGTCGACCATGGCGTCGGTGACGACCAGCCCATGCTCACCAGCTGGTGCCACGGCGTGAGCTCGACCACCCGCTCGTTGACGTCCTGGCAATAGGTCGACTTCTCGAGGATCGGGTCGATCGCGAAGTCGTCGTCGTTGCCGGGCATCAGGTAGACCGGGACGCCCGAGCCGTCCAGACGCTCGGCAGCAAGCTCGAGCCACTCGGTCAGCCGCCGGGTGATCCGATCGTGGAAATACTTCTTGACCAGGGCCGGGTCGGCCTCCATCGCTGCCCGCTCCTGCTCGGTGACCCGGACGGCGTAGTAGCCGATGTCGGCGATGGAACGCTCGAGCTCCTGCAGCTCCTTCTCGTCGCGGGCCACCCTGTGCTGGCCCATCACCGACGCCGACCAGGTCTCGCCACCGTGGTCGCCCTTGACCACGGCGATCAGGGCCTTGCCGGTCAGGTCGCCGGCGATGACCGCCGCGTCGACTTTGTAGACGTTGGACTTCATCGCATTCAGGAACTTGCGCCACGTGCGCTCGGAGGCGTGAATGTCGCTGCACACGTAGAGCCGGAACGGCTTCGCCATCTGGAGTGCCTCGAACCTGCTAGTCGGTCGGGTGGCCGGCCGACGGTGCCGACCATGATCGGTCACCTGCCGCCGAAGCGTGAACCGGCGGGGTGCGGTCGATCCAGGGACGAGCTGCCTCGAGCTGCCCGGCGAGCCGGAACAGGGTCGCCTCGTCGCCGTATCGCCCGGTCAACAGACTCCCGATCGGGAGGCCGTCGGCCGACCAGGTCAGGGGCAGGCTGATCGCCGGCTGGCCGGTCATGTTGGCGATCGGGTTCCATGGGTTGAAGGCGCAGTCGAAACGCCACCATTCGAGCGCACCGCCCTGCGACTGGTTCAGGATCCCAAGCGGCAGCGGGGGCTGGGCGAGCGTTGGGGTGACCCAGGCCGCGTACGTCTCGAAGAACGGGGCGATCCGGCGGGTCGCCTGGGCCAGGTCGTCGAGCGCGTCGAGCAGGTCGACCGCGTCGAGTCGCCGAGCGTACTCGACGAGCTCCCAGGTCGTGATCTCCAGCTCGTCCCGGCGCAGCGGTCGGCCGAGCTCGCGAACGGCCGCGCGATGGTCCGCCTGGTTGGCAATCGCCCAAACTCGGACATACGGCTCGATCAGGACCTCTCCGTCGAACTCGGGTGCGGCCTCCTCGACCTCATGGCCCAGCGCGGCCAGCAACTCGGCCGTCTCCCGCGCGGCAGCGGCGCACCCGGGGTCCACGGCTCCCTCGAGCGGCGACCGGGCAGTCCAGGCGATCCGGAGCCGACCGGGTTCCGTGCCAACCTCGGCCAGGAAGGGTCGATCCGGGGCCGGGGCGATATACGGATCGCCGGGCACCGGTCCCGAGGTGGCGTCGAGCAACGCCGCGCTGTCGCGGACGGTCCGGGTCAGGGCGTGCTCCACGGCGATCCCGGTCATCGCGTCGCCGGCCGGCGCCCACGAATTGCGACCGCGGGTTGGCTTCAGCCCGACGAGCCCGCAGCAGGATGATGGGATCCGGATCGAGCCGGCGCCATCGTTGCCATGCGCGGCAGGAACCATCCCCGAGGCGACGGCAGCGGCCGAGCCACCGGACGAGCCCCCGGTGGTGCGATCGAGAGCCCACGGATTGCGCGTCGGCCCGAAGAGGGCCGGCTCGGTTGTCGAGTGGTTGCCGAACTCGGGCGTATTGGTCTTGCCGAGCACGATCAACCCGGCTCGCCGGTAGCGTCGAACGAGCTCGCTATCGTCCCCCGAGACGTGGCCGAGGAACGCCCGCGACCCCTTGGTCTGGCGGGTCCCGCCGAACGTTGCACCGAGGTCCTTGAGCAGGAACGGGACCCCGGCCAGGGGTCCATCGGTCAGGGGCCGAGCCGCCGCCGCACGGGCCTCCTCGAACAACGGCGTTACGACGGCGTTCAGGATTGGGTTTACAGCCTCGATCCGGGCGATCGCGGCCTCAACCAGCTCAGCCGGGCTGAGCGCGCCGTTGCGCACGAGCTCGGCCTGGCCGATCGCATCGAGCCGGGCCAGGTCCGTCACCGCCGCGGTCCGTGGGTCATGTCCACTGCAGGCCGTCGTCCTCGTGAACGGTGGCCCCTTCGACCAGCGTGAGCAGCACGCGCGCGTCGCCCACCGGCCCGGCGTCCGGCCCGAAGATGTCCCGGTCCAGGACGGCCAGGTCGGCGTACTTGCCGACCGTGATCGTGCCGCTGTCCTGGTCGAGGTGATTGACGTAGGCGCTGCCGCTGGTAAACGCTGCGAGGGCGTCGTGCAGCCCGATCGCCTGGCCGGGCAGGAACGGGGGGGCCGAGCGGTCCTCGGGCGAAATCCTGGTCACCGCCACTTCGACTTCGGCCAGGACGTTCGGCGTGCTGACCGTCCAGTCGCTGCCGCCCACCAGTCGGGCGCCCGCTTCCAGCAGGCTCCGGAAGGCGTACTGCAGGGCGGCCCGCTCCGGCTCGAGGTAGGGCATCGTGAGCTTGACCATCTGGCGGTCGTTGCAGGCCCAGTAGGGCTGGATATTGGCGGCCGCCCCAAGGGCCTTGAAGCGAGGCAAGTCGGCTGGATCGACGACCTGCAGATGGGCCAGGTGATGGCGTCCGTCCGTCGGGCCGTTCGACCGGCGGGCCGCTTCGAGCGCATCGAGGGCCTGGCGGACCGCGCGATCTCCAAGGGCGTGGAAATGGACCTGGAAGCCCTCGGCGTCGAGCCGGGTCACGTGGAGCTTGAGCAGCTCCGGATCGACGAAGCTGATGCCGCGATTGCCGGTTGGCCGGCCATCCTCGCCGAGGTACTGGTGGAGCATGGCCGCGGTGTAGTTCTCGGCCACCCCGTCCTGCATGACCTTGACCGTGCCGGCCCGCAGCCGGCCCACGGTCCCGGTCCGACGAAGCTCGATGAGCTCGTCGATCTGCTCGCCGCCGCGCTCGCGGTCCCACCACAGTCCGGCGATCGCCCGCCCGGTCAGGTCGCCTCGCTCGGCGACGAGCCGATACGCCGCCAGGTCGGCTGGCGTCACCCAGGCGTCCTGCCAGGCGGTGATTCCGAACCGATGCAGATAGGCCTGGGCCAGGAGCACTCCGCGCGCCCGATCCTCGATCGTGGGTGGAGGGATCAACCGGCGGACGATCTCCATGGCTCCTTCGTGGAGGGTACCGCTGGGGACGCCGCCGGCGTCCCGCTCGATCCTGCCGTCGCCCGGATCCGGTGAGTCCGAGTTGATCCCGGCGACCTGCAGCGCGCGCGAATTTACCCACGCTCCGTGCCCGTCGCGGTTGACGAAGAAGGCCGGGCGATCGCCCACGACCGCATCGAGGTCAGCCGCCCGGGGGGTCCCGCCCGGGAACGCCTCCATATACCAGCCGTCACCGAGAACCCATGCCACATCCGGAGTCGCGGTCGCATACGCACGGATGGCCGCCTGGTAAGCGTGGAGGTCGCGAGTGAGCTCGTGCAGCGGGCAGCGCAGAAGCCCGATCCCCGCCATCGCCGGATGGACATGAGCGTCCTGGAAGCCGGGCAGCACGGTCCGTCCGGCCAGCTCGATCCGGCGTGTCCGCGGGCCCACGAGGGGACCGAGCTCCTCCAGGCTCCCGACCGCTACGATCCGGCCGTCGCGAATCGCGACGGCCTGCGCCGTCGGCCGCGACGGGTCCATGGTCACGACCGAGCCGCCGGCGAGGACCAGCTGCGCGGTCTGCCGACCGTTCACACGACTCCCTTCGGAACAGATGAATGAGGCCGACCCCGGATCGGCGCCGGCGCCGGCCTCGCGCTGATAGCCCGATTTCAATCGGGCGGCAATGCCTGGTACATCAACTTGGTCTCGATGCCGGCCCGCCGGTTGCGCATGGCCTGGATCGCATAGATCACGGCGCCGATCACGAACACGATGATCACGAACGAGACGCCCGACGCGTTGAGGTACTGGAGCGGGGTCTGGGATCCGGTCAGGTTGTTGACGATCGGGGCGAGACCGGCGAACCAGTAGATCACGACCGCGAAGGCCAGCCAGATCACGCCGATCAGCGGCATCCAGCGGATCCACGGGGCGTCTTTCATCAGGTCCCGCCGGGTGTACCTGGCCAGGATCGCGTTGATCCCGGGCATGATCCAGCTCAATGCCGAGGCCAGGATCGTGAAGAACGCCGACGCTACCAGGTTGAGCTTGCCGTCCAGCGCCGGATCTCCGTTGGGCGCCAGGGACCCTAACCCGATCCATTTGAGGATCGCGAAGTTGCTGAAAGCCAGGAAGATCACGGCCGCGATGATCGTGGCCAGGATCGCATTGGCCGGCGCCCGGAGCCGCTCACTGATCGTCCCGAACCACTCCGGCACCTGGCGATCGAGGCTCCAGGCCAGGGCCACCCGGCTGATGAAGATCACGTAGACCGGCATGAGCAGGAATGGGAAGAGGGTCGATGCCGCGCCGATGGTTGCCCAGAACGGCCACAAGTCCGGCCGGGCGATCGTCCCCACGAGCTGGAAGTAGTTCGGCTGGCCCATCGGCAGCGACGGATTGGTGATGTAACCCCAGAAGGCACCCGACCAGCCCACCTGGCCGTTCAAGCCGAGCCGTCCGGCGAGCAGGTCAGGGTAGATCGAGTTCATGAACACGGCCATCACCAGGGCGCCCAGGACCGCGATCAGGATCCCGCGCTTCACGTTGCCCCGGACTTCACCCGAGATGTAGGCCGAGTACTGGAAGCCGATGAACTGGAACAGCATCACGCTGATCAGGAGCATGAACGGCCACGCCGTCAGGGACGATGGCCCGAAGTTGAAGCTGGATCCCGTCAACCCGGCCGTGGCTGCCGCCGCCGTCAGCTGCGGCACCGTCACCCCGTTGGCGTACTTGGGCAGGTTCGCCGCAAACGACGTGGGATCAAGGACGACCAGGCCGACGACAAACATCAGGATGCCGCCGATGAGCCCAAAGACCGTCAGGTACGTGACGATCTTGTGAAACCGGCGGGTTGGCTGGAAGACCACCAGGGCCACGACGGCCAGGACGACCAGGCCGGCGATCATCCCGGGGACCCCCGTGATGTCCCCGGTGCTGCCGTCGGTGAACCAGCCGTTGGCGCCGTTGAAGAACGAGCTTCCAGTCCCAATGCCGATGATCCGCCCCTCCATCTGGACGCCCCGGAGGGTGAGGACCGTCTCGAACTGGATCAGAGCGATCGACGCGAAGACCAGGGTCCAGCTCTCCAGCCAGCCCAGGAGCGGCCCGATCCGAGGCACGATCCGGCTGGTGAAGACGTAGTCGCCGCCCGAGCGGGGCATGACGCTAGTGAGCGAAGCGAAGATGAAGGCGAGCAGGATGCACAGGCCGCCCGTGACCACGGCGGTCACCGTCCAATTGGAGAGCGAACCAAAGAGGATAATCGGGACGCCGGCCAGGACGGCAATCCCGAAGGCTCCGCCCAAGGTGCCACCAATGAAGGCGGCCGTGTTGAAGAACAACGCGTTGACGACGCTGACTTCGCGCACCAACCCCGACGATTGGCGCGTAAAGAGGGTCTTGACACCCGTCACGCCCATCCCGATCCGCCTCCTGTGCTGATCCGGCCGGACCGCGCGGCCCGGCTCAATCCTCCCCTTCGACCAGGAATCAGGCGCACCCGGGTTCGCGCCGGATCCAAGTCGCCGGGGATGGACGCGCGCTCACTATACTGGCGCGCATGTCGAGCGAGAATGCCATTTCGGCAACGGACCCCGGCGAGCCGAGGGCGCCCGATATCGACGCGCCGACCCTGCGCGATCCCCTGGCCGAGGCGCTCCGCCTGATCGGCCTGGCCGATGGCCAGGGCCTCCAGGTGCGGCTGATGGGTGGTCTTGCATTTCACGCCCGCTGTCCCGAGTGGACGGCCCGGGTCGAACGCGAGCGGCGGGATATTGACGTCGCGACGCGGGCCCAGGATCGCAAGGCCCTGACGGCGATCATGGCCGGCGAGGGATATACCGGCGATCGCCAGTACAACGCTCTCTTCGGCCACAAGCAGCTCTATTTCGTCGACGAGGCGCGCAATCGTCCGGTCGACGTGCTGATCGACCGGATGGAGATGAGCCATACCTTTGAGTTTGCCAGGCGCCTCACGGTCGACAAACCCACGCTGCCGCTGGCTGAGCTGCTTCTGACCAAGCTCCAGATCGCCCGGATCAACCGCAAGGACATCCTCGACGGACTTGCCCTGCTCTCCGAATACCCGCTCGAGTCGAACGACAACGGTGCGGTGAACCTCAAGCAGATCACCAACCTCACGTCCTCGGACTGGGGCTGGTGGCGCACCGTGACCGGAAACCTCGACAAGTTCCGCCATTTCCACGAGACCGAGCTCCAGCCGGGCGAGCTCGACTTCCGCCGTCCGCCGCGGTTTGACGTCCAGGACCAGATCAGCGCCCTGCGCGCCGCCGTGGACGGGGCTCCAAAGTCGCTCCGCTGGAAGCTCCGCTCGCAGGTCGGGGACTCGATGCAATGGTTCCAGGAACCCGAAGAGGTCGGCCACGGCCGCTGACTCGGGGTCACTGGCTCAGGACCTGATCGCAGGCCGTTCAACCGTTAGCGCAACCGAACGTGGCCTGGCAAGCGGGCCACCGCCAGCAATCGGCCGGGTGCATTGTGAGCTGCTGGACTCGGCGTCCTCAAGTGCGTACGCTGATGTCATTCGGATCCATGCACTGGAGGCATTCCCTTGGCCAAGTTCAACACGATCAAGGTTGGCAAGCCGCTCAGTCTCGATGACCTCAAGCGGAAGTCCACACCACGCGGCCATCGGGTCAATCCCCGTGACGAGGACCTGACCCGACTGGTCAACGAAGTGAGCGTTGGGGCTGCTTCACAGGTCCTGCCCTGGCACTATGAGGGTAAGGCGGCCACGGCCCGCGCGGCCGCCTCGAAAGTAATCAAGGGCACCGGGGCAACGGTCTATGTCAGTAGTCGCCCGGATATGCCCGGGGTGNNGTGTTGCTGTTCAGCCGCGTCCCGCTCAGCGGTCGACAGGGCAAGGCTAAAAAGAAGGACCGCTAAGGAAAACGCCCGGCGGTCGGCCCGGGACGGCTAGGACAGGCTGTATGGCAGTCCGACAACGGCCACGGCGATGAGGGCGATCAGCAGGACAATCCCGATCGCCAGTGCAACGCGACCCGCGATCCGCCTCATTGCCCAATTCTATGCCGGCCCACGGCGGGCACCCTGCCCTGCTTCGGCGAGCTGCGGGCTGCACATCCGTCGTCCCTCGCCGACCGTACCATCGGGGGGGGACGGAGGCCCAGCACGCATGACTAGAACGAGCCCGTGAC
>PLZO01000045.1 GCA_003152165.1 Chloroflexota bacterium
CCCAGATCATCGTCGCCTCGCTGACGCATGCCGCGACCACGGCCACCGACCTTGCCAGCGCTCGCGAGGGCGTTCGCGCCTACGCGGTCAGCTCGGCCAACACGTTCACCACCGCGCTGGGCTCGTTGAGCTTCGACAAGTACGGCGATAACACCCACCCGTTCATCTCGTTCTACAAGACCGACATGACCCTCAATGGTGGGAAGGGCGACTGGGTCTTCGTCAAGCAGGAGTCCTTCACGGACCCCAACGCGACCCCGTAGTCGATCGTTTGATGAGGCCGGGGAGTTCCAACTCCCCGGCCTCTTTCTACCTCGGAAGACCTCACAGGCAGGGCTGCCGAACTCATGACACCTGACTTCCGGCGCATCGCTCGACCACTCGGCATCGGGGCCGTCGCCCTGCTTGTCGAGTACCTGTTGCTGGGCACCCAGCAGTTCGCCAACGCGATGACCCTGGGTGCGATCTACGCCCTGATCGCCCTCGGCTACACGATGGTTTACGGGATCGTGGAGCTAATCAACTTTGCCCACGGCGACGTGTTCATGGTCGGCTCGTTCCTGGCGATGTGGATCATGACCACCGTCTTCGGGCTCGTCGGGCCGGTGACCAACCTGCTGAACCTGGTCGGGCTGCTGGCGATCGTCATGTTCGCGACGATGCTGGGCATGGGCCTGATCGGCATGTTCATCGAGCGGGTCGCCTATCGACCGCTGCGCCACGCGCCGCGCCTGGCCCCGTTGATCACCGCGATCGGCGTGTCGTTCATCCTCCAGAACATCATTGCCGTAGCGTTCGGACCGTCCCCGGTGAACTTTCCGCAGATCGTACCGGCCGACAAGTTCGACCTGCTGGGCGGCAAGATTGCCTACCTGAACCTGTTCATCGTGATCCTGGCCGTGGTCCTGATGATCGCCCTGCAGCTGTTCGTCGGGCGGACACGCCTGGGTCGGGCCATGCGCTCGACGGCCCAGGATCGCGAAGCCGCCGAGCTGATGGGCGTCGACATCAACCAGACGATCGCGATCACCTTCTTCATCGCGGCGGCCCTGGCCGGCGCCGGCGGCATGGTCCAGGGCCTGTACGCCGGGAGCATCAAGTTCGACCTGGGCTTCTATGTTGGCTTGAAGGCGTTCACCGCCGCCGTCCTGGGAGGAATCGGGAATACCACGGGCGCAGCGATCGGCGGATTCATCATCGCCTTCGTCGAGGTGTACGCGACGGTGCTGGGCTACACCCAATGGTCCGAGGTCGCCGTATTCACCGTGCTGATCCTCGTCCTCGTCTTCCGGCCGAGCGGGCTGCTGGGCCAGCAACTGGGTGAGCGAACATGACGGCCGTTTCGAATCCGCGGGTGCAGTCGCCCTGGGCCCGCCTGCGCAGTGGTGCCCGCAACCATCGCTCGATCACGATCCTGCTCGGCTGGGTGCTGGTCGCCAGCGTGCTGCCTGTGCTCGTTTTGATCCCGCCACTCAGCACATTCCAACCGCAATCGCTGTGGATCGATGGATTTTCCAACGCCGGCGTGTTCATCCTCCTGGCGATGGGCCTCAACGTGGTCGTCGGCCTGGCCGGCCTGCTCGACCTCGGCTATGCCGCCTTCTTCGCGATCGGCTCGTATGTCTACGCGTTCGGTGACTCCCCCTTCACGAATGTGCAGATCCCGTTCTGGCCGATGCTCCTGGTCGGCGCGATCATCGCAGCTACGCTCGGCCTGCTGCTCGGGGCGCCGACCCTCCGGTTGCGCGGCGACTACCTGGCGATCGTGACCCTCGGCTTCGGCGAGATCGTGCCGGCCGTCTTCCTGAATGCCAGCTCCCTGACCAAGGGCACGAACGGGATCGGCGGGATCTACAAGCCGGAGCTGTTCGGCTTCAAGTTCACCCTGGAGAACCCCGTTCCGTACTACATCACGATGGTCGCAATCCTGGCGGTCACGATGGTCCTCCTGTATCGCCTCCAGGGGTCACGGCTGGGCCGTGCCTGGATGGCGGTCCGCGAGGACGAGCTGGCCGCCGCGAGCAGTGGGATCAACACGATCACGACCAAGCTGCTGGCCTTTGCACTGGGCGCCTCGACCGCCGGGCTGGCCGGAGTGTTCGCGACGTCGAAGCTGACGTTCGTGGGTCCCGGCCAGTTCGGCTTCCAGGTCTCATTCACCGTCCTGGCCATGGTGGTCCTCGGTGGGATGGGCAACATCTGGGGTGTGGCGACCGGGGCATTCGTGATCTACACGATCCAGGCCGTCGTGCTCAAGGAGTTGAACCAGTTTTTCCAGGCGCTCCACGTTCCGATCCTGCAGAGCATCGACTTCGTCCAATACCAGTACCTGCTCTACGGCATTGCCCTGGTGGCAATGATGCTGCTCCGGCCCGAGGGGTTGTTCCCGAGCAGTCGGAGACGGCAGGAGCTCCATGCAACCAGCGATGACGTCGCTGACGTGCCTCCTCCGACCGAGGCGCTCGACGCATGACCACCGTGGCGGTCGACCGGCCACCTGGCAGCAACCTCCTCCTTCGGGCGCACAAGGTCACCAAGGCGTTCGGCGGCCTGGTCGCGGTCAAGGAAGTCGATCTCGAGATTCCGCGCGGCTCGATCATCAGCCTGATCGGGCCGAATGGGGCCGGCAAGACGACGTTCTTCAACGTGATCGCCGGAATCCTGGACCCCACTTCCGGCGCCGTTGAGTTCGACGGCCAGCAGGTGGTCGCCCGTCCGGTCCGGGCCTGGCTCGAGCCTATCACGTGGGTGGTGCCGGCCGTGATCGTCGGCGTCCTCGGCGTGCTCGCCTACCAAGCCTCAGCCGTGGCCGGCGCATTGATCGTCCTGCTGGCCATCCTCAGCCTGATCGTGATGCTCCTCGCCGCTATCGTCCGACCGGCCTGGTACCGCCGGTTCCTCCTGCGGGTCGGCGTGTTCAAGAGCGCCCGGCCCAACGAGATGGTCCGGGCGGGGATCGGCCGGACGTTCCAGAACATCCGCTTGTTCGCGAACATGACCGCCCTCGAGAACGTCCAGGTCGGGATGCACCTGAAGATGACCGCGAATGCGGCCGATGCACTGCTCAGCACACGCCGGGCCAGGGCCGAGGAAAAGGAATCGGTCACGCGGGCCCTCAACTTCCTCGAGCTCGTCGGTCTCAAGGGGCGCGGCAGCTTCATGGCCAAGAACCTGCCGTACGGGGACCAACGCCGGCTGGAAGTCGCCCGGGCCCTCGCCAGCGAGCCAGCCCTGGTTCTGCTCGACGAGCCGACGGCCGGGATGAACCCCAAGGAGACCCGGGAGATGACCGAGCTGATCAGCCGCCTTCGGCACGACCTCGGGTTGTCGTTCCTGCTCATCGAACATGACATGAAGGTCGTGATGGGGATCAGCGATCGAATCACGGTGCTCGACCACGGCGAGCGGATCGCAGAGGGAACCCCGGAAGAGGTCCGCCGCAACCCGCGGGTGATCGAAGCCTATCTCGGAAAGCCGCCGGAATGACCGCCGCGCCGACGATACCCAACGCCGAGGAGGCCGTCCATTCCCGGCCCGCGGCCGCCCCGGGGTCCCACGATGTCCTCCTCCAGCTCGACAATGTCCACACCTACTACGGCCAGATTCATGCCCTCCAGGGCATCTCGCTGGAGGTCCGCCGAGGCGAGATCGTGACCCTGATCGGCGCGAACGGGGCCGGCAAAACGACCACCCTCAAGACGATCTCGGGCCTCCTTCATCCGCGCCAGGGCAAGGTCCGATTCGAGGGCCGGGACATCTCCCGGACACCGGCTCATGAGCTCGTCCGGGCAGGCATCGGCCATTCGCCCGAAGGTCGCCGGATCTTCTCCAGGCTGACCATCCTCGAGAACCTGAAGATGGGCGCCTTCACCCGGCCACAGAACGATATCCAGGGCGATCTCGATCACGTCTTCGAGCTCTTTCCGAGGCTCAAGGAGCGAATCGGTCAGCGCGGCGGGAGTCTGTCGGGCGGCGAGCAGCAGATGCTTGCGATCGGACGGGCGCTGATGGCCAGACCACGCGTCCTGCTGCTCGATGAGCCGTCGCTTGGACTATCGCCAATTCTTGTCCAGCAGATCTTTGTCATCATCCAGGAGATCAATTCCGCCGGCACGACGATCCTGCTCGTCGAGCAGAACGCGCTACAGGCCCTGATCGTGGCCAACCGGGGCTACGTCCTGCAGACTGGCCAGGTCGCCCTTTCGGGGGCATCCGCCGATCTGCGCGAGAATGAGATGGTCCGCAAGGCGTATCTCGGCGAGTAGCGCTGCCGCGGTATCACCGGGGACGAGCCACGCCTGCCGCGCGGATCATGGAGGTCGAGCCTCTTGAGACGATCAGCGACGACGACCCGATCTGAACGGCGCCCGGTCGGGCCACCGGCCCGGCTGGCCCTCCTGACCATGCTGGCGCTGCTCGTGTCAGCCTGCGCCGGACCCGGACCCACCGGAACCCCGGCGGGCTCGGTGCCCAGTGGCACGCCGACGAGTTCGGTGGCCAGCCTCGATCCGAACACCTGGATCCGGTCCACGAACGTCGAGCAGCCGACCGGCTTCATGACGGCCCAGACCGGTGTGGTCATCACCCGCGGCTGCGCCCCGTGTCATCCGGCGATCGATACGCTGATGACCGGGGTCACCAACGGACCCACAGGGCTCGTGACGGTCGGCTGGATCCTGCAGGACTTCAGTGGCGCCAGCTGGCTCTCGACGGATGGCTCGAACTGGGCGTTCACGGGTGGGTTCCCAACCGAGACGCTCCTCGCGGCGGTCGCCTCCAACGACCAGCGATACGTCGCCGTGGGCCGGGACGGTGATGGCGTTACGGCCTGGACCTCGACCGATGGCAGCGCCTGGCAGAAGGTTGCCAGCCCGGCCTTCGCCGGCTCGCCCCTTCGCCTCACGTCAATCACGCCCTGGCATGGCGGCTTCGTGGCCGGCGGGTATAAGGGCAACGAGTTCTTCTCGGCCGACGCTGCCCTGTGGGTCTCCCCCGACGGGTTGACCTGGCAACGCGCGGACGATTCAGCCGATTTCCATGGGGCCCGGGTGTGGGGTGTGGCCGCCGGCGGACCTGGCCTGGTAGCCGTGGGCCAGACCGGTCCGGCCGATACTCCGGGTCCGGCCGTCGTGTGGACCTCGACTGACGGCCTGACCTGGACCCGCGTGCCGGACGACCCGGTCTTCCACGACGGGCGGATGCGCGCAATCGCCAACATCCCGTCGATCGGCCTCGTGGCCGTGGGCGAGGACCTCGCCGGAGACACCGGGATCGTCTGGGTGTCGAAGGACGGACGAACATGGACCCGCGCCCCGGCCGATCCAATCTTCGGCCGACCCGAGATCCAGGTCCGGATCTATACCGTGACGGCCGGCCCGACCGGCGTGGTCGCGGCGGGCACGCTCGATGCCGGGGTCCAGTACGGCGAGGCTGCCATCTGGACATCGTCGGATGGCCTCGCCTGGAAGCGCGAGCCGGACGGCCCCGCGTTCCTCGACACCGAGGTGACCGCGTCGACGCGCTGGAATGACCGGATTGTCGCCGTCGGCGATCGGGGCGCTCCCGATGCCTACCAGGCAACGGCCTGGTTGAGTCCCAGCGGCGTCGGCCGCTAGGCAGGCCGAACAGGGCTCAGGACGCCGTCCAGATGGCCATCTCCAACCGCGTCCGGCTCGTTCCGGCCGGTCGCAACGGCCGGCCCCTGAGCGTGGCGACATTGATCGTTCTGGCCATCACCCTGAGCATCGTCAAGCCGTGGGGTTCGAGCCCCGGCACAGCGCGACCGTCGATCGCGGGGCCCGTCGGCGGGCGAGCCGCCGGTCCGAGCTCGGGCGCAATCAGGGCAGCGGGCCGATCTCTTGGCGTGAGCGCGATTCCGAGTCCCTCGCCCGCCAGCAACATCAGTGGTCCGTGCTACTACGGCCTTGCCTGGCGCCTGTTCACCGCCGAGACGAGCAGTGTCGGTCCGGTTCACACCTGGTATGGCGTCCAACCGCTCCAGGCCAGCGGTCCGACGGACCCACGGATCCGGGCCGTCCAGGTCCATTCGACGGCCATTGGACAGGTCGGCTACTGCCTCGTCACCCAGCCGAAGGGACCCATCCACGTCCTCGACACGGAGGCCTGGCAGCTGGTCCCGGGCAGCGCACCGAGGCAGATCCTGCTGGCCCCGGCGGCCGGAACGGCGCCGGCCAATCCTGATGACGGAGTCGTCTACCTGCCACCGCCATCGAAGGACGGATCGGCCGGCCTGGTCTGGGCACCGTCCGTCTACGTCTTCGTCGTCCGGCTTGCCACCGCGCCCGTCACCGAGGAGTGGTTCGCCATCGACATCAGCTGAGACTGCGGGCGGAGGCAAGCGGTCGCGGGCGGTCGGCCAAGGCAGCTCGAACCTAGACCCGGTCGCCGCCCCGACTGATCACGTAGGTCGCCCGCGACAGAGCGATCAGGCCGATCAGCGCGAGCCAAGTCCCCGGTGCCCGATCCGGGCGTAGGCCGACCAGGTCACCCTGGGTGAGGAACGAGAACACGGCGTAGAGCAAGGCTAGCCAGCCCAGGATCGTGAGCACCAGGAAGCTCAACCCGCGATCCACGGCGACCGGGCGATCCCCGATCGCGTAGGGCAGGGCGACGAGGGCCACGACGAGCAGGGCGATGATGAAGTCGATCATCCCGCCGGCCGTGCCACAGCGACCATCGAAGGCATTGCAGGCGATCGGGTTCAGGCCGCCGGTGTCACCACCCGCGGTATACCAGGCCAGAAACGAGGCCACCAGGATGACCACAGCGGCCGCGGCCGCCAGCAAGCGGCCCTGGCCGAGCGGATGACGATGCATCGTCATTGGCGGGCCACCCGACTAGGCCCCGGGTTCGGTGGCCGCGACAGAGTCCGCGGCGGGTTGCGTTGTATAGACCTCCGGTCGGAGCACCCCGACGTAGCGCAGGTTCCGATAGAACTCCCCGAAGTCGAGGCCGTAGCCGACGACAAACCGGTCGTCGATCGTGAAACCGGTGTAGTCAACGGGGATCTCCACGAGGCGCCGGGCCGGCTTGTCGAGGAGGGTGCAGATCCGGAGCGAGGCGGGACTCTTGCCGCGCAGGTAGCGGATGAGGTAGTTCAAGGTCAGGCCGGTGTCGATGATGTCCTCGACCAGGAGGACGTCCTCGTCGGCAATGCTCGCCGAGAGGTCCTTGAGGATCCGGACCAGGCCGGACGACTCGGTCGACGTCCCGCCGTACGACGAGACCTCCATCAGGTCGATCCGGACGGGGACCGTGATCGAGCGCATCAGGTCGGCCATGAACGGCAGCGAGCCCTTGAGCACGCTGACCAGGGTCAGCTCGCGCCCGGCGTAGTCGGCGCTGATCCGCGCCCCGAGCTCCCGGACCTTAGCCTGGATCTGATCCTCCGAGACGAGGACCTCAGCGACGTCGGACTGCAGATCGACCGGAGCCTTCATGCGCTCCTGCTCTGCTGCTCGGCTCCGGATGGCCGATTCGCTGAGCGACGGCGGCGGCGATGATGACCGGCGCGGACGAGCGCCGGATCCCGGGCAACCACCCCGGGGGCCATCGACCCGGCCTGGGGAACAACGTCGGGGACGGAGCGCTCGACTCCGAACCGACCGGCCAGCATCGAGGCCGCCGTCCTCAGGGGCGTGACGTGGCCGGGCGTGCCGCTCAGCTCGTCGGCCAGTTCCAGCCGGCCGTATTTCAGCATCAGGGCCCGGAAATCGCGCGCGTAGAACAACTTGATCCGAAGATCCGGATAGAGCTCGCGCAGCCGGCGGAGCTTGCGGTTCTTCTTGCGGACGAGCTTCTGGCGCAGCGTCGTAAGTTCGACATAGAGGTCCATCTCGGGCAGGAAGAAGTCCGGCGCGAAGCTCTCGAGGAGATCGCCGGCCATGTTCCACAGGATCGGGAACGTGTGCGGTTCGTACTCCCAGCGGACCTGGTAGTAGTCGAGGATCCGGGCAAACTCGGCCTCGCTCACATGCGCGAAGGCTGGCCCGGCGTCGGTCAAGAGCGGGGCTTCCGGTCCATCGTCGCGCTGATCCATCGGCGGTCAGTCTAGCCGACTCCGGCGGTTTGGCGAACCGGTGTCCCGCGGTTGGCAAGCGATACCCCTGGGGGGTATCATGGAACGGAGCATGGCCTCCCCCACCAGATCCAGCCCGTCGGCGGCCGCGGCCGGGACAACCTCCCGGACCGCACGGGCCCATCCCCGCGCCGCCGCGGAAGCACCGGATCACTTCCGGCACAGCTATTCGAAGGACAAATCCAAGCTCGTCCGCCGGCTCAGCCGGATCGAGGGCCAGGTGCGCGGGATCGCCCGGATGATCGAGCGCGAAGAGTACTGCGTGGACATCCTCCAGCAGACAGCGGCCCTGCGCGCCGCGCTCGACTCGGTAGGCATCATGATCCTCGAGGATCATGTTCGCGGATGCGTTCGGACCGCCGCCGAGCGAGGCGAGGCGGACGCCTACGTCGACGAGGTGGTGGATGTCGTCCGGCGGACCCTCGGCCGCCCGGTTCGCGGAACCGGCCGTCCGACCTGACCTGCCGCCAGGCGGACAGCGTCGATGCTCAGGGCGGATCCGGACGTTCGGGTGATCTCCTGCGCTCGATCCCGCTGCAACGATCGTCTCGATGACTGATCCAACCGCGCGGCGCAGTGCCCCCAACCCGACGATCGGGGCTCCACCGCCGTTCGTCGAACGCCGCATATCCCCGCGCCGGATGGATGATCAGATGAGTTGGCGGGAGACGACCCTGCTCGCGCGCTCGCTCGACATCCTGGTAAGTGATCTCCCAGCCGAGGCCCGCCTGGCCGGAATGCTCGGGCTCCTGGCCCATACCGTCGGCGCCCGCCGAGCCGCCGTCCTGTCCATGGCCGGGGAATGCCGGATCGCGGTGGCCGCGGGCGAGGGCGAGGACCCCACCGACGCGCTTGCCCTAGCCGCCTGGCTTGACGCTCGAGCTCCGGGCTCGCGCGCAGAGCGCGCGGCCAGTGGGCCGGCGGTCGTGTCGATCGCCCGCGGCACGTCGGCCGAGCCGCGCGTCGAGCCCGAGCCCCACAACTACGCCTGGATCGAGATCCCGAGCAGTGGTCGGGTAGTCCTTGGGTTCGACCTGCCCAGCCCGAGCGCCGTCGAAAACGTCGGCGAGCGACTGCCCCGTCAGCTGGCCCGCCACGCGGCGGTCGCCCTGGCTCTTGTCAGCGCCCAGGTGGCCGGCGAGCGCGAGTCGGCTGACCTGCTGGCCCGTGATCGAGAGCGCGAGCACTACGTCTCGACAGTGGCCCACGACCTGCGCACACCGTTGACGGGCCTGGCCGGTTATCTCGAGCTGATCGCCGATGGGCGGGTCGACGATCCCGCCGTCCGGAGCGATTTTCTCGACCGCAGCCGCGCGATCGTCGACACGATGGGCGACCTGGTCGGCGATCTGCTCGAGATGAGCCGGATCGAGGCGGGCAACCTCGGCCTCGAGATGGCTCCGTTCTCTGTTGCCGATGTGGCCCGCCGGGTCCTGGACGCTCTCCGGCCGATCGGGCTCAAGCGCCAGGTGGAGCTTCGTTCGGACCTTCCGCCGCGGATCCGGGCCGCGGTCGGGGATCGTCGCCGGGTGGAGCAGATCCTGACCAACCTCGCCGGCAATGCCCTGAAGTTCACCGACGACGGCGGCACCGTCGAGATCGCCGGTTGGTTCCACGGCCAAGTGGCGCTCGTCGCCGTCCGGGACGACGGCGCCGGGATCGCGTCGGAGGACCGGCCCCGGATCTTCGAGCGCTTCTTCCGGCTGCCCGGGCATACCCGAATCACCGGCACCGGCCTGGGTCTGCCCATCGCCCGCGAGCTCGCCCGGGCGATGGGTGGCGAGCTCGACGTGGCGTCCGTGCCGGACGCCGGTTCGAGCTTCGTTCTGGCCCTGTCGGGGCCGGCCGAAGTGGACACCGACGTCCTGCGCTCCTCGCTTCGGGCGGCCCTTGCCGCGGAAGAGATTCGGCTCGAGGAGGCAGCTGTGATCCGGGCAATGCACGAGGCCGAACGCTCGAGGGGCGAATCGCCCCCATCCTGACCGGGCCGATTTGGGGGTTGTCCACCATCTCGTCCAATCCGTTGTTCACTTCGTGGATAACCCTGTTGACGAACCGGACGGGGTCTCTTAGCGTCCATCATCCGCACCCGAATGGGGCCGCAGGGTAACGTGACGCGCGAGGGGCCCGGGGAGACTCGGACCGCAACCAGGCGCGGCATGGAAGACCGAACGACCTCCCGGTGCGCGAATACGTCGACGCCGGGAGCGCTAGCGGACGGTTCACCTCCCCGGATCCGGAGGATGCGTGAATCACCATCGCGAACCGCTCCCGTCGCGCGTGGAGGGGCTCCCCGGGCTGCCGGCCGAGTCGTTGCTGGTCCTGGACCGGGGCCTCGCGACGCTTGGACTGGCCGATCTGCCCGACCGCGTCCGAACGATCCTGATCGACCATCTGCGCCTCCTGCTCGCCTGGAATCGCTCGATCAACCTGACCGCGATCCGGGATCCCGAAACGGCCGTTCGCGAGCACATTCTCGACAGCCTGAGTGCGCTGCCGATTCTGCGTGAGCGGGGGATCGACACGCTTCTCGACCTGGGCAGCGGAGGAGGGTTTCCGGGCGTGCCGCTGGCTCTCGCCCTGCCGGCCCGGCGGGTTTTGCTCGTCGAAAGCGTGGGCAAGAAGGCAGCCTTCCTGGCCGTGGCCGCGGCCCTCGTGACCGAGGCGGCCGGACCGCCCGCCTGTGAGGTCGACGTATTCGCCGGTCGCGCCGAGGCCCTGGCCAGGGACGATCGGCACCGGGAACGCTGGCCGGCTGTGGTCGCCCGGGCGATCGCGCCACTGGACCGGCTAGCCGAGATCGCCCTGCCGCTCGTTGCCCGGGGCGGCGTCCTGATCGCCTGGAAGCGGCGCCCCTTCGAGGCCGAGCTGGCGGCGGCTGGCCCCCGCCTGATCCTCCTCGGCGCTGCGCTACCCGTGCTCTGGCCAGTCGTTGTCCCCGGTCTCGAGGACCACGTATTAGTGATCGTCGAGAAGCTGGAATCGACGCGGGGCACCTATCCCCGCGATGCAGCCCTGCGCCGCCGACGTCGCCTCCCGGCGGGCGACCGGCTACCCTCGCCCTGATGCGTGTCGCCGTCCTGTCCGACATCCATGCGAACATCCGCGCCCTTGATGCGATCCTGGCCCAGGTCGGGTCCGTCGAAGCCGTCTGGCACCTCGGCGATGTCGTGGGTTACGGACCGGAACCGGACGCCGTCGTGGACCGGCTACGGGAGCGAGGGGCGATCGGAGTCCGGGGCAACCATGACCTTGCGGCGACCGGCGACGACGTGATCCGCGATTTCAACATCGATGCCCGAGCCGCAATGGAGTGGACCCGACGGGTGATCGCTCCGGCAACCCTCGACTGGCTCGCGGCGTTGCCGATGCGCCTGACGATCGGGTCGTACAGCCTGGTCCACGGCAGCCCGCGCGACCCGACCTGGGAGTACATTGTGGCCGAGTCCGTCGCGGCGGCGAACCTGGCAGTCCTGTCCACACGTTATGGGCTCTTCGGCCATACCCATCTGCCCATCGCCTACGTGGTTGCCGACAACGGTATCGCCGACCAAGACATCGACGTGCTGACCCCGGAGCCGGGAACCACTCTGGCTGTCCACGGCCGACGGGCGTTGATCAACCCGGGAAGCGTCGGCCAGCCCAGGGACGGGGATCCCCGTGCGAGCGCGCTCGTGCTGGACGTCACGAGCCACGTCGTGACCTGGGTCCGGGCGGCCTACGACGTTGAGGCGACCCAGCGAGCGATGCGCGCGTCGAAGCTTCCGCCGCGCGGCATCGCACGGCTGAGCTTCGGGATCTGAGCGGGACCGAATCCGAGTGGTAGCCTTGGCCGTCGCAGACAATGGAGACGGAGGCCGGGTGGATATCGTCGGCACAGCGGCCGCAGGATGATCGGC
The DNA here is from genome assembly GCA_003152165.1 of Chloroflexota bacterium. Classification (GTDB taxonomy): domain Bacteria; phylum Chloroflexota; class Limnocylindria; order Limnocylindrales; family CSP1-4; genus Palsa-1033. The sequence goes on from PLZO01000045.1 coordinate 11,998, forward strand.
GGCCGTCGGCCCCTGCCCGGGCGCAAGCTCGCCGACCGGCGCGTCCGGGTGGAGCGCCCGCACTCTCCCTATTTCCGCTATACCGGGCCCGGCCAGATGGTGGCCAAGCAGGCCGCCAGCGTGCCCCTGACCAAGGCCGGTCGGCTGATCTTCCGCGCGCGCAGCCTGGTCTTCGGACGACCGCTAGCCAGCGAAGAGGAGATCGGCGAGCGACTGGCCAAGAAGAAGGCCCTCGCGATCTTCAGCTCCGACGCGATCAGCTCGTCGGCCTATGCGACCGAGGAGATCCTGCGGGTCCTGATCATTGCCGGGGCGGCCGGAGCCCTGGCCTATTCGATCGGCGTATCGATCGCCATCGCCCTCCTCCTGACCGTCGTCTCGTTCTCCTACCGCCAGGTCTGCCGGGCCTACCCCAACGGCGGTGGCGCATATATCGTCGCCCGCCAGAACCTCGCCCCGATCTTCGGCCTGATAGCCGCCGCCGCCCTGCTGATCGACTACGTGATGACGGTGGCGGTATCGACTGCGTCGGCGATCCAGCAGATCCAGTCAATCCTGCCGGCGGCCTACGACTACCGACTCGAGATCGCCTTCGTATCAATCTCGCTGATCACGATCGGCAACCTGCGTGGACTGCGCGAGTCGGGCAACATCTTCGCCGTCCCGACCTACCTGTTCGTGGGCCTGGCCCTGTTGATCGTGATCGGGGGCTTCATCCGGATCGTCACCGGCTCAGCCCACGCCTTGCCGCCCCAGCCCGATGCAGTACCACTGGGCACCGAGCAGCTCAGCATCTTCCTGCTGCTCAAGGCCTTCGCCGGCGGGTCGGTGGCCCTGACCGGAGTGGAGGCGATCGCCAACGGCGTCCCGGCATTCAAGAAGCCAGAAGCCAAGAACGCGGCGAACACGATGATCACGATGGCGATCCTGCTGGGCGTCATCTTCATTGGGATCACCATCGTGGCTCACGCCTTCGCCATCGTGCCCTCGACCGACAACAGCGGCGGGCCGACCGTGGTCGCCCTTGTGGCCGGCACGATCTTCGGCGCGAGCCCCCTGTTTTACCTGTTCCAGATCGCCACGGCCCTGATTCTGTTCCTGGCCGCAAACACCAGCTTCAACGCGTTCCCGCGACTGGCCGCAATCCTGGCCGCGGACGGCTATATGCCCCGTCAGTTCAGCTTCCGAGGCGACCGCCTGGCCTATTCGTGGGGGATCGTCCTGCTGGCCGGAATCGCCTTCGCCCTGTTGGTTCTGTTCAACGGCGATACCCATGCCCTGATTCCGCTCTACTCCGTCGGTGTATTCGTGTGCTTCACCCTGTCGCAGTCGGGCATGGTCAAGCACTGGTTCCTGACCCGTGAGACGGGTTGGTGGTGGCGGGCCATCGTCAACGCCTTCGGCGGCGTGCTCACGTTCGTCGTCCTGATCGTGGTCACCTCCGTGAAGTTTCAGAACGGCGCGTACCTGGTGATCATCCTCATCCCCGTCCTGGTTGCGATGATGCTGTTCATTCAGCGCCAGTACAGCGCGTCCCAGCGACAGCTCGCGATCCGGCCTGACTTCGTGGCCCGGCCACCCCACCGCGAAGAGCGCGTGGTGATCCCGATCCCGGGTCTCACCCGGGCCGTCATCCAGGCGGTGAACGTTGGCCGCTCGATCAGCGACGACATCCGGGCGGTGTTCGTCTCGGAGGACCCCGACGCCGCGATCGAGATGCGGGCGCGGTGGGAGCGTCAGGTCCCCGGTGTTCCGCTCGTCGTGGTCGAATCGCCCTATCGGGCACTCGTCGGTCCATTCCTGGCATACCTCGATGTCCTCGATCGCGCCTGGCCACCGGATAAGCCTGAGCCGATCACCTTCGTGGTGGTCCCGGAGTACGTCGCCCGGCACTGGTGGGAGCGGATTCTCTATAACCAGTCCGCCAAACGGCTCCGGACAGTGCTCGTCGGGCGGCCCCACACCGTGGTCGTCAACGCCCCATACCGGCGCGAAGAAGAAACCCGGTTTGACCCGCCACCGGTGCCCGAACCCACCAGCGAAACCTGATCGACCGGAGGGCGGCGGTCGCGCGGGCCGCCGGCGGTGGTATCGTGACCGCCGTGCCCGACGTCCGTCAACCGCCCTTCCGACGTGCGGTCATTGCGGTGAATGGTGCCTCGAGCGATGCCCGCATTGTCCGTCTCGCTTGCCAGGCGGCCCGCGCGAGCAAGGGCCAGGTGATCGCCGTCCACGTCGTCGAGATCGACTGGAGCCTGCCCCTCGAGGCCGACGTTGCCAGCCGCTCGGAGGATGCCCAGCGGGTCCTGGACGTCGTCGAGGGGATCGCCGAATCAGAGCACCAGGCTGTCGAGACCGTTCTCCTGCAGGCTCGAGACGTGGGCGCAGCGCTGGTCGATGAGGCGAGCGAGCGGGCGGCTGACCTGCTGATCCTCGGCCTGCCTTACCGCAAGCGGTTCGGCGGCGATTTCGCGATCGGGCGCACCATACCGTATGTATTCTCCAATGCCCCGTGCGCCGTCTGGGTGGTCCGGGAACCGATCAATGAGACAGCCCGAGGATGAATAGCATGCGAACAGTGATCGTCGGCTGCGGCCGCGTCGGCGCGATGCTCGCCGTGATGCTCGACGACGGCGGCCACCACGTCTCGATTCTCGACATCTCAACGGCCGCCTTCGATCGCCTGCCGAGCTCATTCAAGGGCAACGCCTCGCGCGGCGACGGAACCGATGAAGACACCCTCCGACGCGCCGGCGCCGAGAATGCCGACCTGTTCCTGGCCATGACCGAGGGCGACAACCGGAACATCATGGCCGCCCAGCTGGCGGCCGAAGCTTTCCGGGTCGAGCAGGTCATCGCCAAGATCAATGACCCGTTGCGGGCGCTGGCCTATGCGGAGCTGGGGATCGCCACGATCTGCCGGACCGACCTGATGGCCAACGCGATCCTGTCGTACCTGAAGCTGCCGGTCTCGGTCGTGCCTGGCGTCCGTTCGAGCAGCGGCCACCATCGTCACGATCCTGCGCTGGGTGAAGCCGACCTGGGTGCCGCCGATGTCGCCGGGGCGGTTGACGGGGCGGTTGGCGGGGCGGGACTGCCCGAGACGGGCATCCCGATCCGAACGCTGAACGCCGCGGACCTGGCCGGTGGCTCGGTCCCGAGCGGCTCCGTCAAGCTGGAGGACTGAGCCGTGTTCGTCCTGGTGATCGGCGGCGGCAAGGTTGGCTACTACCTTGCCAAGGAGCTCCTGGGCTCCGGCCATGAGGTGGTCCTGATGGAGAAGGACCGCGTTCGGGCGAACCAGATCGCCGACGAGATCGGCTCGATCGTCGTCGCTCACGACGGCTGCGAGGGGAAGTACCTCGCAGAGGCCGGCTGCAACCGGGCCGACGTGGTAGCCGCCGTGACCGGAGATGATGAGGACAACCTCGTGATCTGCCAGATGGCCAAGCACCATTTCGACGTGCCGCGCACGATCGCCCGGGTGAACAACCCAAAGAACGAGCGACTCTTCCGCCACCTGGGCGTCGACGAGCTGATTAGCCCGACCCGGATGATCCTCGGCTCGATCGAGCAGGACATCCCCGTCCACGAGCTCCTCCACCTCGCCGCGCTGGGTGGGGGCGAGCTTGAGCTGTTCGAGGCGCTCCTTCAGCCCGCATCGCCGGCCGTCGGTCGGAATGCTCGTGACATCCCTTTGCCGGAGGGCTGCGCGATCTTTGCCGTAATCCGCGACGACGTGGCAATCTCGGTCCGGGCAGACACGGTCCTGGCCGAGGGCGACAAGGTGATCGCAATCGGCAAGACCGAGTGCCAGGTCGCCCTGCACGACCAGCTAATCGGCGACTCGTCCGAACCCGCCGAGCTGGCGAGCTCGCCGGGGCGATAGGTCCGGGCCTGGACGGCGACCTGGCACATAAGCCGGGACGCGCCAGGCCAGGTCCAGGGCGCCGCGTGGCCGTTGGAGTTGGCCCGTCCCTCGGCCTGACACGCGGCCCGTCGTAATGGCGCCGCGCGGCCCCTGGAGTTGCCGCGTTTCTGCCTCCGCGGAGCGGTTGGTGCGCACAGGAACGACAAAACGCATGTTCCCGGACCGTCACCGTCGCCTGGCTGGTCGACCGACGAAGTTTTCGATCCCGGGCAACGCTGACGGCGGGATGAATTCGCTCGCCCCATCGAGATGGCTCTGGCTGCGAGTGACTGGATTCCGGCTCCATCGGCGCGAACCACGGTTTGGACGGCCTGATTCGCCGCGTTTGTCGCTCCACAAGAACCAAGTGGCCAGAAAACGGCAGGCACGGAAACGCCTCAGCCTCGTGGCGCGGCCGGGACGCTGGCGCAGCCTCGTGCCGCGGCCGGGACGCTGGGGCGTGGCACTCTGAGGGGCCTTCCCCGGCGCCGCACGCCCTCAGGCGCCCCCACCGGCGCCGCGGACTTGCCGCAGGGCGCACCACTCCCCTAGCGAGAACCTGTCCGGACTCTTGACAATGGTATTGGTAGGGTTCTACACTCCGTTCATGTTCATCAACGAGGCCTCAGGTGGCTGTGGTCGGAACCACTGAGATGGGTCGGCTGGATCGAGATCCCACTCGGCCCGTCTACGTGATCAGCGTGGCGGCAAGCATCGTCAGCGTCCATCCACGCACCTTGCGGATCTACGAGGACGAGGGCCTGCTGTGCCCGGCTCGAACCGCGACCAACATCCGGCTGTACAGCGAGGAAGACGTCCGCCGGATCCTGTGGATCCGGCATCTCACCCAGAATCGAGGCGTCAACCTGGCTGGGATCCGGATTCTGTTCGAGCTGGAAGAGCGGCTCGGCACTCGCATCCTCGAGACCCTCTTTGACGAGGCGAATGCCTTTGACGAGGCGCACCCGGAGGCGGCCGACCGCGGGCGGGACGCGACTGGGTCAGCCGCCGGGTCGCAGGCACCAACCGCTGGGTCGCAGGCACCAGCCGCCGGGTCGCAGGCACCGGCCAGGCAATCGCCGCAACCAGCAGAAGCCACTCAACCAGGCCTGACAAGCCCTACTCGACAGGCCGTCAGTGCCGACCACCACTAAACCTCTAGGAGATTCGTCTCGCTGGCGGACGATCGAGAACCCGATACCGTGACTAACCCACGGCGGCCACGAGCCGTCGACAAGGAGAACCAGGCAATGGCTAGCAAACCGTCGAACCCGGAGAGCAAGCGACGGACCAGGCGCGCGACGGATCCAGTCGTGGCGGGGCCCGCAAGCACGTCCGACGACGCCGCCTCGGCCTCGGCCGAGCCAAACATCCGCGAACTCCCCCTCGTCGCCCTTCGCGAGACGGTGATCTTCCCCGAAATGATCGTGCCCCTCCAGGTGGGTCGGGATAAGAGCGTGGCGGCCCTCAATGCCGCAGTCGCCAACGGCGGACCGATCGCCCTGGTCACCCAGCGCTCGGCTGAGATGGAGGACATCACCGACTCGTCCCAGCTCTACGAGATCGGGACGTTGGCCAAGATCGCCCAGGTTGTCCAGCTCCAGGACGGTACCGTCCGGGCCATCGTCCAGGGTCAGAGCCGCCTCCGCGTCAAGGGCTTCAACGCCAAGGGCCCGTACCTCCTGGCAACAGTCGAAGATCTCTCCGACTCGACGCCGGCCGGCGTCGAGATCCAGGCGCTGATGCGCTCGGTCCAGACCCAGATCGAGGCGTACGTCGCGAACGGCGCACCGGTCCCGCCCGAGGCGGCGGTCGCCGCCCGCAACATCACCGAGCCCGGCTTGCTGGCCGACATGATCGCTTACAGCCCGGACATGACCACTGAACAGCGCCAGGAGCTGCTCGAGACGATCGACGTGACCGAGCGGCTCAAGCTCGTCAGCACCTTCCTCGCCCGCCAGGTCGAGATCCTTGAGCTCAAGGGTCGGATCCAGTCCGAGGTCAAGTCCGAGATGGACAAGACCCAACGCGAGTACATCTTGCGCGAGCAGCTCAAAGCCATCCAGCGCGAGCTGGGCGAAGACGACCCGCAGCAGGCCGAGCTCAACGAGCTGCGCGACAAGGTTGAAGCTGCCGGCATGCCCGACGAGATCAAGGCCCGGGCGATCAAGGAAGTCGACCGGATGAGCCGGATCCCGTCCGCTTCGCCGGAGGTTGGCGTGATCAGGACCTACGTCGACTGGCTGGTCGGCTTGCCCTGGAACGTCTCGACCACCGATCAGCTCGACATCCGCGAAGCCGCCAAGATCCTCGACGAGGACCACTACGGCCTCGAAAAGATCAAGGAGCGAATCCTCGAATACCTCGCGGTCCGCGTCCTGACCGACACGATCCGGTCGCCGATCCTCGCCCTGGTCGGACCACCCGGCGTGGGCAAGACCTCGCTGGGCAAGAGCGTCGCCAGGGCGATGGGCCGCAAGTTCGTCCGGATGAGCCTCGGCGGCATCCATGACGAGGCGGAGATCCGTGGCCATCGCCGGACCTACATCGGGGCTCTTCCCGGCCGGGTGATCCAGAACGTCAAGACGGCCGGCACGAACAATCCGGTGTTCATGCTCGACGAGATCGACAAGATCGGGATGGACTTCCGGGGCGACCCGAGCTCGGCCCTCCTGGAGGTTCTCGACCCGGAGCAGAACAACACGTTCCAGGACAACTACCTGGAGGTGCCCTTCGACCTCAGCAAGGTCCTCTTCATCGCGACCGGCAACCTGGTCGATCCAATCCCGGCCGCCCTGCGCGACCGGATGGAGATCATCCAGCTGCCGGGCTACACCCAGCAGGAAAAGATCGAGATCGGCAAGCGCTTCCTGGTCCCCAAGCAGATGCAGAACCACGGCCTGACGGCCAAGCGGATCGAGATCACGCCTGAGGCAATGGTTCGGCTCGTCCAGGCGTACACCAAGGAGGCCGGCGTCCGGAACCTCGAGCGCGAGCTCGCCAACGTGATGCGCAAGGTCGCCCGGAGCGTTGCCGAGGGTCGCAAGCGCAAGACGGTGGTCGATGTCAAGAAGCTCGAGGAATACCTTGGACCGCCGCGCTGGGAATATGGTGAGCTCGAGTCCGAAGACCAGACCGGGGCCGCAACCGGCCTGGTCGTGACTGAAGCCGGCGGCGACATCGTTGCCGTGGAAGTCACCAAGATGGAGGGCAAGGAGGACTTCATCCTCACCGGACAGCTCGGTGAAGTGATGCGCGAGTCCGCCCGAGCCGCCCTGTCGTGGATCCGGGCCAACGCGGCCAGCCTTGGGATCGAACGCGAGATCTTCGAGCGCAACACCCTCCACATCCACGTTCCGGCCGGAGGCATTCCCAAGGACGGTCCATCGGCAGGCGTGACGATGGCCACCGCCATGGTCAGTGCGCTGACCGGGATCCCGGTCCGGAAGGATGTGGCCATGACCGGGGAGATCACCCTGCGCGGCCGGGTCCTCCCGATCGGCGGCCTGAAGAGCAAAATCCTCGCCGCCCACCTGTCCGGGGCGGGTGTGGTGATCCTGCCCAGGAAGAACGAGCGCGACCTGCGCGATATCCCTGAGGAGATTCGCAAGCAGATCAAGCTGGTCACCGTCGATCAGATGACCCAGGTGCTCGAGAACGCGCTCCGACGCATGCCTCGACCACTGGCCCCGCGCCCGGTACCGCTGCCCGAGCGCGACCCGGCGAACGGGGGCGGCCCGGCGGCCCGGCCAACGTTCCCGCCAACGGATCAGCCGCCGGTCGCGGTCCAACGGGCAGCCCACCGAGCGGATCGTGGCCGCGCCACACTGGACTGGGCGCCAGTGGGCCGTCCAGCGCGGAATCGAACCGGCCGCTGACCAAGCGGCCGGCAAGCGGCCGGCAAGCGGACGGCAAGCGGACGGTCCGGCGCCAGGTGGCGGGCGGTCACGCCCGGAGGACCTGATCGATGGATTATCGCGATTATTACGCGACGCTCGGGATCAAGCGTGACGCTTCCCAGGCGGAGATCAAGCGTGCCTTTCGCAAGCTGGCCCGCCAGCACCACCCGGATATCAAACCCGGTGACCGCGCCGCGGAGGCGAAATTCAAGGAGGTAAACGAGGCCAACGAGGTCCTGTCCGACCCCGGGAAGCGCTCGAAATATGACCTCCTTGGGGCGAACTGGGAGGCCCTCTCCAAGGCCGGCGCTGGCCGGCCCGGCGCTGCGGGCGGGCGATCCAACACGAGCGGAGATCCGTTCGCGGCCGGTGGTCCGTTTGGCGGGTTCGGCGGCTCGCCCGGGACAGGCGGCGTCCGCTACGAGTTCCGTGGCGGCCCCGACTCGGGCGGCTTCAGCGACTTCTTCCGCACGTTCTTCGGGGCCGCGGCTGGCCAGGCGGAAAGCTCCCCGGTGAGTGGTGGACGGGGCTCAGGGCCGGCCGGCGGGGCGGGTTTCGAGGAGGTGCTGGCCGGCCTGAACCTCGACGGCGGCGGTGGCTCGGGTCCGCGCGGAGGTCGGGCCAGTTCGGCCCGTGGCCAGGTCACGAGTGAGGCCGACTTCGAGGTCGGTCTCGAGGAAGCCTTTCATGGCACGAGCCGGCTGCTCGAGCTCGACGGCAAGCGTCTCGAGGTGGCCGTCCCGCGGGGCGTGGAGACGGGCAGCCGGATCCGACTGCGGGGCAAGGGCGCGAACGGTGGCGATCTTGACCTGGTCACCCGGGTGCGACCCCACCGGATATTCAGCCGCAAGGGCGCTGACCTGAGCCGCGAGCTTCCGATCACCCTGCGCGAAGCGCTGCTCGGGGCCGAGGTCCCGGTCGAAACCCTCAAGGGCAAGGTGCTCCTGAAGATCCCGGCCGGCACCCAGAACGGGCGGACATTCCGGCTGACGGGCCAGGGGATGCCCCGGCTCAAGCCCAAACAGGGGATCGGGCCGATCGGCGACCTGCTCGTCACCGTCCGCGTGATCCTGCCAACCGGACTCAACGACGAGGCGCGAACCGGCGCCGTCGCTTTCCTTGACCTGCTCGATCAGCGCGATCCGCGGGCACCGACCCCATAGCGAGTACGACTGATGCAATTTGACCGATTTACCCAGAAGGCCCAGGAGGCGATCCTCGCCGCCCAGAAGAATGCCGAGACGCTCGAGAGCCCGATCCTCGATGCGGAGCACATCCTGGCGGCCCTCGTCGAGCCCGACGACGGCGTCCCGGCGGAGACCCTCCGTCGACTCGGCGTAGCCCTGCCCGCCTTCCGCGATGAGCTGGCCGGAATTCTCGCTCGGCGCGCCCGCGTCCGTGGCGGCCAGCTCACCCTGGACCAGCGCGCCAAGCGAGTGATCGAGCGGGCCGAAGAAGAAGCCCGCCGGCTGACCGACGAGTACGTCTCGACGGAGCACCTCCTGCTCGGCGTGGCTGAGTCCGGCGGCGAGGCGCAAACGCTCCTGGAGCGTCACGGCGCCGGTCGCGAGGCGATCTTCAGCGCGCTTCAGAGCGTCCGTGGCGGCCAGCGGGTCACCTCGACCAACCCCGAGGCCACGTACCAGGCCCTCGAGAAGTACGGCCGGGACCTGACCACCGAGGCGCGGGCGGGCAAGCTCGATCCTGTGATCGGTCGCGACGACGAGATCCGACGGGTGATCCAGGTGCTCAGCCGGCGGACGAAGAACAACCCGGTCCTGATCGGTGAGCCAGGCGTGGGCAAGACGGCGATCGTCGAGGGCCTCGCCCAGCGGATCATTCGCGGCGACGTACCAGAGACGCTCCGAGACAAGCGAGTCATCTCGCTCGACCTCGGGGCCCTGATCGCCGGGGCGAAGTTCCGGGGTGAGTTCGAAGAGCGGCTCAAGGCGGTTCTGAAGGAGGTCAAGGACTCCGAGGGCCGGGTCATCCTGTTCATCGACGAGTTGCATACCGTGGTGGGTGCCGGCGCGGCCGAGGGCGCGATGGACGCCAGCAACCTGCTCAAGCCGATGCTCGCCCGGGGTGAGCTGCACACGATCGGAGCCACAACCCTCGATGAGTACCGCAAGCACATCGAGAAGGACGCCGCGTTCGAGCGCCGATTCCAGCCGGTCGTCGTGGACCAGCCCAGTGTCGAAGAGACGATCTCGATCCTGCGCGGCTTGCGCGAGCGCTACGAGGTCCATCATGGCGTCCGGATCACCGATTCGGCGCTGGTCGCCGCGGCAACCATGTCGAACCGCTACATCACCGACCGCTTCCTGCCGGACAAGGCAATCGACCTGGTCGACGAGTCCGCCAGCCGGCTCCGGATGGAGATCGATTCAATGCCGGTCGAGCTCGATGAGCTCGAACGCCGGCGGATCCAGCTCGAGATCGAGCGCGAGGCCCTGCGCAAGGAGAAGGACGACGCCTCGAAGGCCCGCCTCAGCGCGCTCGAACGCGAGCTCAGTGAAGTCGAGGAGAGCGCGAGCGCGATGAAACAGCGCTGGCGTGCCGAGAAAGACGCGATCAGTGCCATCCGCGCCACGAAATCCGAACTTGAGGCGCTTCAGACGAAGATCGAGCAGGTCGAGCGCGAGGCCGACTACGGCCGCGCTGCCGAGCTCAAGTACGGAACCCTGATCCAGCTCCAGGAGCGGCTCCGCCAGGAAGAGGCCGCGATCACGGCGCTTCAGGGTCCGGGTCGCCTGCTCAAGGAGGAGGTCGACGCGGACGACATCGCGGAGATCGTCGCGTCGTGGACTGGAATCCCGGTGACCAGGCTGCTCGAAGGCGAGACGGCCAAGCTCGTCCACATGGAGGAGCGCCTCCACGAGCGGGTCGTCGGCCAGAACGAGGCAATCGAGGCGGTGGCTGATGCGGTTCGCCGGGCGCGAGCCGGGCTCCGTGATCCGCGCCGCCCAATCGGCTCGTTCCTGTTCCTCGGCCCAACCGGGGTGGGCAAGACCGAGCTGGCCAGGGCGCTGGCCGGCTTCCTGTTCGACGACGACAGTTCAATGGTCCGGATCGACATGAGCGAGTACATGGAGAAGTTCTCGGTCAGCCGCCTGGTCGGGGCACCCCCGGGCTACGTCGGCTACGAGGANNAGGTCCTCGACGACGGCCGCCTGACTGACGGCCAGGGCCGGACTGTGGACTTCCGGAACGCTGTCGTGATCATGACCAGCAACGTTGGCAGTGACCTAATCGCGGCCGCGGGGGGTCACGATGAGCGCAACTACGAGGCAATGAAAGCCGGCCTCAACGAGGCCCTCCAACGCCAGTTCCGGCCGGAGTTCCTCAACCGGATCGACGAGGTGATCGTCTTCCACGCATTGACCGACGCCGAGCTCGAGGCAATCGTCGATCTGCTCCTGGCCGACCTCGCCCGGCGGCTGGCCGGCCAGGATCTCGCGCTGGAGTTGACCGCGGCCTCGCGGGCCCTGATTGCCCGCGAGGGCCACGATCCTGCCTTTGGTGCACGCCCGCTCAAGCGCACGATTCAGCGCCTGGTCGAGAATCCACTCGCCCGGGCGCTCCTCCAGGGCCGCTTCAGGCCGGGTGATCGGATCGTGGGCGACGCCGACCTGAACGGCGCTGCGATCGTCTTCTCCTCGGGCGAGGCAACCGTGGTGGTGGAATCGTCCGAGCATCGCGACGCCCGGGCGGGGTCAAAGCGCGGCACGGGCGATGACGGCAGCCGCCCTGGCCGCCCCGGCCGACGACCCGGCGGGCGGCCGGTAATCTTCGATGTCCCTGACATCGACGACAAGAAGAGTTCCAGCGGGACGCCCGGCGGAAACCTGCCCAACTGATGCGTTTCGCGGAGGCAGCCGTCCGACTTGAGCGCCTGCCCGATCGCCTGGCCGGGACGGTCGGCGCCGGTCGGCTGCCGCCTGGCCCGGCTGTTCTGATGCCGGTCTTCACCGACGGGCGCGCACGAGCCGACGTGCGCCTCGACGCGGTCGCCGGTGATCGACCGGCAGCTGTCCTCGTCCTCGTCGTGCCGAGCTCGAGCGGCTCGGCGGCGGTGATCCTGACCGAGCGCGCCACCTACGACGGGATCCACAGCGGCGAGGTCTCTTTTCCGGGCGGCAAGGTGGAGCGCGATGACACCGACATCGAGGGGACTGCCCTGCGCGAGGCCACCGAGGAGATCGGGCTCGATCCCGCAGCCGCGAGAGTTGAGCTCCTGGGCCGACTCGACACCCTGCGAATCCCGGTCAGCCGCTTCAGCCTTACGCCGATTGTCGCGTTGGCGCGGCGCCGGCCCGTGCTGCGGCCGTCGGAGTCCGAGGTGGCCCGGATTATCGAGGCGCCGCTTGCCGCGTTCCTGCCCGGGGCTCCGATCGAGATCGTGGAACGGATGGTTCGCGACTGGCCGCTGCGTTACGGCGGCTATCGGCTGGACGGCCTCCACGTCTGGGGTGCCACCGCCCGCATCCTCGGCCAGCTCGGCGCCGTGATCGCGGAGTTGGTGGTTGGGCCGTAGCTGGCATTCCGGTCGCGACGGCGACCCCCGGGACCGCGTTATCGGGCCTCGATTATTACGACCATTCTTAGATGTCACGTTCCCGAAGGCGTGGAGTTCCAGAACTGCCCAATTCGGACAGCCTGAGGCCCGTAATAGCGATGGTCGCAATAAATGCGAGCCCAGGGCGATCGAATCGGGCTCAACCCGCGACGACGACCCCCGGGACCGCGTTGGCTAAGAATGCCCGTAATAATCCGACGTCCGGCGGACGGATTGGGCCAAAACTGAGCCTGGCCGAGCCCGACCCCCGCCTTGGCCCTAACAAAACCTAGCGCGGTTCTCCGTGGCGCGGGTCGTAGGGCGCCGGACGTTCGTCGACGAGGCGACCGTCGGCCGGGGCTGGGACCTCGGGCGGGGCGGGAACCGCGGCCGAAGCGTGCCCCCAGCTCGTTCCGGGCAGGCGTGCGTCGACGATCGTAGCGCCCGGCCCGAGGCTCAGCTCCGCAGCAGGGAACTCCACGACGATCGCGCGCATCTCGGACAGCTCAGTAGTGGCGCCGTGGGGCACGTCGGCCGGCCACAGGATCGCTTCGCCGGCGAATACCCGGGCCCGATCCGGGCCCACGGTCACGAAGCCGCCACCCTCGATCACCACGAACCAGGTCGTGTTCGGATTGGAATGGGGCTCGATCGTCGCGTGGCGGCCGAGGGCCAGCTCGACGATCACTCCGCCGTGGCCCGAGTCAATCAGCGCGGCCTGGACGTTGTGGGTTCCAGCCGGCCCGTCGGGTCGGCGCTGGCCGATCCCGAACCGTCGAATCTCCATCGGTCAGCAGACCGCCACGCTAGCGGCGCTTGCGCGTCCGCTTGGTCGGTGCGGTCCGGATCGTCCGGCCGGGCCGGCTCGTCTTCGCTCGGATGGTCGCTTCGGGATGAGCGTATTTCTGCCGACTGAGGTAGCGCTGGCGGGCCAGCTTCTGCTCGTAGCCAGCGAGGATCGGCGGAAAACGCACGAACCGGATCCAGACGAAGATGGCACAGGTCGTGATGATCGTGGTCAGGACGAAGACGAAGTCCCAGACGAAGACGCTGAAGATCAGGAGCAGGCCGAAGGCGATGATCCCGGTCCACAGCAGCCATTCGTACAGGTCGAGGTACGGGGCATGGTGGCGAAGCTGGCGCGACCGGATCGCATAGATCACGCACAGCGCAACGAGCAGGACCAGCGAACCCAGGGCAATCGGGTAGAACAGGTCATGGAAGTGCGCAGCGCTGAACGACTGAAACAGGTATTCCCAGGGCAGGTGGGTCACCGGGTCGATTCTCCCTGTCGGACGGCGGCTGGAGGGCCGGTCGAGGGTTCCGAGTATGCCACGCCGGGACGCTATACTCGGCCTCAGGTGCGGCGCCCGCCGGCCGACGAACGACTCCGCCGCGCCCGGCAGCGCCCGGCCGGTCGCGAATCGAGGCAGCCCGCGAAGGATGCGAACGCTGGAGGGAGGAAGCCCGGGTGCGAGCCCTGCTCTCGGTGGCGAGTCGCGATGGCATCAGCACATTCGCGCGAGAGTTGCAGGCCCTCAACGTCGAGATCTACGCGACGGAAGGCACCCGCGACCACCTGGCCGAGGATGGCATCGAGGTCGGCTCGGTCTCGGACCTGACGAATCTGCCGCCGCTCGTGGGCGGCCAGGTCAAGACCTTCCATCCCGCTGTCTATGCTGGAATCCTGGCCCGCCGCGACGATCCGGCGCAGCTCGAGGAGCTGGCTGCACATGGCATCGGGGTGATCGACATCGTGGTCGTCAATGTCAAGCCCTTCGCCCCCCAGGTCGGCGCCCGGCAGCTCGCGCTGGCCGAGGTGATCGAGATGATCGATGTCGGCGGCGTGGCGCTCCTCGGGGCAGCGGCGCGCAACTACGCGGCGGTTGCCGCGATCGCCAACCCCGCCCACTACGGCCGGGTCGCCCGCGAGTTGCGTGAGCTCGGGTCGCTCTCCGGTGAGCTCCGCCAGCAGCTGGCGGCCGAAGCCTTCGGGATCGTGGCCGCATATCACGCCGAGATTTCCGCCTACATCGACCAGGTCTCGGGCACCCAGTTCCCGACCCGCCTGGCGATGGTCCTCGAAAAGGTCGAGGATCTGCGCTACGGCGAGAACCCCCACCAGCAGGCAGCCTTCTACCGGGAGACGACCCACCGGAGCGGATCGCTCGCCGATGCCCACCAGCTCCAGGGCGGCCAGCCCAGCTTCAACAACATCCTCGACCTCGACGCGGCCTACCGGATCGCCAAGGACTTCACCGCGCCCACCGTGGCGATCGTCAAGCACACGGACCCAGTCGGGATGGCCTCCCACGACGAGCTCGTCGAAGCGTATCGTCACGCCCTCGAAACCGATCCCGTGGCGGCTTTCGGCGGAATCGTGGGGGTGAATCGCGAGCTCGATGGGGCGACCGCCCGGGAGATCGCAGCGAATTCGTACGAGGCGGTCATCGCGCCCGGCTTCTCCGAGTCGGCCCTGGGGATCCTCCGCCAGAAAGCCGGCCTGGAGCTGTTGGCGGTTCCACCCGATCCAGCCGAGGGTTTGCGCGACTACGGCATCGCCAACCTCGACTTCAAGCGAATCAGCGGCGGACTCCTGGTTGAGAGCCAGGATTCACTTGAGCTCGACAAGCGCCAGCTCCAGGTGGTCACCCGGCGGCGGCCCACGCTCGAGGAGCTGACCGACCTTCTGTTCGCGTGGCGGACGGTCCGACACGTCCGCTCGAATGCAATCGTCCTGGCCCGGAACGCGGCGACGGTCGGAATCGGCGCGGCCCAGGCGAGTCGTCAGGTCTCCGTCGAGGTTGCCCTCCGCCGAGCCGGCGACCGGGCGCGGATGGCGGTCATGGCCAGTGACGCCTACTTCCCATTCCCTGATGGGATCGCCCTCGCTGCGAATTCCGGGGTCAGTGCGATCATTCAACCAGGCGGCTCGATCCGCGACGAGATGGCGATCGAGGTTGCCGATCGGCATCACCTCGCGATGGTCTTTACCGGCCGCCGCCACTTCCGCCACTAACCCCGCGACAAACGAAACCCGCGGACCAGCCGGAGGACCCAGCAATGGAGCCGCTTCTCGCGCTTGAGATGGTCCGGGTCACGGAAGCCGCCGCGATCGCGGCTGCCCGGTATATGGGCCGGGGCGCGAAGGACGATGCCGACCGGGCCGCGACCGAAGCGATGCGCCGGACGATGGACGAGATCGACATGGCCGGTACGATCGTGATCGGCGAGGGCGAGCGAGACGAAGCGCCGATGCTGTACATCGGTGAAGAGGTGGGTCGCAAGGGGGCCGAAGCCCGCGAGGGATCGACCGCGATCGACATCGCGGTCGATCCGCTCGAAGGCACGAACCTGGTCGCCCACGGCCAGGCCAATGCGATCACCGTCCTGGCCGCGGCCGAGCGAGGCGGACTCCTGCACGCCCCGGACACCTACCTCGAGAAGCTGTGCGTGGGGCCGGTCGTAGCCGGCAAGGTGGACATCACCAAGAGCGCCACCGAGAACTGCCATCGAATTGCCGAGGCCCTCGGCCGACGGGTCGCCGATATCACGATCGTTATCCTCGAGCGACCCCGCCATGACGACCTGATCGCCGAGGTCCGGGCGGCCGGCGCGCGGATCAAGCTGATCTCCGATGGCGACCTTTCCGCCGCGATCAGCACGGCGGTTTCGGGCACCGGCGTACACGCCGTGATGGGCATCGGCGGGGCGCCCGAGGGCGTGATCACGGCCGCCGCCCTGCGCTGCCTGGGCGGCGAGATCCAGGCCCGCTTCCGGTTCCGCAACGACGAGGAACGGGCCCGTGCGAAATCGATGGGCAACGATGACGACGAGGGCCGGGTCTATTTCACGGCGGACCTGGCCTCGGGTGACAACCTCGTCTTTGCGGCCACCGGAGTGACCGGCGGCGATCTCCTCGAGGGCGTCCGGTTCTTCGGCGGCGGCGCTCGGACCCACTCGCTGGTGATGGCTTACCATGAGGCCCACGTCCGATTCATCGACACGGTCCAGATGTTCGATCGCTCGCGGCCGCCGAGCGTCCGCCTCTAGTCGGTCGCGGCCGCCGGGTCAGCGGCCGCCAAGCGCCAGCGGCCCAGTCCCAGCCAGCGATCGGTCGAACCGACTCGGGACCCTCGGCGATCGCGCGGCGGCGGCGAGCCGTGGCCACTGATTCGGGCCAGCCCGGTGGCACCAGGCCGGACGCAAGGTCGGCCAGGGGCGCCAGGACGAACAGCCGCTTAGCCGCCGACGGGTGGGGAACCTCGAGCAGGTGGGCGGCCCGGGCTGAATCGCGATCCGCGTCGTTCGAGCTGGCCGCGGGCGGGCGGGCGATCGCGAGGCGGGCGCGGCCGAAGACGAGCAGGTCGAGATCGAGCTCGCGCGGACCCCAGCGTCGGCCGCTGAGACGCCCGAAGGCGACCTCGAGACCCTTGAGAGCGATCAGCAAGGCGATCGCCCCGGCGGCTGGGTCGGAGCCGGCGGGCACCTCAAGTGCTACCGCCGCGTTGCGAAACTCGGGTTGATCCGTGACCCCAACGGGGTCCGTCGCATACAGCCTCGACACGCCGGCGAGATGCACGCCGGGCAGGACCGTGAGGGCATGGATGGCGGCCTGCAGCGTGCCGGCGGCATCGCCGAGGTTGGCACCCAGCCCGATGTACGCCCGGACCCGTCGTTGTGCCAAGCCCACCTCCAACGCCCATACACTCCGGACCATGCATCCGGTAACGGTCCTCATCTTCCACCCACAGCCTGCTCATAGCGCCGGGCCGCTGGAGCGGCGGCTCGGCGCGGCTCGAGATCGGCTCGCCCGGGTGCACGAGACCGGGTTCGAGCGCGCCGGCGCTACGACGGTACGGCTGATTGCCGGCCCGCCAGACCGGCGACTCTTCGGTGCCCGGCTGGCGGATGCGCTGCAGGATGTGCCCAACGGTGGGCTGATCCTGCTCGGGTCCGGAGCGATCCCACTGGCGGGTCTCGCCGATCGGCGCGCCTTCGTGGCATGTGCGGGCGGCAATGGACCAATGGCCATCACGAACAATCGGTTTTCGTCGGACGTGCTGGCGGTTGCCGATGTGAGCTGGCTGCACGGCGTCCCTCGGGATCTCCTGACCGACAACACGCTGCCGCGCTGGCTCTCGGACCGGGCGGGGATTCCAGTCGCCGACCTGCGGGCACGCTACCGACTGGGCGTGGACCTCGATTCGCCGCTC
Organism: Chloroflexota bacterium; assembly: GCA_003152165.1. Taxonomy (GTDB): domain Bacteria; phylum Chloroflexota; class Limnocylindria; order Limnocylindrales; family CSP1-4; genus Palsa-1033. The sequence continues at coordinate 29,581 of PLZO01000045.1, forward strand.
GATCTCATCCTCCTTGGCCGGCAGGGTGCTGCCATCGACCTGGGCCCCCATCCTGAGGATGCCCTCGTCACCGACCGCCTGGCTGGAATCCGACGCGTGCTGGCCGATCCTGGCGGCGAGCTCGTCATCGCCGGCCGGACCTCCGCGGCCGCGCTTGCCTGGCTCGAAGGATTTGCTCGCTGCCGAGTTCGGGCATTGGTGGAGGAGCGCGGGCTGCGCGCCTCGACTTGCCTGGCCAACGAACGTCCGCAGCGACCACCTCGTTCCGTGCTCGGATCGATCCTCGACAGCGACGGTCCGATGGCCCTCGGAGCGCGGCTGGCAGAGTTGGGCGACGCTGCGCTCATCGACAGCCGGGTCCTCCTCGCGCATCGCCTCGGAGTCGATGAATCGTCGTGGCCGGCCACCGAGGATCGCTTCGCCTCGGACCTCCTCAATCCAGCAGCAATCGTTGATCCGTGGCTGGCCCAGCTGACGGAGTCGGCAGCCGACGCAGCCATCCCGGTCCTGCTCGGTGGCCACTCGCTGGTCGGGCCGGGGATCCGCCTCGTGGCTCGGTGATGACTGAGCGAGGTCAGTTCGAGGCGGGCCTTCGCCGGACGGCTCCACCCGGACCGCTGCCAAGCGAGAGCGAGCCGGCCCTGCTTGACAAGATCCGGGCCGAGATCGCGCTGAGCGGCCCGATGACGTTCGCTCGGTTCATGGCCATCGCCCTGTACGACCCGGAGCACGGCTACTATCGGTCGGCCACGGAGCGGCCGAGCCGAGCGGGCGATTTCCTGACCGCCCCGGAAACCCATCCGATCTTTGGAGCCGCCGTGGCTCGCCAGCTCGACGAGGTCTGGCGACGGCTTGACCGGCCGGGCCGATTCGTCCTGCGCGAGTACGGAGCCGGATCGGGCACGCTCGCAGCGACCATCCTGGCCGGGTTGCGCAGCGACGGATCGGGGCTGGTCGATGCGATCTCCTACGAACCCGTGGAGATCAATGCCCATCGGCAGGCACAGATCGACGCCCGACTGGGGCCACTCGCCCAGGCAGCGGCCGGGGTCGGGTCGCCATCGAGCAGCGGGCCCCGGCCAGCACGCTTCGTTGGAGCCGCGCTGGCCAACGAGTTCCTGGACGCCCTGCCGGTCCACCGGGTCGAACAGCGCGATGGCCGGCTGTGGGAGCGCTTGGTTGAATGGGACGACGCGAGCGGGCAGTTGCGCGAACAGCCATCCCAGCCGTCGACGCCAGCCCTCGCGGCCCGCCTCGCCCGGGACGGCGTCACGCTCGTCGAGGGCCAGGTCGCCGAGATCTGCCTGGAGGTAGAGCCGTGGCTGGCCGAGGTGGCCGCTGACCTTGAGCGAGGGCTCGTCGTCATCATCGACTACGGGCATCGGGCGCCGGCCCTGTACGACCCGGTGCGCACCGGCGGCACCCTGCGAGCGTACGCCGGCCATCGAGCGCATGCGAACCCGTTCATCGCGATCGGTCGCCAGGACCTGACGGCCCACGTCGACCTGACCGCCCTCGAGGCCGCGGCCCGGGCGCACAGGCTGGACCTCCTGGGCGACGTCAGCCAGGCCGAGTTCCTCGTCGGCTGCGGGCTCGAGGAGCTTGTCGATCGGGTCCGCTCGAGTCCGGCCACCACGATGGAGGAGTGGCTGGCGATCCGCTCGGCAGTTGCCCGACTCCTCGACCCGGCCGCCCTCGGCGGTTTTCGGGTGGTCTTGCTTGGTCGCGGCCTCGAGCCGCGAATGCGGCTGCGTGGTCTGTCAGCCTACCCGCCGGGAGTCTGACTAGTGTTCCAGCGCGGAAGTGAC
>PLZO01000089.1 GCA_003152165.1 Chloroflexota bacterium
GGCCACACCCGTTCCCATCCCGAACACGGAAGTTAAGCTCTCCAGCGCCGAAGATACTGAGAGGGTAGCCTTTCGGGAACATAGGTCGTCGCCAGGGTTTTTTGCGTTTCCAGGGGACCGGTCGCGCAACGTGACAACGCTATCCTTGCTCCGATGACCGACTCTCATACGCCACGGGGAGCGATCCCGCCGGGTTCCGACCAGGCTTCCGAGCCGTCCCCGGATCCAGACGACGCGGAAGGGCCGCACCAGGGCGGGATAGCGCAGCCTGCCTCATTACGAGCCACCCATGCGGCCCGCCCGGTCCCGCTGGTCGCCGGCCGGCGACAGTTTGCCAGGACGACGCCGGTCGTGGTCGATCGTGGCCGGGCCACCTTCGGCCTGTCATCCCTCGGCGATCGGCGTCAGCTCGGCCAGATCGGCCTCGTCGTCCTGATGGCGGCGGCCCTTGGCGCCCTGTTTCTGGCCCGGCTCAGCCCACCCGAGACGCCGGGCTTGGCCGGCGCCGGATCGCCGACCCCACACGAGTCCGTTAACGTGACCGCAAGGACGAGCCCATACGCTTCTGCCTCGCCCGTGGTCAGTCCCACCCCGAGAGCGAGCCTCATCCCGGGAAGCCCGACCCCAGCGCCGACTCATGCGCGGACGTACACGATCAGGCCGGGCGACACCCTCTCGTCGATCGCCGCCCACTTCCACACGACGGCCAAGATCCTCGAGCAGCTCAACGGGATCAAGAGCCCCTTCGTGATTCACCCGGGCGAGGTCCTCAAGCTGCCCTGAGTACGGAAACCCCGACGCGCGAGTCAGTGTTGGCAGCCGCGGCAGAACGACGTGACGAAGCCGCCGGGACTCACCTCGCTGATCCGGGCGCCACAGCGCGGGCAGGGTTGACCGCCCTTGTTGTGGACGGCCAGGAAGCCGCGCACCTGGGTTTCGAAGGTGGGCGGAACGCGCTGGCGGAGGATCTCGATCGCCTTCGTCAGCGTTAAGCCCGTCGCGGCGTGCAGGGCGGCGATCTCGTCGACCGCGAGGGTCGAGCGTCGGCGGAACGGCAGGAGGCCGGCCGCGTGCAGGATCTCGTCGCTATAGGCGTTGCCGATGCCGGCGATGAACGCCTGGTTCCTGAGCAGATTCTTCAGCTCGCCGGGATGACGTCGGATCCGTTCCTGCCAGACGGCCAGGGTCAGCGCGGGATCGTCTGCATCGGGTCCCATCTCCCCGTCGAGTCCGGGGATCGGCCGCGTGATTCCCTCCGGCACCAGGTAGACCTTGCCCATCTGGGTCGGGTCGCGGTAGCGGACGTCGATCGGGGTGTCATCGGCCGGCAGCCAGCTGGCGCCTTTTGTCCATCGTGCGACGTCGCGCGGCGGCCCGCCCTCGCGCGGGCCAAAGCCCAGGATCACCGCTGTCTTCGTGGGCAGTTTCGCGCCGGGCGGAGCGACCTGGAATCGCCCGGTCAGCATCGGATTGAAGACGATCCGGCCCCGATCGAGCTCGATCAGGAGGAACTTGCCACGCTGCCTGACCAGCGCTACCCGCCGTCCAACAAGGTCGGCCAGCTCGGCTGGAGTGCCCCGCACGGCCAGGGGCGCGGGAGCGCTGGCGGAGCGGATCCGCCGCCCAGCCAGGGCGGCATGGAACGCCTCGGCGACGACGGTCAGATCGGGTAGCTCAGGCACGCTGGCGCGATTGTAGGCCGGCAAAACCGTGTGCTAGACTCTTCCGGCCCCACGAGGCAGGACAGCAGAAGATCGTCGCCTGCGGCCATCGATCACGAAGGAGCGAACTGAGGCCCCACCGGACCTGACTCGCCAAATCGTTTGTCAACGGCTCGAGTGGCGCTCGGGCCGTTCCTGTTTCCCGGGGTAATCCCCGACAAGGAGAGACCACCAAATTGACTGACCAGCAGCAGGACGGGCCGGCGCCCGACGTCGAGGCCACCGCCTCGATCGAACACCAGGCGCCCGAGGAGAGCGTCGCGACGGTTGCCGTCGCGGACGAGCCCGCCACCACCAGCGAAACCCCCGCGAGCGCACCGACCGACGAGGCCATCCCAGTGGCCCTGGCCGAGCCCCAGCCGGCGGCAAGCCTCGAGCCTGAACCAGCGGCGACCACCGAGTCCGCGCCCGCCGAGCCACAGCCGACGGCGACTTCGATGGCTGTCGAGCCGGGCGCAAGCGCAGGCCCGTCCGATACCGCAAACGAGGCCGTCCCAGCCTCGATCGCGGCCGACGGCCAGGGCTCCGGCGATGACGCCGCACAGCTGGCCGCTGAGCTCGCCGATGCCCCGGCCGCCGCCGAGGAAGAGGAGCCCGAGCCAATTCCGGTTCGTGATCTCGGTCCTGAGCCGACGACGATGGAGGAGCTCCTCGCCGAGCAGGACTCGGACATCAAGAGCTTCAAGCACGGCGACGTCGTCGAGGGCACCGTTGTCCGGATCGACAAGGACGAGATCCTCGTCGACATCGGGGCGAAGAGCGAAGGCGTCGTCTCGAACCGTGAGCTTTACGGTCGGAACGCCGAGAGCTCGCCACAGCTGGCCGTCGGGGACACCGTCCTCGTCTATGTCCTCCAGCCCGAGTCGCAGGAAGGCCACGTTGTCCTGTCCCTCCGGCGGGCCGGCCTGGAGCGCAAGTGGCGCTCGATGCAGGAGCAGTTCGAGTCGGGCGTGATCATCGAGGCGCCGGTCATCGACCACAACAAGGGTGGCCTGATCGTCGACTGCGGGATCCGCGGGTTCGTGCCGATCAGCCAGATCGTGGACTTCCCGCGCCGGCCTCAGAACGACCAGCCCCGCGACGCAGCCCAGGAGATCGCCGAGAAGCTCCAGCCCTTCGTTGGGCGCAAGCTTCGACTGAAGATCCTCGAGGTCAACCGCAAGGCGAACCGCCTGATCCTGTCGGAGAAGGTGGCCCTGTATGAAGAGCGTCGCGAGAAGCGCGACGAGCTGTTCAGCAGCCTCCAGGTTGGCCAGAAGGTGACCGGGACCGTCCGTTCGATCGCGCCGTTCGGCGTGTTCATCGACCTCGGCGGGATCGACGGGCTCGTCCACAAGAGTGAGCTCTCATGGAACAAGGTCAACAACCCCGAGTCCGGCTACAAAGTCGGCGAAGAGGTCGAGGCCGAGGTCATCGACATCAACCACGAGCGCGGCCGGATCAGCCTGTCCATCCGGCGCCTCCAGCCGGACCCCTGGCATTCCACCGTGGCCGACTTCAACGTTGGCGACATCATCGATGGGACCGTCACGAAGCTCGTTAACTTCGGCGCCTTCGTCCGAGTTCGGGATGGCCTCGAGGGCCTGATCCACATCAGTGAGCTCTCGCAGCAGCGCGTCGTCCACCCGGGCGATGTCGTTCACGAAGGCCAGACGCTCAAGCTCAAGATCATCAGCCTTGACTCCGAGCGGCATCGCCTGGGTCTGAGCCTGAAGCAGGCCGAGGAAGCGCCGGCCCGCCCGGCACCGACCGAGGCCGCCCCGACGGCCGCCACCAGCCGAGAGGCGCGCCCCGAGCGACGGCCTCGGCCGGAGCGTGGTGAGCGCGGCTATTCGATGGCCGACGCTGTCCAGGAGCCCGAGGGCGGGATCGACAACACGCTTGCCGCGGCCTTTGCCCAGGTGCGCCAGCAGATGGCCGCGGCCGAGGCCGAGGACGTCACCACCAGTGTGGCCGCCGACGAAGCGGTCGAAGAGGCTGCTGCCTCCGAAGCGATCACCCAGGTCAGCGCCGCTGTGGCCGCCGACGAGGCCGACCTCGAGTCGGCCGCGACCCAGGAGCTCGAGCAGATCGACGACGCTGCCGCGGCCAACGACGCCAACGAAGCGCCGGCAGCGGCTGCCGCGGTCGAGGTGATTGAGACCGCGGCCGAGGCGGAGGCGATCGAGGAGGCCGTTGCCTCCGAGGGGATCGACGAGATCATCGAGACCGTGTCCGTTGACGAGGCGACCGAGGAAGCCGCCGCTTCTGAAGTGATCGAGGAGATCGCCCGCGAGACGATGGCGGAGAACACGAAAGGCTGACCGGTCACGGTCGCACCCGCCCAGCGCTCAGCCGAACGACCCGCCGGATGGCGGGTCGTTCGATTCTGATCGGATCTGTTACGGGATCCTCGCCGGGATCGCTGCGGATAGTCACCTGCCGCTCAGATCACCGGTGCCATGCGCACGGTTGTGCGTCGGGGTCAAGGTGCTAGCATGGCCGAGGCGTCCCCCGGACGCTGGAAGAGGAACAGGCGTTCGACTCGATGGATCGTTTTGACAAGTTCACGGACCGCGCCCGAAAGGTACTGACGCTCGCCCAGGACGAGGCGCAGCGCTTCAACCACAACTACATCGGGACGGAGCACCTCCTGCTCGGCCTCGTCCGCGAGGGCGAGGGTGTTGCCGCGCGCGTCCTCGAGAACATGAACGTCGAGCTGGCCAAGGTTCGTACCGCGGTCGAGTTCATCATCGGGCGCGGGGATCGACCCGTCGTTGGGGAGGTCGGCCTGACGCCGCGGGCCAAACGCGTGATCGAGCTGGCGATCGACGAGGCCCGCCGCCTCGGCCACAACTACATCGGGACGGAACACCTCCTGCTTGGCCTGGTGCGCGAGGGCGAGGGGATCGCGGCTGGCGTCCTGGAGTCGCTCGGGGTGAACCTCGATAAGGTCCGCCACGAGGTGATCCGGGTCCTCTCCCAGTCGTCCTCCGCTGGACCCTCGGCCCAGGAGACCAAGCGAGCCAGCAAGACCCCCACCGTGGACCAGCTCGGGATCAACCTGACCGAGGCGGCCCGCGCCGGCAAGCTCGATCCCGTGATCGGGCGTGAGAAGGAAATCGAGCGAGTCATCCAGATCCTGTCCCGCCGGACGAAGAACAACCCCGCCCTGATCGGCGAGCCAGGCGTGGGCAAGACCGCCATCG